>JBBIJH010000015.1:12448-30699 GCA_037446075.1 Ignavibacteriales bacterium
CGGCCGGATAGCCAGGGGTTCAAGAATCCGCGGCTCTTTCCTGCCAAAGTTAAGAGGGATCATCACGCCAAGCTTCAATTGATCGAATACTGCCATCACTCGAGCAGTCCCCGACGACCAGAAAGGGTATCCAATTTCATCATGCCCTATCTTCAACTCAACTCCCCAGCCCCTCCCGAAGAGGAGAGAACCGCCAAAGAGAGAAGCATCCATTGAAACAACGCGGGGCCTTGCCCCAAAGAGGAGCGTCTTCCGCTGTCTCAGTGGTGCCGGTTCGAGGCGCTTCAAGTAATATTTAGCCGATAGAATCTCCCTCCGGAGTGAATCGTTGAGTACTGTGTGGGTCTCCAGGGGTCCCATTGTCGTGGGGCCAATGGAGATCTGAAGGATCTCATTCATATCCGGATTCGTCACCACCGTCACGGAGGTATCATGAGGAAGATCCGCATGTCTTGCACGGAAGACTCTGTAGATCCGCTGCCTGAGGTCTTCATCAAGAACGACCCAAGCCGGGAAATGGGCTCGATAGACGCTGTCGACAACATCAAGAGACTGGAGGATTCTCTCTAAGCGTGCCTTGTCTCCCTTTCTTTGTTCAAGATGGGACCTGAGGACACTAACCGAATCAGAGGAAGGAGATTGGGCCCACGATTTAATATTCCACCCGATTGCCGCCAAGACGAACAGAAAGCTTGTGGCAAAACGGATTAACGGGGAACTACGAACTGTCCTCGGGGCCATATTAATCTCTGTTGTCAATCCTTGACTCAATCGTCTTCAGATGGTCACGCGAAGCCGAGGAGAGATGATCACAAAGCTTTTGTTCTCCCATTTCCGTGAATCTCGAAGAAGCGGCATTGCATACTTCATTTCAAGACTTAGCACATTCCGCACGATTTCCAACCAACCAGTGACAAGGACAGCGTAATCATAGTACTGGAGACTGCCCCCGAATTTTTGAGTGGCGCTCTTGTTCAAATACTCGATCTTCACAAATGGGCTGGGATAGATATGTTTTGCTACTTCAACGATTCTTTCCTCCGGCCTCGCGTCAAGAGAATCCCTATTCGCTTTCTCCAAACGAGCCTCGAGAACGCGGTGATATCCGAGACCAACCTTTACACGTATGAGATCCGCGGGGCTCAGAGAGATACCGAAAGAGTAGTATCCTTGGACAATACTCGAGACATATGCGAAATCGTCGGGATCCGTTAGCGCGCGAGTGTCCAGGTCTGTCAAACGCGTGAAGGAGAGCAAACCCCCAATCGGTCCAAAATCAAATTCTCCGACCATTCCTCGCGTACCATTTAGTTTGCGACTCTGAATCGGGAACGGAGGAAAGGTCTTGTCTGAACGGAGGCCCGCCGTGAAAGGCATCTCGATTCCAAACTTAATCCTCTTATAGGTCGCCATGATCATCGTTTTCCCCGATGTCCAGAATGGAAAACCAATCTCGTCACATCCGACCCGGAGCTCTCCCCCCCAATTAGGCCCGACCCTAAAAATCAGGCCGTACAGCGAAAGGTCAAGCTTGGCCTTCTCGGGGTCCGGGTTTCTGTGAATTGTGACTGGTGAGAACTCTTCCAGCAGTTTATCATAGGGCGTGAAGTCATCTTCAAACCTCGTCGGCAACCTAAATGAGGGGTCCCTCATTTCAATATGTTTTGAATACCTGTAACTCTGGGCCACCCGCTCGTAGAGTTGGTCGTCCCCAGACTTTCTGAGGGCTTCTTTCAGCAACACCCCTTTGAAGACCGCTGTGCCGAAACGAACCTCGATAAGATCGCCCGCCTCTGTCGCCAAGACTTCTGCTTCTGCGCCAGCTTCAGATTGCACGGAGGAGTCCGCCGCAACAAAAGCATAGAATACGGAATCACGAAGTTCCGGGTTACTGATGACCCATGACTTGGCCGCAGTGTGTTGAATCAGTCTGCGGTCCGTCGTTGCGGATTCGAGGATGTGCTGAAGCAGGCGGATGTCTTCGTCCACGATCTTGAGAGAATCTCTCAGAGTCTTAAGCGTGGAGCGAGGGTCGGCGATCCCTTTCATGCCCTCCTGGGCAATCAAATGGGATTGGTTGTGCAGGAGCAGGGCGCTGATTAGGACGCCGAGGAGGAAGATTGCCTTCTTCGGTCTCATTCTGGTTCCATTACGAGGAGTTTTTCATCCAGGGACATCGTGCACTCCTCCCCAGAGCTGCACGGCATGAGGGGGTTCAAACTTCGTACCAACCAATGAAACTTAAAAAAAATCCCTAAACTAACAAGAGTAAAAATGATTTCCCGATAAGAATCTACAAAGAGCGTGGTAACATCGATCATCCGCCGGTACTCACTCCAGCCCCTCATACTGCAGACCTCAATAAAATCTAAGGGATGCACGCAGATGAAACCGAAAACAACCTTCACCTCTCTACATCCACCGGCAGGAGCGAGGCACATCTTGAAGAACTCGGGAAGTAGGCTGCGGGGATAGGGGTCGTGGGAGTGAAGTTCTCTGATTGATCCATTAAATGGATTTCCCGAACTGGGCGTTGCTTCTCCCGTTTCCTTTCCAGCGGAATTCGAGGACCTCTGCCACGCAATTCGGAACTATCCTCACCATCGTTTAATCGTACACGAAAGTGAGCCATCCGTATTTGTCCTTCGCCTCATGAACTACCTCAAAGAACGCCCTCTGGAGTTTTCTAGTCACCGGTCCCGGTTTTCCATTCCCAATCTTCACCTTATCAACAGAACGGATTGGCGTGATCTCCGCCGCAGTCCCGCAGAAGAAAAGCTCATCGGCGATATAAAGCATCTCGCGAGGTAGGTTGGCCTCCACAACTTCATAACCGAGGTCCCTCGCCAGAACTTTAACAGCACTCCGGGTCACACCGGGGAGAATGGCGGAATATAACGGAGGAGTATAGACAATCCCATCCTTGATCAAGAAGAGATTCTCGCCGCTTCCCTCGCTTACATTCCCGAAGTAATCCAGGGCAATGGCTTCCACGTAACCCTGAGCCAGCGCTTCGAGCTTGATTAACTGAGAGCTGAGATAGTTTCCCCCAGCTTTCGCCATTGTTGGGAACGTGTTCGGTGCAGGCCTCTGCCATGTCGAAACGCACACGTCGATCCCCTTTTCCAGCGCGTCGGGCCCGAGGTAACTCCCCCACTCCCACACTGCAACAGCGGTCTCAACGGGACAGGGAAGCGGATTCACACCGACCTCGCCGTAACCCCGATAGACAATGGGGCGAATGTAGCATGCTTTCAGTTTATTCGCACGGATAGTATCCAGAATCGCCTTCTGGAGCTCCTCTCGACTGTAACGCGGTTCCGTTCTGTAGATTCTCAACGATCCAAAAAGCCGATCGAGATGTGCATCCAGCCGGAAAATCGCCGGGCCTCTCGCTGTATTGTAACAGCGTATCCCTTCGAACCAGCTGGACCCATAATGGATCACGTGAGAGAGAATGTGGATCTTCGCATCTTCCCAGTTCACGAGTTTTCCATTCATCCAGATTTTTTCCACTTTCTTTGCCGCCATAAATGTACCTGAGAGGTGGATGGACAGTGAGAGCCTCCGTGAAGACAATCAACCTACGATAGGCTCATTTCATACATGCGATAGGTTCTGCACCGTTTTGCGTTCAGCGCTTCGAGGCCACTATTCATCATCGTGTTGATTTCGAGGACCCAGCCCGCTTCCCCTACCTCGATGCCCTTTGATGTTCCACGATGGAAAAGCTCGGAATAGAAGAGGGCGTCAATTCCACGTTTCTGGTATTCCGGGAGAATCCCCGCCGCGAACAGACGGATCCGATCAATCTTCGACCGATACCGAAGTACTTGAAGCCAACCCAACGGGAATAACCGCCCCGTCGGGATTTTCTTCAGCACCTGATTAAAATCCGGAAGCGCCAGTGCGAACCCCACGCTTTTCCCGCTGACCTCTGCAAAAAGAGCCAAGTCGGGGTCCAAGATTGGCTTCAGATTCTCGGCGAGATTGTCGATTTCTTCTTCTGTCAGGGGTACAAATCCCCAATTCTTTTCCCATGCTCTATTATAAATCTCCTTCACCCTCTCAACTTCTCGTCGAAAGTTCTTCAGATCCAGTGTGCGGATTTGTACTGAGTTGCGTCGACGGATAAGCTCCGCGAGATGATCAACCCTGCTATGCTCCATCGAATCTTTCATGAGGGAATAGCAGTATAAGTCCATCACTTTCTTCAGTCCGTAACTCTCGCATAAGTCTGCGTAATAAGGAGGGTTGTAGGGTAACATGATAGAGGGGCTGTCATGAAAACCGTCGATGAGCAGGCCAATCTCGTCGTTCATCGAGGGATTTGTGGGTCCTTGCATCGAAGCGAGAGCTTTCGATTTCAACCAAGCCCGCACAGCGTCAAAGAGAGCCGTGCTCACGGCAGCGTCATTGATCGATTCGAAGAACCCGAAGAACCCAACCTTCTCTTGATGAAAGGAATTGTAGAGATGGTCGACAATCGCGGCAATGCGGCCCACGAGTTCCCCTTCTCTCTCTGCGATAAAAATCTCTACCTCAGCATGCTTGAAGAAGGGATTCTTTCTGCGGTCGAGAAGTCTTTTTCTCTCGAGGATCAGTGGGGGAACCCAGTGGGGATTTCCTGCATGAATCTTCCATGGCAATTTGATGAACCGCAGAAGATCTTTCCTGCCGCGCACTGTCCGCACTGCAACTACACTCATCTCAGTCTCCCCAGAACTCGCCGCGCCTTTTCGGGACAGGTAATGCCAGCTTCCACGAAAGACAATACCGATAGTTGGTTGAGGGGAAATCGCACGTGTTAGTTGATAATCCCGAGTTCCTTACCCACCCTCTGGAACACCTCAAGGATTTGATCAAGGTGTGAATCCTCGTGGGTAGCCATGAAGCTCGTGCGAAGCAGCTGCATCCCCGGTGGAACGGCGGGACTGATGACCGCGTTGACGTACACTCCTGCTTCGAAAAGCTCTCGCCAGAAGAGGAAGGTTTTCAGATCGTCCCCGATAACGACAGGGACGACAGCTGTCTTACCAGGAAGAACACGGAAACCCATCGCCGTCAATCCGCGACGGACCTTCTCTGCGTTGTAGTGAAGCCGTTGGATTCGTTCGGGCTCCTCTTTCAGAATTTGGAGAGAGGCAAGCACCGCTGCCACGGACGCCGGGGTCATACTGGCGCTGAAGATCAAAGCAGACGCATGGTGCTTAATATACTCGATGACGGAGCGCTCAGCAACCACAAACCCGCCGAGAGCTGCAAACGTCTTGCTGAAAGTCCCCATAATCATATCAACCTGGCCATCGAGCTTGAAGTGACTCACTGTGCCACGTCCGCCGTTGCCCAAGACGCCAATGCCATGAGCATCGTCCACCATCACTCTCGCATTATGTTTTTTCGCGGAAACCACGAGACCCGGGAGATTGACGATATCACCGGACATGCTGAAGACTCCGTCTGTAACGATGAGCTTTGCTGCTTGTCGCGGAGAACGGCTCAGATGCCGCTCGAGATCACGCATATCATTGTGTCGATACCGAACGACTTCACCTTGCACCCCTTTCGCGATCAGAGTGCCTACGACGATACTGGCATGGTTCTCCTTATCAGTAAACACGTACTCTCCCTTCTGAACGAGAGTTGAGATCACGCCTTGGTTTGTCTGGTACCCAGTGCTAAAGAGAAGGCATGCTTCCATCCCAAGGAATTCCGCAAGCTCGGCCTCGAGTCGATTGTGCAGATCAAGGGTTCCATTCAGGTACCGGGAACCAGAACAACCGGTGCCATATCTTTTCACCGCTTCGATCGAAGCCTGCTTGACTCTGGGATCCGTCGTGAGCCCGAGGTAATTGTTAGAGCCCGCCATGATCACGCGCCGTCCTTCGATCCGGACAACGGGGCCATCGTTCTCCTCAATCGCCTTGAAGTAGGGATAAAGACCCATCGCACGAACCTCATCCGCCCGCGTGAACGCACGACACTTGTCGAAGATGTCTCTGGGCTTCCCGTCCGTCGGAGCCTCTTCGAACGGAATCTTCTCAACGACAGGTTCTTCTTCTAATGTCTCGGTTTCCGCGCGTGGCCACCAGCTAAATCGACCTCGCATGGCGGTGGCGAGTTGATTCATTCCCCTTTTCCATGCAGCAGCATTAAACCCCGAAAGCCAAGGTGACATGAAACCTCCAACGTGCAGTCAGAAATGATATTGGCGGTCAGAAATACGAAGGAGCAGTGAGGATTGACTCTCCGATTTTTTTTGAATATAATCGCTATGCGCATAAAAGTCAAACAAAAAATTCGGGTGGAAGAACGAGGAAATCGAGGTGAAAGCGCTCGTCACGGGGGCCACAGGCTTCATCGGGAGTCATCTCGTTGAGCATCTGGTTCGACAAGGCGATCAGGTTCGGTGCCTCGTCCGGAGCACGAGCAGGATCGATTGGCTTAGGAAGCTTGATGTCGAAATCATCGTCGGGGATTTCTTCCGCCTCGAGACCCTCAAAGAGGCTCTTCAGGATATCGCAGCCGTCTATCACGCTGCCGGAGTTACAAAAGCACGCGACAAGCGGGACTACTGGAAGGGAAATGTTGATGCTACCCGCCGGTTTCTGGAGGCAACAGTCCGTTTCGGGCACTCCGTCAAGCGCTTCGTCCACGTAAGCAGTCAAGCGGCAGTGGGTCCAAGCATGAATGACTCCCCGGTTGATGAAACCAGTCCCTTGAACCCCGTCGATGTTTACGGAAGAAGTAAGAAAGAAGCAGAAAAAGTCTGTAGAGAGTTCCTCGACAAATTGCCTATCACGATTATCAGACCAGTGGCGGTTTATGGTCCCCGCGACCGGGACACATTCTCGTTTTTCAAACTGGTCCACTATGGTTTGCTTCCCATCGTCGGTTCTGAGTCTAAGCGCGTCGCGCTAATTCATGTGCAGGATCTCGTAGAGGGGATCGTGCTCGCCGCGACCAACGATCGGGCGATTGGTGAGACGTACTTCCTGGGAAACGACACCTGTCCCACATGGAAAGACCTCTTTTCCATCGCAACTCAGATTGCAGGCAAGAATGTGAAAAAGTGGGTGATTCCGAATTTTTCCATCTATGTCGTTGCCGCCGTCGCCGAACCCCTCTCATATATCACCGGAGAACCGGCGGTGTTCAGTTTTGAGAAAGCAAAAGAACTGGCACAGCAGGACTGGAGTTGCGACGTGAGTAAGAGCAAGCGCGAGCTTGGTTTCGCAGCCCGGATTCCACTGCTCGAGGGTATGAGAGAGACCCTCGAATGGTACCGGAAAGAAAGGTGGCTGAAGTGACGAGATCGGTGCCGAGTTCTTGACTATGGGCGCATGATTTGCTATATTGAGTCGTCGATCGCGGGGTGGAGCAGCGGTAGCTCGTCGGGCTCATAACCCGAAGGTCGTGGGTTCAAATCCCACCCCCGCTACTAACGACAAAGCCTCCGTGAAAAATGGAGGCTTTCTTATCTCGCCGAGAACAGGAGCCCCAACTGCTTCCAGCTGAGGCTTCTTCATCTCACTTCTCCAACAAGGATTTGAAGCTAATCCTTCTCGCCATTCCGATCGTCATCTTTGTAAACATTGATTGACTCCTTCAGGTTTTCTCCGATCTGGCTTTCGTTTCTGCTATCCGTGGGATCAAGGAGAGTTCCTCCAGAGCCCCTGAACCACCCAAATGAGCTTACAACCATCGTGACATTTGCGGTCGGGTTCGCCTCCGATACAACCAAGGGCGGGTTCAGGTCGTACTCTTGTTCGGCATCGACTTTGCTCCGAAAGACAAAAGCCTGACCGGTGCCCCCATCTGTATAGACAATCCCCTCAATAATAATGCTGTAGCGCTCGCCGGCCAAGAAATCTGCAAACGATGCCTTCTCGACAGAAGATAATCCACTGATGTTGGAACTATCGATACGATGGACTTTGAACTCGAGTTCCCGATATGTTCCGAATGGGACATTGGCAACGCCAACCGTCTGAACCGAACCGGTGAGATTGAGCTCGATCACAAGTGGTGATGTCTTAAACTCTGCGCTATCCGAAGCAGTCTCAAGCTCAATCTTCTTCATCACGAAGCGAGCTCGAGTGATTTTGATTGAGTCGACTGCGGAGGGGAAGATGGAAGTCTTCAGAACCGCAGCCGTTGAATACTTTGAAGACAATGAGATCTGTCCGGTGGTAACGGGCTCTGTGGATGAATCATTGCATCCGTTGGCAAGCGCCGCCAGCAGTGTCACCAGTGCGCCTGAGAATGCCGTGATGGTTTTTCGTACCATGGCCTTATCTCCCCTTTTCTTGTTCTTGTTATGGTGATATTCGCAGCTTGTGCACTCTGGATAACATACTCCATCCGGGCGATGAAGTCAATCGTCCCCTCAAAAATATTGTCTAACGATCTATGTACTTAGGGAACGCTCAGAACTATCCGTCTCATCTTCGTGCACGCCAGTCAGCATTGAGACCGGGCATGGAGGCCCCTACCAGATCTCAGGCTCGACTAGATCATATAACAACAGAACGAGGCGCTCAGTTCACGCTGGACAACGAGTTCGAAGAAGTGCTCAGAAGTGGAAGTCGTTCTTGTTTGGACAACTAATCGTTTTCCTGTGGCATACCGCTCTGGCTGGCAGTCCCGAGAGTTCTGAGGTAATGGATGAGATACTGGATCTCATCTTTGGATAGCGTCGCACCCCAAGAAGGCATAAGTGCAGACTTGTTCACGCCCCGACCACCTTCAATGATTGTCTCGGTGAGACGCAAGTCACTCAGCGCCTTCATGTACGTAGAGTCAGTAAAATCTCTCGGCTTAGGATCGAGATTGAAAGCATTGAACCCATCGCCTTTGCCTTCCTCGCCGTGACAGACTGCACAATACCGCATATACAGATACTTACCCTGCCGCTGCTCATATGTAAGCTCTCTCACGGATGCCGACTCATGGGAGGCGTCTCTGACTGGAGGTTGAGCTTCCTGCCGTTGGTACTGGCTCGCATCGTTGTTATCTTTGGCACAGCTAAGAAGAAAGAGTGACAAAATTGCCGACGACAGAACTCTCATTAGTACGCTCCGCAAGATTCGATCTGGATACTTCGCATCAAGTAGTTCCACATCACCGTAAAGTCATCAAGAATGCTGTCAGTGCTTCCGCCTCTTCATCCGTTAAGCGGTTGTTAGGTTCAATCGATTTCGGTTTAAAAGCCTGCGGATTTCTTAGCCAGTGAAAGATCCAGCCTGCTTTCAATCTTGATCCAACTTTATCCAATGCGGGGCCGACGTATCCACCTTTGAGATTAATCTGATGGCACGCTTGACAGGAATATTTCTCGTAGTACAGAATTTTTCCCTTGGCTACTTTCGTGTTGTCGATCATGATCGGGCGTTCCAGGCTGTCTGCGATGAACACTTTTTCCATGTAATCAGCGACTACCTTAATTTCAGCATCGGAGATAAACAGGTTGGGCATCCGCTCGGTCATGATTGGCCGAAGTGAGTAAGGGACTTTGAAGTAAGCCTCAATCCACTTTCTCTGGGCCTGACTCGCCTCGAGTGTTAGATCAGTTGCGACCAACCGGCCACGGCCAAACATGCTGTGACAGCCGAAGCATGCTAAGTCGTCCACGAGTTTCCCAAACTCCCCTTGTGGTTTATACGAACCGACTTGCGCAGGCTGCACTTTGAGATCATCGGGAATTGGGTCACTCGTGTTGCCCAGCAGCGCCACCGTGATCGCTCGTGCCTCTTCATCCGTGAACTCGTAGCTCGGCATTTTCATGGCAGAGGAGAAGACACGGGGGTCCTTTAATTTTGTGAAGAGATACGTGGGGAGCGACTGCTCGATGTTCGACTTGCCGAAATCGATCTCGTACAATTTCTTGCTTCCGATGAACGTCAGCTCTGGCCCCATCTCTTCGGCCTTCTTCATCCCCCCAAGTTCGTGGCAACCGCTGCAGTTGTATTTCTTGAAAAGGGCTAACCCTTTCTCATAGTACGCCGGATCCGGCTTGTGGGCTGCTTGACGCTCGGTGGATTCCATCTCGTAGTCAACAAACTCGCTTTGAATGTAAGCGACAATACCAGCGAGCTCTGCCTCACTGAACCGATATCTCGGCATCTCCACACCTGGCTGGAAGCGCTTCGGCGTTTTGATGTAATTGTAAAGCCACTGGGCGCTCGCCTTACTGGCCACTTTGCCGAGATCAGTTGCTACGTATCCACCTTTGCCGTTGATCGGATGACAACTGATACAGCGCGCTTCGCGGAAGCGGGTGGAGCCAAGCTCGATGAGCTTTTCTCTTTGAGAAGCCTCCAGGGTAGTCAAGCTCTTAGGGAGGGGGTCGAGCGCGACATTGTTTGGGAAAGTTTTGAATGTCATGAGGAAGTCTGCAAGCACCTCGACGTCTTCATCCGTGAAAAGAAAATTCGGCATCCTGGTGTTCGAGAAATACCTCTTGGGGTTTTTCAGCCAACCTACCAGCCAGGCCCGATTTACTTTTGATCCGACACCGTCGAGGCTCGGGACCCACTGTCTGCCATACCCATCCATCTTATGGCACGCAACACAATTCGATTGTTCGATGAGCTGCCGGCCTAACGCGAGAACAGGTGCATGGGGAACTTCTTTTTCTTTGTGGCACTTGGCACAGGAAGCCTCCATGTATTCCCTGGGGAGAATCGGTCTATCCCAGTACTTCACCTTCCCGACCGATTCGCTGTAGGATGTGGCGGGGCCTTGTCCCTCGTGGCAGGTTGTGCAACCGAATTCTTCTGGGTCATGGTAGATTTTCGGATGAGTCCGAAACGGCTGCTTCGCTTCTCGTAGTGCCGGCTCTTTGAGACCAAGATGGCACGTCACGCACCGGTCAATGCGGTCGAGTTTCTGAATCCAAATCTGCTTGATCCCTATCTCGGTCGGTTTCACCCTCTGGGGAAGGCTGGCAATCAATTTGTTGTACCGATGCTGATAGAACCTCCACTCGCGGAAGAAATCTTTCAGCGGAGAAATCGCAAGCACCAGCAGAAAGGCCACGCTGGAGGCGGCAAAATATATTCTAAGCTTATGCATACGCGATTTGGGGTTCGAGATTGGAGTTTCGGAGCTTCACTCCGAAGATTCAGGACGCTTTGCAATCCACAATCCAAAATGAAAAATCCGAAATCTCAATAGATTCCTTCCCAGGGCCATGTCCAGCTCCACTCGGGCCCCCGGAAGAACGTGCCAATCGCCGTCAACACCACGATGATGATCACGAACCACGTCATGATCCACCACGGCAGCGGACGCTCGCCGAGCCATCCGATGAATCCTCTATCAGTCTTCAACATATAGGGGAGAAGCATAAATACGGTGACGATCAGTGTCGGGATAAGCATTGCATAGACGTTGAACCACCAAAGGATCCATGAGACAACGCTGACAAACAGAACAAGCAGGAGGAAAGTCCGCCTGGGATTGTTCTTCCACAGCCCCTCTCCTTTGATGTTGATTTTAAAGTAGGGGATCACGATCAACCCGATGATACCCAGAGCCGGTAGAATCACTCCGCCCACGACTGGAGGGAAATAATGCAGAAGCTCTTGCAAGCCAAGGAAATACCACGGCGCCTTCGCTGGATTGGGTGTGTGATCAGGATTGGCAATCCACTCGAGCGGTGCGTCGAAGACGAGCGAAACAATCGCAAGGATAATCACCATGGCCTCGAAGGCAATGATTTCCTTGAGGACCAAGTTCGGTACGGTCATCACTATCTCTTCGTCTTCCCTCTTCACTCTCGCCGCCGTTCTGCCTTTAATAAAGGCGACCCGCTTCGGGGTTTTCTTGGCATCGGTCGCTGGTTCGACAACGAAATCTTTCTCTGTTTCCATGACTAGGCTTCTGATGGTACCCTTAACAAGCCAAGCTTGCAGCGCGAGACTGGAATGAGATCAATCGAAAACCGGCAATCGCCCATTCCGCAATTTGTCAAACTCCTCCATCCTTTCTCACCCTCCAGAAATGGATTCCCGTGAGGACCATCGTCAGGACTGGAAGAATGAAGCAGTGTAAGACATAAAACCGGATCAGGGCATTTTCACCAACGATATTCCCACCAAGGAGGAGGAAGGAGATCCTATCACCTAGCCCGAAGGGGATTGCCCGCACCATGTTTGTGCCGACGGAAATCCCCCAGAATGACAATTGGTCCCACGGTAAAAGATAGCCAGTGTAGCTGAGGAGGATTGTCAGGATCAGGAGGACGACACCAACGACCCAATTGAATTGCTTCGGAGGTCGATAGGCGCCGGTGTAGAAAACTCTCAACATGTGGAGGAATACAATTGCTACCATCGCGTGTGCCGACCACCGATGCATATTCCGCAGGAATTGCCCCGATGAGACAACGAATTGCAAATCCTTCATATCGGCATACGCCTGCGGGACCGAAGGTCGGTAATAGAGCATGAGCAGCGCTCCCGTGACGGTGAGGAGGGTGAACAACCCAACAGAAAGTCCGCCTAGACCCCATGTGTATGTGAATTTGATTGAGCGCTTCCGAACTTTTGTTGGATGAACATGGAGAAAGAAATTATAGAAGATTGTCTCGGCACATGTACGATTCGATATCGGGAGTCCATGCCGGAAGATCGATCGCCAGACTTCGGATTCAAATAGTTTCTTGAGAAGAATCTTCACTACTAATCACCGAACGCTTCTGGGTTTTCACCGAGAGGGCCAACTGCGCTCTGCTGTTCCGCTGGCACATTCTCTATGGCTTCAACGACCAATGGAAAGTAGCGATCAAGTCCACAGTCTGCACTTCTCCGGAACATGCAGGAGCCATCGGGAGATTGGTGCTTGCATTGAGCGCAGACGTTACGGCGAAGTGCCTCAATGTACGCATCCAGGCTCTCGCTCCTCACGGAGAGAACCGCTGTGACGATTTTCGGGAAATGTAGAATCAGTCCGCACTGATCGTCCCCGGTCAGGAGACAATTGCCACGAGCGTCGCTGTCAATACACTTCGCGCACACTCTGTTCTGGACCGACTCCCAGTATTGCTCCAAAGTGGGTTCCATCTTGGTCCTCCGCTCAGACTTTCAGGATTACATCATTCCCCACAATTAGTGCTTTGTCTACGACCAATTCTCCTTCATCATTTAGCATCACGGAGAATCTTGGCAACGCGCGTGGCGCCGGCCCTCCGAGAACTCTTCCCTCCTGATCAAACTTGCTTCCGTGACATGGACATGCGATGATGCCCTCTTCGGACTTCCAGTTCGCAATACACCCGAGATGCGTGCACACTGCGGAGATAGCGTAGAAGTATCCTTCTTTTGCTCGGACAATGAACACCTTTTGTTCTTTATTAAGCGTCACGGAACCCGGCGGGAAGTCCTGCGTCGATCCGGCGGTGAATTTCATTGAGGGTTCCCGCAGCACATTCGGAGAGAGAAACTGCACCGTCAGCACGACGCTTCCAGTTGTCACGACTCCGATCGCACCAGTGCCGATGATTTCAAGAAAGTAACGGCGGGAAACTAGCCCGCTTTTCTCTTCCCGCAGGTGCGAAACGCTGTCTGGTTGTTTTTCGTGATTATCCATTTTGGCTCTCACAGAAGAGGCGGTAAATTGAGAAGAGGAAAAAGGAGATGGAGCCATGGTACAACAGCTTTTCTTTGATGCTGATCGTCTTGCCGCTACCTTGAACACTCCGAAGGAGACCTACGAAGCCCTCAAAAGGTCTGTTCGGGAGGAATTCCCCGATGTTGAGATGATGTACCATCTTCATCTTCTGCGAGCACTCCACACCTTATCGAAGAAATATCCACCAACAACCAAGGCGTAATGCCTTCCTGGGGTTCTCAACCATCGAGATCATTGCTCCCCCCGAATTCTAGACCCACTCCATTGCCTTCACGTCGTAGCCCTCCATCGTAATACATCCAACCGGACATCTCATCGCACACAATCCGCACCGGATGCAGCGATCTTCATCCTTAATCATCACTGATCCGACTAGCTCCTCAGTCTCGCCGCGCAGCGATACGTCGTACTCCGCCTCCAATTCTGAGAGGAGTCTCTCATCCACATCAACGCGGTCGAAGGCCACAAGGTCAATGCAGTTCTCAGGACAAATATCAACGCAGCCACCGCAGAGGATGCATTCGGTGCCCGTCTCCTCCCCGCCAGTCTCGAAAATCGTATTGACCCAGCAGTGGAGACAACGTGAGGCCTCTTTTCTTGCTTGCTCTTCCGTATATCCAACTTCGACTTGCGCAACACCGATGCGGCGATCGATTGGAAGAGTCGGGATGGGGACTCGCTGCCATTGTTCGTAGCCCCAGGCACGCTTATACTGCCGTGTATCGTACACGACGATCTCGACTTCACGGTCGTGGAAGGTGAGTTCTACATTCTTAGCGATCTCTCCCGTGATGTACCGATGGATGGACTGCGCCGCCTTTTTTCCGTTCGCGATGGCATCAATAGCATTGCGAGGGCCAAAAGATACATCACCTCCTGCATAGATACCCGGAGCAGTCGTAGCCAAAGTCTGGGGATCCACTTTGATCGTGTTCCGAGGCGTGATTTCAATTCCATCCTCCTGCCGAATCCACGTTAGATCCGAGCTTTGCCCAATCGCCATGATGACGGTATCTGCTTCCATGATTTGCTCGGTCCCGGACGCAAATCTTGGATTGAACCGCCCCTGCTCATCGAAGACCGATGTGCAATCAATCGTCTCCAATCCGACTACCTTCCCGGACTCTCCCAAGATTCGGTTTGGGCCCTTCCGAGTGTGAATTTGAATGCGCTCTTCAAGCGCCTCGGCAATTTCATCCTTCGACGCAGGCATCTCGTGCCAGTCTTCAAGGCAAACCATGTGCACTTCCTTTGCACCGAAGCGCACGGCGGATCGGGCAACATCCAACGCTTCAGCAACTTCCGTAACATGTCCGACTTCGACACGCTCCTGACGTGCCGCGGTCCGTGCGACGTCAATGGCCACATTGCCGCCGCCGATAACGATAACCTTATTACCTAACTCGACCCGATAGCCGAGATTCACGTTCAACAAGAAGTCCACGGCGCGAAAAACGCCATCAAGCTCCACACCCTCGATCCGCAAATCACGGCTCTTGTGTGCCCCGATTGCAATGAAGAAAGCCCGGTAACCCTGGCGCTTCAAATCGGCGATCGTAAAGTCGCGGCCGATCGCTTTGTTGAGTTGCAAATCGACACCAAGACTCAAAACAGCGTTGATCTCCAGACGGATCAGTTCGCGGGGAAGACGGTATTCAGGGACACCAAGCCGCAGCATTCCTCCTGCAACCGACTGGGCTTCGAAGACTGTCACTTCATAGCCGAGCAATGCGAGATCGTGAGCACAGGAAAGGCCGGCAGGTCCGGCACCGATTACAGCCACTTTGATCCCATTTTTCCTCACCGTCTTCCCGAAAACCTCTCTCAGTTTTTCCAAGTCCACCATGCTTTCGACGCCATAGCGTTCGCAGACAAAGCGCTTGAGAGCACGCATGGCAATGGGCTGGTCAAGCTCACCGCGGCGGCAGGTCGATTCACACGGTGCAGCGCATATGCGGCCGCAAATGGATGCAAACGGATTGGGCCGACGAGCGACGTGGTATGCCTCTCGATATCGACCTTCCGCTATAAGAGCGACGTATCTACCGGCTTCTGTATGAACCGGGCACGCCGCCATGCACGGAAAATTTGAATCGAGCCACTCAAGATTGACGAACTTCAATTGGTGGGACATCAACGCGATCCTTCTCAGCCATCTGAAAGCACTCGTCGGTATAACCAACCACTACCGCCGAATTTCCTCGCGGAGAAACTTCAGAAAGCTCTCCGCCTCCCATCCTTCTTCTACTTTGCCTCCCCCTGTATCAGGACCTGCTCGTTACTCTACGGGGGAGGCTTGGAGTTAGACTCCTTCACAGAAGGGAAAAATTCAGGAAAAACTCCAGCCCCGCCCAAGCAAAGCTCAACCAGTTCACAACGACATGTGCCGCATTCACCTGTGCATTTTGGACATTCTACCAGCCACATTCCAGATGGGAGGAAGTGACACCGGATATGGCGCTTGCACACGTAGCACCAAAGGTAACTGACTTCAGGTTCCAAGCTTTCCGGGTTTGGCTGTGCTATTCCTCGCTGGATTTCCATGAGGGTTGCCTCAACAGGTAGACAATTATAGCGTCGATATCACGGTCGGAAAGCCTTGCATGCCAAGAAGGCATCTCCAGTGGCGGGTCAAAAGAAGTCGTGTCCGCTCGGGCAGCCGACCTTCCTTCCTGAATGACATCTCTCACAATTCCATACTTTGCCAGCACCAACCTGAGCCGCGGGATGTCAACATCCAGCTCCGCCATCTCGTCCAAAGACTTCGCCTGCTCGATCAGTTTCAGAAACTCTTTGGTTGCTTCTTCATCAACGAGGGACAATGTGCGAGCAAGGTTATTCAGAGCTGGAACAGTTCCTTTGACGTAGTTTGGATTAGGTACTCCACCCTGGCCTCCTTCGCCATGGCAAGCGATACAGCCCATCTTCCTGAATAGAAATTCCCCTCTCTCGTAAAGGCTACTGCTTTCAGGAGCGGCCCCAAGATGGATACAAGCGGGCTGAGTTTTGTAGGACGCGGATTTAGAGGCATCTCTCTCTCCCACGACGATTTCCCCCTGCATGAAGAAATGACATTCCCCGCAGACCGACAAGCAATAATATGGGTGACCACCGCTTGCATCGGCCCTGAAGATGATTTCCTTGACGTGACCTGGCTCTACAGTCACGGGTGCAATGCCGAGACTTGGAGCATAGAAGACATGAGTTACATCGGGACTTTTCAACCGTAACACGACGACGTCTCCTTGATCTACGGAAACGGTTGCCCGAGGAAATGACTTCCACCAGTAGTTGTAACCGGCAACTTCCTGCACAGTCCACGTCCCTTCCGACGCGACACCTGTCAACGTGAATATTTTTGCGCCCTCGGGATACCCTGCTGGGATATGTTGAGTCTCATACCACCAGACACCCAGCGGTATGAAAAGCAAAACCGCCACTGTGCACCCCACAGCGAGTTGCTCTTGCTTCCCCACATCTGATAGGCGGAAAAAAGCATTCCTGAAAAAGGAAGAAATCCGTATCGGTCGCATTTTTTCAGCCAGCAAATAGTTTGAGAAACAACATCGTGACAGCAAGACAAACAGTCCCCACGGGAACGAGGCTCAGGAAGATCTGACCTTCATCTTGGAAAAAGGTTTTACCGACGTCGTATCCCTTTTTCAGCGCAAAGCCAAGACCTACGAGCAAGAGAATAATCTGGATGTATACAGCAAACTCTGGATAGAATGGAGTCAACGGAATGTGCGCTGTTCCCAAAAGATTCCACCCCCAGCCAAGCGGATCCGATATCACCGAAACGATATACGAACCGTTCACCATCAAGAGGGGAAAGCTGAAAGCCACCCAAGCAAACAGCCCCAGTGGCACGAGCATGTACGAGTAGGCAAGGAACATTTTTTTCCACCTTATCCCTTTGGATCGAGAGAGTATTGACCCCAGCCATGTCGCACCTGCCCAGATACCCGGAAAAGCGATCAGAGATGCAACCCACGTGATTCCGGCGAATGTCAAGAAGCCACTCCACTCACTCGTCTCGCTCACATTTGCCCAGTCTTTGATAAACCCCCATGGCCCGAGCAGGACAACCGAGTAGACCATTGCAAGGGCCAACATGATAAATGCTTTCCACGCTTCGTCATATCCTTTGATGGCCATATCGGAGAAAAGTGGACGCGCAAACAGCCCGATGTTGTCGTTCGGGCATGACTTCACACATTCCATGCAGAGTCCACAGTAGTTGTTGCGATCGAGTTTTCCCATGTAGAGAAACCATGGGCAAGCCCAGCCCCGCTCGCTTCCCGTCGCGCAGTTCTTCTCCCTGCACTCTCTCAAACAGACATCCGGCTTCCGCGCCCGAAGCTCAATCGTGGAGCTCATAGAGTACAGACCCAGAAACCCACTCACGGGACAGATATAGTTACAGAAGACTCGCCGCTGATACACCACTGACAGCGCGGTGGCCAGAACGAACAGAGCACCGAGCACCACGACACTGACGATGGGCCGAGTAACCAACATAGCGCTGAATGTAGCCAGAGCAAGAAAGCCGATGTTCTGAATCCAGATATTGCTGAGGCTTCGAGGCCATTTCTTGTTCAGCCCGTACAGTGTGT
>JBBIJH010000015.1:30709-31051 GCA_037446075.1 Ignavibacteriales bacterium
CCGACGCGGACCTTGATGAGTGCGCGCCGCTGGTAGCTCTCGCCGAAGAATGGAAAGGGGCAGAGGACACACCATACCCGCGAAAGAAATGGTACCAGCAAAGTAATAAGCAGAAACCACCAAAGGATCCAGACAAACACGATGATGATGTTGCGGTTTCCAATTGGAGACCCGAAGAGACCAGCAATCAGAAAGAGGTAGAAAAGCCCTAAGTTAGGAAGAACCAGCAGGAATTGAAAGCTCCTCATCCCTACAAACTTCCTTAGCCACGGAAAGAGCTGAAACAAATCCAACCTCTTCCGGATCGGGTCAGCCGCCTCAACCTCCGTCACGCTTCGTCGG
>JBBIJH010000016.1:0-30642 GCA_037446075.1 Ignavibacteriales bacterium
AAATGAGCACGGTCAGGCTGCTGGCAAATGCATTCGCGGCAGACGGTGAGCCCAGTGCTGCAATAAGCATCAACGATCTATTGATCCGGAACTTTGCCGGGACAGTACACGAGAAAAATGGAAGGATGAATCTGTTCTTTTTATACCTGAATGGCAAACAATACCATCTCGCGCAGGAAGCCCTTGCTCAGCTAAAGGGGAAATACCCAAACGACGAGGCTGTCCAGCTGGCCTCATGGTTGATGTACCTGGAAGGTCAAGCGCCTCTGATGCTGAGGTCAGAGCAAGCAACGGCAGAGACCGAGATTAGATCAGGCGCCCGTATTGCTCTCGTGAACTACCCGAATCCTTTTAACCCAACCACCATAATCCGCTATGAGCTGCCAACTGCTACGTATGTGACGTTAAAAGTCTATAATCTGCTCGGCCAGGAAATGGCAACGCTGGTGGATGCCTATCAGGATGCCGGAGTGAAGTCCGTACCCTTTGATGCCGCCCATCTCGCCAGCGGCGTCTATTTCTACAGGTTGGTCACGGACCGTGCTGTCCAGGTCAAGAAAATGCTCGTGGCCAAGTGATCGGTGCCCAGCTACTACGTCTTCTCCTGCTTCTTCTTTGCAGCAGGGAAGAGCACGCTGTTCAGGATGACTCGGTAACCGGGGGAGTTCTTCTGACGTGAGGGATTGACAGTCCAGGCACAATATCCCAGGGAAAGTCCAAGGCAACAATGGGGTGAGATTAAGAAATCAGATCAAGCTCCTATAGCAGACGATCCGCTCCAATGGCAATGACTTTCTTCATCATGGGAAATGACTCGTTGCCGGCATGTACAACGTACAATCTGTTCAAAGAAAGGTCTGTCATCGCATGAAGTACGGATATGCTTTTCCCTAAGCGTGAATCGTCATCCAAAGATACCTTGAATATTCGACGCTGACAATCGAATTTTCAAGGTGAAAAAAGCATCACGTCTTCTGCTGTTTCTTCTTTGCCGCGGGAAAGAGAACATTGTTGAGGATGAGTCGGTAGCCAGGGGAGTTCTTGTGAAGTGAAAGGTCTGTCGGAGGATCGCCGACAGCATGCTGGTAGTCTTCAGGATCGTGGCCTGCGTAGAAGGTGAACGTCCCGCGGCCGTAGTTTCCGTGTAAGTACTTGACTTGGTCTATCCCCTCTTTCTCTGCCAGTATCACCACGTTTTTCTTGATCAAGCTCTTTTTGAACCCTGTTGTCTGTCCCATGAAACCTTTGACTACGGAAACGTGATCCTGTGTGAGCATACTTGGGACAGGATCGTACTTCGCTGAAAACTCGAAAAGGGTGAAATAGTCGGTCGCTTGATCCCAGAACGGTAGCGGCTCGCTCGGCGGGACGTCGATGTCGGAGTATTCATAGATCAGCGGGTTCGTCTCCAGAGTAAAGTTCTCGAATGCGAATGTCTTCGAATAGTCCAGCCGACTCTGGGCGTCCCGATCCGGGGGATCGCCGTCGTACATCACATCGCAGATGTCCGTATTCTCTGCGGCGAGAGCAATATCGTAGCTATCGGTCGCCGAACACATGGCAAACATGAATCCACCGTTGCCGACATAATCCTTGATCGCGCGAGCAACGGCTTTCTTCTCTTCGGAAACTTTCTTATATCCAAGCCTGCGAGCTTCTTTTTCGTACAGAATCTGCTGATCGATGTACCACGGGAACGATCCATAGTTCCGGTAGAACTTTCCGTACTGACCGGTGAAATCCTCATGGTGCAGATGCAACCAGTCGTATTGAGCGATCTTGCCACCCAAGACCTCTTCGTCCCACACCTTGTCGTAGGGGATCTCTGCATACTCCAGCGCAAGAGTCACGGCATCGTCCCACGGTTTGAAGGTCGGGGGAACATAGACTGCAATCTTTGGCGCCTTCTCCAGTCGCACCGCGTCCATGTTATTGTCTTCGCCAGCGATCTCTGCGTAGAGCCGCACTGCATCGGAGCCGCTCAGCACTTCAAACGCAACGCCGCGGACTCTGCACTCCGTGGCAACGAGATCACGGTAATCCATCAGGAAAGAGCCGCCACGGTAGTTTAACAACCAGTCAACCTCGATGCCGTGCTCCAGTGCCCAGTACGCGACCCCGTACGCTTTCAGATGATCCGTCTGTTTCAGATCCATCTGGACAAGGATTCTCTCCTGCGTGTAGCTTGCAGAACCTGCGAGCAATCCAGCAAAGAACGCAAAGTAGAAAACCCATTTCATCGTCTTCAATTTCTTCTCTCCCATCGAATCAAGATCACTGGATCGCGTCTTGAAACTCCCGTTGTTCTACTTCCCCGAGAGTTTGAAGACTCGCCCGCGTCTCCTTTGCAGGCGTCAGAACAACAATCATGACATCATCATGATGGAAATACTTCTTCACCACGCGTTTCGCCTCGGGGAGCGTGACTGCTTTCAGTTTTTCGAGATAGGTTTCGAGGTAGTCTGGAGGCAAGCGGTAAAATTCCACATCACTAATCTGTGCTGCCAGTGCTTCTGGGGTCTGGAGACTTCGTGAGAATCCCCCTGCGATGTAATTCTGAGCTTTCTGTAGTTCCTCCTCTGTCGGACCACTGTCGCGGAACTTCTTCACTTCCTCCAGTGCCGCATCGATGATCTCCCGCGTCGTCGCGTTCTTCGTGAACGTAGAGATCACGTAGCTTCCTCCGGCAAGGTTGGATGGAAACGAGCTGCCGATCCCGTAGGTAAGACTCCGCCGTACTCGAATCTCCTCCGTGAGACGAGAGGTGAATCCCCCGCCGAATACGCCGTTGGCAACCGTGATGGCAAAGTAGTCCGGGTGGCGCCTTTCCACGCCAATGTTTCCGATTCGAATCTGCGTCTGTGTCGCATCCGCTTTGTTGAGAACCCAGACTTTTCGACCTTTGAACATTTGCGGCTTATTGAGCTTTCCTTCTCTCGGGGTCTTTTTGGGCCATGAAGCAAAGTGCTGTTTCACCTTTTCCAGCATTTCTTTGGTATCGAGGTCGCCAACGACAGCGAGGATGGAATTATTCGGGATGAACACCTCGTTATAGAATTTTTCGATATCCTCACGAGTGATTTTCTTCAGAGAGGCCACGGTCCCAAACGACTGCCTGCTGTATGGGTGTGAACCATAAATCACTTTGTTGAAATAGACGGAAGCGACGGCGCCCGGATTCTCTTTCAGTTGCTCAATCCCGGCAAGCTTCTGTGACCGCTCGCGTTCAATCTCTTCCGGCGAGAATGCCGGATGCAGAATGATATCAGAAAAGAGGTCGAAACCCTTATCGACATCTTTCTTCAGAACCTCCGAGGTCACAGTGAAATAATCAAGGGTCGCGCCGGCAGCGAGCGTACCGCCGATGAAATCAATTTCATCTGAGATTTGGGTGGCCGTTCTCGTCGCTGTCCCTTTGCGCAACAGACTCGCGGTAAGTGTTCCCAATCCTTCATATCCGCTGGGGTCGTAAGAAGTGCCGCCTTTAATTGTCATCCGAAGCTGAACAAGCGGAAGCTTGTGATATTCCATCAGGAGGACAACCAGGCCGTTGTCAAGGATTTCTCTCGTATAGGAAGGAATCTGGATTCTCTGTGCTTGAGTGGTTGAAGTCCCAACCACCAGAACGACAGAGAAGATCCAGATTACGAAGACGATTCGGTGAGGAAATCTCATATTGACACTCCAATGAGACTATTGAGAGGAGGCTTCAGACGTTTCTTGCTTTTCGGGAATGAGGGTGATCACTGTCCGCTTTCGATCTGTGAAATACGTTCTCGCTACTCGTTGGAGGTCATCCTTGCTTACCCTTTCATAGTTCTGCACGACCTCGAATGACTTCCTGTAATCGCCATAGACGGTCTCATAGTACCCAAGGATAAAGGCTCGTCCCTGATTTGTTTTCAATCGCCGTACATAGTCTGCTTGGGCGATGTTCTTTGCTTTCTGCAATTCTTCATCCGTAACGCCCGCTGTTTTGATTTCTTCCAGCATGGCGTAGATCTCGTTCTCTGCCTCGGCGGTTGTCTTTCCCGGTTTCATCTGGACGTAGAAAGTGAACAATCCAGGGTCGACCCGATCATCCACTGAAGCCGAGACTTGTGAAGCCATCTGTTTTTCATAGACTAGTCGTTTGTACAAGCGCGAACTTTGCCCACGGGACAAAATTGTGGCGAGAACTTCAAGCGGATAGTAGTCGCTGTCGCTCACCGAGACGGATTTGAACCCGATCATCACTGCTGGTAACTGTGCAATCTTGTGAACTTCTGCACGCCTTTCGCCGAGCTGCTCTGGCTCGGCATTGTTCACTGCCCTGGGTGGTTCTTGTCTTGGCAGGTCGCCAAAGTAAGCCTCCATTTTCTTGATCGCGTCCTCCGTATGGAAGTCCCCTGTGATAATCACCGTTGCGTTATTTGGAGCGTAGTAGGTGCGGAAATAATCCTTTGCATCCTGCAGCGTGATGTTATCGAGATCCCCCATCCACCCGACGACGGGGTGCTGATACATGTGGGCAACGAAGGCAGTCGCGTACAATTCCTCTTCCATCTTGTTCGTCACATTGTTGTCCACGCTTACCCTTCGCTCTTCCTTGACGATACCTCGTTCCTGTTCTAGATTCGCCGTATCGAGTCTCAATGCGCGCATCCGATCGGACTCGAGGTCGAGCACTTTCTCGAAGAGCTCGCTGTTAAACTCCTCCCAGTAGTTCGTGAAGTCGTTCCATGTGCTACCATTCGAATAACCACCGCCTTCTTCGATGATCCGGTCAAACTCTGTCGGTCGATATTTCGCAGACCCATTGAACATCATGTGCTCGAACAGATGCGAAATCCCCGTGATGCCAGGACGCTCGTTTCGGTTTCCGACCCGGAAATAGATGTAGAAGCAAATGCTTGGGACAGTGTGATCTTCCTGGAGTAAGATTTTCAATCCATTCTTGAGCGTGTGTTCCCTCACGAGAATCTGTTGGGCTGAGAGTGACGAAACGCTGCTTAATGCAACAACCACAGCAAGAATTAAGGTGGAGAATCGCTTCATTGTGAACCTCCAAAGCAATTTGCAGATACCTTCCTATACGAACGTCTTCACTAAAGGTTATCCCCTCTCAACTCCCTGATACGCTTTCTCACATTATCGAGGTAAAGAGAGTTCGGGTACTTCTCGAGGAGTTCCTGATATGCCGCGATCGCTTTTTGCTTGTCCTTGAGAACATACTGATAGATTTCGGCGATGCCGAGTTGGGCCTTGTCTCGCAGGATGCTCTCTGGATGCTCGTTGATAAGCTTTTCATACACACCGAGTGCCCGGGCCGTGTTTCCAATTCTCGTCTGCAATTGGCCGAGGTTCAAAAGTGCATCGTCAACAATCGGTGCATTTGAAGACGCCCCGATGATCTGTTCAAGCAGTGCTGATGCTTCCGAGAATTTCCGCTGGCGCTCCAGAAACCCTGCCCGTGCGTATTCTTTCAATCCTGATTCATCTCTCGTACGGTGCTCCTTGATTAATTGCTGGAGCTGAAGAGCATCGTTCGTAATGTCCGCCCTCAGATTGCCGATGAGACGGTCTAACTTTGCCAGGGCAGTGTCGAAGGAACCCTGAAAATAATCCAACTCCGCAAGGGCAAAGAAAGCTTGATCCCTCTCCGCCGGGCTTGCGAGAGGACTCTGCCCAACCCGAATGAATTGCTCCGCAGACTCTGTAAGATCTCCCTTCGCCAAGAGGATTTCCCCCGCCTTTAATCCGATGCTGGGCATCATGCGATGACTGGGGAATTCTTTCTCAATCTGATCCAGAGAACGAAGGGCTCCGTCGATATCAAAGAGGCGGTCGAACTTGATGGACGCAATCTGATACAGGGCCTGAATTGCGTACTCTGAGCGAGGGTAGCTCCGAACAATCTCTTCGTATTGACTGATCACTCTGTTGAAGGCAGGCAATGTCTCGTGAGCAGAAACCGCTTCCACTGGCGGGCGGCCGGCTTCCACAAAAGAGAGGCTATCGATAAGGGCCGTTTGCTCTTCAAGACTACGCGCATACCCGAATTTCGCCATGGGCTGTAGTGGAGATTGCGGGTATCGCTCTATAATGTCCTTAAAAGCGCGCGAAGAAACCTCGAGCGCCTTGGATTTCAATGCTTGGTTAGCGAAACCCAGCAGCTCCTGACCATTCGCTTTGGTCAATTCATCAATCTCTCGATAAACGACATAGGCGTTCTCGAACTGCTTTCCCTCGAGATAGAGCCATGCAAGAAGTCGCTGGACCACGGTTCGCTTCCGATCTTTCCGTACTTCCTCACCGACAGTTTCAATGGCAGCATTCAGTCCTTCTGGTTTTTCAGTATAGAGCGCCATCCTCGACTCGACTGAACTCAGTAGGCCGTCGTTTCCCTTTAGCGCCCTCAGGTACTCTACTGTCGCTTCATGATAGTTTCCGAGGATGGTGTACACATATCCCAGTTCGAAGACGAAGAGGTTGTCATTCCCAACCATTTTTCTTCCACGGAGGAGAACATCAGCGCTTTTTCCAAAAAGCCGATTTCGCATGAGGACATTGTAGATGTGAAGATAAACGTTCTGGTCTTTCTCATTGGTGGCCAGTGCTTGTTCCCACGCCGTGAAAGCCTCTGCCTCCTTTCCGGACTTGAAGTAATCATCGCCAAGCAGGCTGAGAAGAATTACATCATTAGGATGTCGCTCCAGGCGTTTCCGCACAAGCCCAAGAGCTTTCTCATATTCTTTCAACTGAATATACACTCGGTGGAGCGCGTCAAAATACAGAGCGTTCTGTGGATCACGCGCATAAAGTTCTTCATAGAGAAGTGCGGCTTTCTCGTACAGACCGGATCGCTCAAACTGCTGAGCAAGGCGCAGCCTCGCAGCCTCATCTGGAAAATCTTGCCCGCATGTAGGAGGTGCAAGCGCGGTAGCGGAAATGATGAGAGCAAAGAGAACGCCGCAAATCACGGATGGGCTTTCAATCGTGTTCATTTCTTTCTATCGAAAACAAAATCAATATATAGAAAAAAATCGTTGCTTTCAAACCCAATGCGACTGCCTTCGATTTCTTGACTTCCTTCGCATATTTCTTTACCTTGAGACTGAGCCGTTTCATCAACATCAATGAAGAACATCGCCATCCTCGGTTCGACGGGTTCAATCGGGAGAAGTTGTCTCGAGGTCATCGCGAATTTCCCTGAACTATTCCGCGTCGCCTATCTTCCAACAAACAACAACGTCGACCTCCTTTGTCAGCAAGTGAAAGAATTTCAGCCGCAAGGAGTAGGCGTGCTGGATGAATCAGCGGCCGGCGTGGCAAGAACGATGCTGAACGGTTCTGTCCCTGTCTTTTCTGGTGAGAGCGGGTTCCTCGATCTTGTCAGCCGTGAGGATGTGGATCTAGTCGTGAGTTCTCTCGTAGGCTTTGCTGGCTTGAAGCCAACGATGAAAGCTCTGGAAACAGGGAAGACGGTTGCTCTCGCAAACAAGGAGGTGCTGGTTGTCGCTGGGGAGCTTATCATGAGTTTGGTGAGAGAGGAGAACCGAACACTCCTCCCGATCGATAGCGAACATAGTGCAATCCTTCAATGCATTGCGGGCGAACGGACTGAAAGCATCGCAAGATTGATTCTTACTGCCTCCGGAGGGCCATTTCTTAAGACCGAGAAAGCGGCGCTGGACAACGTGACGGTGGGAGACGCACTGCAGCACCCCAATTGGAAAATGGGAAACAAGATAACGATTGACTCTGCCACTCTAATGAACAAAGGTCTGGAGGTCGTGGAAGCTCACTGGCTTTTTGATCTTCCTCCTGAAAAAATCGAAGTCGTGATTCATCCACAGTCTATCGTCCACTCCATGGTGGAATTTGTAGATGGCTCCGTGAAGGCACAGCTTGGCGTGCCCGATATGAAGATCCCGATCCAATACGCGCTTACGTATCCGGACCGAGTGCCTTCGCGCTACGAGCGGTTAGATTTCTCGCGGCTCTGCGAACTGACTTTCTTCAAACCAGACCTCAATAAGTTCGCATGTCTCGGCCTTGCCTATGAAGCTCTGAACACTGGGGGAACTGCACCCGCCGCTCTGAATGCCGCGAACGAGGTAGCTGTGGATTCCTTCCTGCGAAATAGAATCAAGTTCAGCCTGATCCCCACACTGATTGAGAGAGCCCTTGCGACTCATCGTCCGATCCTGCGACCCACGCTTGAGGACATCATCCGGACCGATCGGGAGACGCGCGCACTCGTCACGGGCTGGTGCTAGAAAGGTACTTCAGAAGAATCTCGAACCGCTTCCATGACAATCCTGTATAACATTCTCCATTTCTTGATCGCGATTGGGTTGCTCATCGTCGTTCACGAGTTGGGTCACTTTCTGGCGGCAAAACTCTCCGGGATGCGCGTCGATCGCTTCTCGATTGGCTTTCCTCCGCGGGCCTTTGGTAAAAAAATTGGCGAGACGGATTACTGTGTCTCTTGGATCCCGATCGGTGGCTACGTGAAGATTGCGGGGATGATTGATGAGAGCTTCGACACTGAATTTCTGAAGAGGGAACCGCAACAGTGGGAGTTCCGCGCAAAACCTTATCGACATCGGATTTTCGTGATCACGGCCGGCGTGCTCATGAATATTCTTCTCGCCGTTCTGATTTTCTGGGGGATCAACCTCGCGCGTGGAAAATTTCTCCAGCAAACAACCGAAGTTGGCTACGTACTGGAAAGAAGCATCGCAGAGAGGGCAGGCTTTAAACCGGGAGACAAGATTCTCTCTGTCAACGGGGAAAAAATCAATTACTGGAGTGATGTCTATTCGCTGATCTATCTGGAGAATCTTGGAAACGATATTGTTGTCGAAGTGGAGCGCAATGGCAGCCCCCAGTCGATCCACTTACCAAAGAAATCCGTTCCGGATCAGCCAGAGGAGCAGTTTGGCCTTATCGCAAAATACACGGTAACGATGATCAGTGCAGTGGAGCCGAACCGCCCTGCAGCAAGATTGGGCTTGCAGCCCAAAGACATTATTCTCGCGTTGAACGGAGCACCCGTCTATTCTTCCAGACAGGTGGTGAACATCATCAGTAGCAACATCGGCAAGGAAATCTCCATCGAATGGAAGCGCGGTGATCAGATCCTGAAAGACAAGGTTGTTCCCGACCCTGACGGCCGGATTGGCATCCACGTTGGAAGTGTGTATCAAGGACCAACGGTTCACGAAAGCTATAATATCTTCGCTGCTCTCGGTGGAGCGTTCACGGACATCCGGATCACGACGGGATATATCCTGAAGTCGGTCTCGTGGATGATTCAGGGTAAAGTCTCTGTTGCTAACTCTGTCGCCGGCCCAATCCGGATCGCCCAGATGGCTACGACCTCGGCTGAGGGAGGCGTAATCACCTTCTTGAATTTTGTGGCTCTTCTTAGCGTGAGCTTGGCAATTCTGAATATTCTGCCCTTCCCTGCCCTTGATGGCGGCCACCTCGTTTTCCTCCTCATTGAAGGTATCACACGGCGAGAGATCCCGCACCGCGTGAAGCTCATCCTGCAACAGGTGGGTTTGATCCTTCTCCTCGCCTTCATGGCTTTTGTCATCTACAACGACATCGTCAACTTCTAAAGGCGATGATGGCGCCAGCACGCTGCTAGATTTCAGCGAGTAACAGAATCATGGAACTTCTTGGGGGAGAAAAGGAGGGATTCTCGGGGAAGGAAACCACTTCCTTTTGTTTGGGAAGCAGCGACCCCGATCACCACCGCATAGAGTTCAAGACGGATTGTTGAATGATGAAAAGGTTCCGGGGATCGACTTTCACTCCTTTCCTTTCTGCTGGTACAGCTGCGAAGTCGTAAAAGTGCTTTCCCGTGCTGAACACAACAACCCTGACGAGAGTCCTCCCCCCGTCTGTAGAGTACTCGTAGGAGCAGAAGTTCCGTCCGTTGAGCTTGAACTCTTTTGGCTTTGTTACGATCTCTGCCTTTCCCTTGGCCCTCTCTGCTTTTAGTGCGAAGCTAATTCCGGCCAGGGCTTCAAGTCCTTCTCGTTCCAGCCTCCCCCGCGTGTTGACATCCGCATTAATCTCCGTAACCCCCATCGTCGCGCCATAGTCTTCCCTCACAAGCCAGATCAGAAGGTTAGGAGCGCTGCTCTCGTCCGTGGTCGCAAACCAGCCTTTGGGGACTTTGATCTGAAGGTCGTTGTTCAATGACTTTACGACTTCATCTGTCATTGGATAGTCTGAGTCATAGGGAACGCGCGCACACCCAGGCCAAAGTAGAGCAAGGGAAATGATGAATTGGGCCGCCCGGTTTTTCAGTCGCGGTATCATCGCTCCTTAGTGATAAACTTTCTCTCCCGCTCTCACTGCGATCGCCAGTCGATTTTCCCGCGGAGGAATCGGACAACTGTAGGCCTCGTTGTAGGCACAGTAGGGATTGTATGCTCGATTGAAGTCAAGAAGGTACTCCCCCGTTTCGTTTTCTTCTAGATCGATATAGCGACCAGCACCATAAGTCTCATGGCCCGAGGTGGAGTCTGTAAATGATACAAAGAGATGGTCGCCGCTGGCCTCTGTCTTCTCATCAGCAAACTTGAACACGGCGAGGCGATGGGTACGTCCCTGAAGCATAAATTCCAGATAGCCGTACTTGACGGCTTTCCGATTTTCCCCCGTCGTGGTTGTGATGCTCACCGAGGGAGGGTTTTCCCTTTTCTGAAGGGTTGCTCGAACGACAAACTTCGGGTCGAGGTCAAAGTACTTCAGGCCCTGGAAAGCTGCGCGTTCTTTTTTTCGAATCGGCGACTTTGGAGAAACTTTGAGAAACGAATCTTTTTCGCTTCGGAAAGCTAACAGATCGGCAAAGTATTTCTTCTGCTCATCGGATGTCGCAAAGACAGGCAGGGCCTTCTGCTGTACTGATGCCGACTCCGGGGCCCCCTTATCAACCTTGCCACAATCAGAAAGAAGAATGAAAAGGAGTAAAATCGGGAAGTGGGGTTTTCGCATGTGCACCTGCAACATCGCCCGCTACTCAGTTGCCCGTGCGAACCGATCCTCTGCAAGAGTCAGCTTCAACGATATTCGGTGGGTGTTGCCGAGCTCCCCTTGTGCATCAAACTTCACAAAGGAGTAGTCAACGTCCAGTTTTGGAAGGTGAACGCCAGCGCCGAGCGTGAGTTGCTTTACGTCGTTGTAGCCAGCACGAAGCGCGACAAGGTTCCTAAAATCATACTCGATCCCCGCGTGCATGTCCGCGCTCACAGGACCCACGTTCAGGGTGGACGCATACCGCCGGTTTTCAAAGCGCACATCAAAATCGAGTGCCGGGGCAATCTGGCCGCCAAAGAGGTCAATGAAATAGGCCCCTCCGAGCTTTGCTGTTGGAGAGATTAGCTCCTTCGTGCCAGTGTCCCAGGCGATGAGGGTTGTCGTGATGTCCTGAAGATTCATCCCGAGCGCAAGCCTCTCGACCACTTTCAGACGAGTTCCAACGTCGAAACCGATCCCAGTCGCTGAATTCTCTCCAAGCTCTCTGCGGATGAGTTTGACATTTGCACCATAGACAAATTTATCGCTCGACCTCTTTGCGTAGCTAAAATAGAATGCCCAGTCCGCTGAATTGAAGTAGGCGATTTTGTCGTAATCCAGTCGGTCAGCATTGTCAAACACTCCGTTCCCGTTATAATCGATCAGCGCATTCCGCGTGTCCGGAATTCCGTCGATGCCAAGGCGAATGAGGCTGAAGCCGATGCTGCTCCTTACTCCAACAGGGAAAGCTATTGCTCCGTAGTCGTAGTTGATCAGACTCCCAAACCGCTCGTCGTGCATAAGGGTGAGCTGAGGGTACTGAATCAGGGACAGCCCAGCGGGGTTCCAGTAGCCGGCCGTTACATCGTTCGCCAGCGCCACGAAGGCACCCCCCATCCCCAAGGCCCGACCGCCAACACCGATGGCGATAAACTCGCCTGCGTATTTCCCGATCTTCGTTCCTCCAGCGAGCACCCCTGTGTACATCATCGCTAGGAGTGATCCGGAGAGGAAAAACTTCTTCACGACTTTTTTTATCATGCGACCTCCCAAGAACAAAAAGCCGAACTGCATCTCTGCCCGATGCGATCATTCGGTTCCTCAACCGAGGATTGTTAGAGATGCACCCTCCTTTAGAACCAAAATCTGCATCAAGAAATTACAGACCTCTAACAATTCCCCGTCGATTCCCGCTATTTCTCGCTTTCCAAGGACTAGGAGTCAGCTAGCAAGACCACTATGTCAATATCACCCTCTTCAACATCGGCACCAAGACTCTCGATCAAGCGTGCGACAAGATCTGCCCGCCCCCTCTCTGCGAAGCCAGCGCCTTTTGATATAACTCCTCCACCAAGGTAGCATTCTGTGATCATTTCCTCTCTTCAGATTGGAGTATCCCTTTTGTGTTACCGTGTCCTAGATACATCCTTTTTCGTCAAAAATCAAGCTTTCTCTGCGCATGTTCCTAGTTACGCCACTCTGTCAAATGCTTCCCTTCTGCGAATCGAACAAGATCCCGAGAATGTGGACATGCTCATTGGAGCGGCTCGGCCCCTAATTCTCTCATTAGGGCTCGGATCACGGGATGGTCAAGCGATGCCGGGTCTGGAGCTTGTCCCCCGTTTGGCTGCTTTTTCCCCGCTGGTGATTGTGGCTTTTGTGAATTCAGGGAAAGCTCAAACCGTACTTTCTTCCCATAAACCTTCTGAGCCAGCTCAACCAAGAAGTCCTTGCTTTTTTTCAGCGACGCGAGCTGATACTCGCTATGACAGCCGAGTTTCACCGCTCCATCTATCACATCGAGCGGGTGAGATTCTCCGAGAAGCGTACCGACGTGAATTCGCTGCCGCCGGATCTCTGCAACAAATTCACTCCACTTCTGTTGAATCTCATCGAGTGACACGGGCTGGACGACCTTCGTCACAGATGCAGAGGGCAACTCTGCTTTGTGTGCTGGTGCGGCCCCGGCAGGCTGTTGTCGGGCTGGATTCCTCGCATACGGCATCTCCGGTTCGTTCACTCGGGGCGGCGCATTGGGAACAGACTTGAAGGTTTCTGCAGATTTGGATTCAGCCGAAGGATTCATCGGCGAGAATGACTGCTGCCCGGATCTCTTTGCACCAGCCGAGTTCGAAGTCGAACCTGGCAGGTTTATATTTGCCTCTCCATTGATCTTCTGCCTCAACTCTTCGATCTGCTTTAATAACTCCTGAATCTCAACGGTGCTATCGAGCTTGATCATTTGCAACAATCCAGCCTCTAGCCGGATACGCGGCTGTGTACTCCACTTCACAGCTGCCTCTGTCTCCGTAACGATTTTCATCAGACGAAGGAGGTCGTATTCTGAGAAGCTTCCGGCATCTGTCTGGTAGCGTTTCTTATAGGTTTCTGACGCCTCGATGAGTAGCGTCGAGCCAGTGCTGCGCACGATGAGAAGATTCCGGAGATGCTCGAGGAGCCCACTCAGGAATTCCCGAATGTCGTAGCCCCGTTGGATGATGTTCTCGACAAGCTCCAGTCCGCCTTTTGTGTTCTTTTCCTTGATCAAATCCGTTGTCGTGAAGAAAAGCTCCTGATCCACCAGGCTCAACGCGTCCACCAGCTGAGTGGCAGTGATCGTCTCACCACAGAAGGAAACAAGCTGATCAAAGATACTCTGGGCATCCCTTAGCGATCCGTCTCCTTTTTTTGCAATCAGGAGAAGGGAATCCTCATCGATCGTAATCCTCTCCTCCTGCGCGATGTATTTCAGGCGGGCGACGATCTCGTCAATAGAGATCCGTCGGAAATCAAAGCGGTGACAGCGGGAAAGGATTGTAAGCGGCACCTTCTGTACTTCTGTGGTCGCGAAAATGAAGAGAATGTACGACGGCGGCTCTTCAAGGGTTTTCAGGAGAGCGTTGAAGGCCTCCTTAGTCAGCATGTGAACTTCATCGATGATGTAGACCTTGTACTTCGACTTTGATGGACCGTACCGGACAGCATCGCGGAGGTTCCGAATTTCATCGATGCCACGGTTAGAGGCGCCGTCGATCTCGAAAACATCCACACTCCTGCTATTGGTGATTTCCTCGCAGATGTCGCATTCGTTGCAGGGATTCAGGCCCTTCGGTTGGCGGCAATTAATGGCTTTCGCCAGGATTCGAGCCATTGTCGTCTTGCCGGTCCCGCGCGGCCCGCTGAAGAGGTAAGCATGCGCCAGTCGGTTTCTCTCGATGGCATTCCGAAGTGTGGCCGTGACATGAGATTGTCCTACGACGTCTTCAAAGACCATCGGGCGCCATTTGCGGGCTGTGACGAAATAGGTCATGTCAATTAGGAATTCAAAATGGAGAAAGGACGCCTAGCGAACTTGACGCTCTTGAGATTTCAGCACTTTATCCACCGCATCGTCAAAATCCTTTTTCTTTCCAACAGTCAATGCACCATAAACGCCGAGGGAAATACCTCCAAAGAAACCAAAAATCATCCCATATCCTTGCCCGTCAGAGATGTTGAAGATGCATTCACGGCATTCTCCTGGCGGGTCTAGTATCGTTCCGAATGCTAATCCTAAAAGAAACCCTGACACTCCTAAGAAAGGTACCAGGACGATCAGCCGCCGAATGCGATTCCCAGAACCCATCTCTTCTTCAACAACGGCTACCTGTAACGGCTCACCCCGAGAATCAACGACAACAGTGCCCGTCGCACCCTTGATGATGCGTGGACCCTCTGAGGCTTCTCGAACCTCATATCGACTCGAACTACACGCTGACAGAATGAGGGCGAGTACGACGCACAGTTGCACAACTGAACTACGTCCGCCCTGTTCCCTAAGCTCCTCCATCGGCAAAGACCCACTTCACTGCATCTTCAACCTTCTCGATGCAAACAATTTTCAGGCCTTCTTTCACCTTAGCCGAGAGTTCTTTCAAATCCTTCTCATTTTCCTTTGGAATGAGTACGGTTTTAATGCCGCTGCGCTGCGCCGCAAGAAGTTTCTCATTCAACCCGCCGATGGCAAGCACGTTACCGCGGAGGGTGATCTCTCCCGTCATCGCGACATCACCACGTGCGGGGCGATTGCTCGCTGCCGAAAGAATCGCCATCGCCATCGTGATGCCCGCAGAGGGTCCGTCTTTCGGGATTGCCCCTTCCGGCAAATGGATGTGAATCTCTCGTGACTTGTAGAAATTCGGGTGAACACCTAGCGCCCTTGCATTCGACCGGATGTAGCTCAAGGCTGCCTGTGCGGATTCTTTCATCTGGTCTCCGAGAAGCCCCGTCAGCGTCAGCTTCTCCTGCCCGCTCATGATCGTTGCATCGACGTTGAGCACCTCCCCTCCGACGCTTGTCCAAGCTAGGCCGAGCACAGAACCAACACGTCGCTTCTGCGCCGTTGGCCGCGCACGATAGCGGGGAACACCAAGATACTCTTCAATTTTCGCCGGATCGACTTCGAGATGGAACCTCCCTTTTCTCTTTTTTCCATTTGTTTGCTTGGAGAGAACAATCGCCTTTGCTACCTTCCGACAGACGGAGGCAATCTCGCGCTCGAGGTTTCTGACACCAGCCTCCCGCGTGTATTTTTCAATGATTGTCACAATCGCCTCGTCGGTGAACCTCACTTCCGCAGGGTCCAGACCATGCTCTTTCAGTTGCTTTGGAATGATGTGTCGCTTTGCAATCTCCACCTTTTCATGTTCTAGGTAGCCCGGAAGCTCGATGATTTCCATCCGATCCTGAAGTGGAAGCGGGATGTTGTACCGAACGTTGGCTGTTGTTATAAACATCACGCTGGAGAGGTCATAATCGACATCCAGATAATGGTCGTTGAACGCGACGTTCTGCTCTGGATCAAGGACTTCCAGAAGCGCGGCCGATGGATCCCCCCGGAAGTCCATGCTCATCTTGTCCACCTCGTCCATCAGAAGAACGGGGTTCATGACGCCGGCACGCTTCATCGACTGTATGATCTTTCCCGGCATCGAGCCGATGTATGTCCGTCGGTGACCACGAATTTCCGCCTCATCCCGCACACCGCCGAGCGACATGCGAACGAACTTGCGTCCGAGAGCTCGGGCAATCGATTTTGCCAGCGAGGTTTTTCCCACGCCGGGAGGCCCGACGAAGCACAAAATCTGCCCCTTCATCTCATGGACGAGATTGAGGACTGCAATGTGTTCGAGAATCCGCTGCTTCGGTTTGTCAAGCCCGTAATGGTCTTCCTCTAAAATTTCCTTGACGTGCTGGATGTCCAGATTGTCCTTCGTTTTCTTAAACCACGGTACGCCAATAAGCCAATCGAGATAATTCCGGATGACGGTGGACTCCGGGGAAAGGGGCGGGGTCTTTTTCAGTTTCCCGAATTCCTCCAGTGCTTTCTCTTTTACCTCTTTTGGCATCTTTGCGTTCTCAATATTCTGCCTCAACTTCAAAAGCTCTGGCGAGGATTCCTCTTCCCCTAACTCGTCCTGGAGGATTCGAATTTGCTCCTGGATGAAAAACTTCCTCTGCGACTTCTGGATGTGGTCATGAACCTTTGTATCAATTTCTTTCTCGATCTTCAGGAGCGCGATCTCGGAGCTGAGGATCTTCGTCAGCTCATAGAGTTGTTCGTGCAGATTTCTCAGATCAAGGATCCGCTGCTTTACTTCAACGGTCTGAGCAAGATTAGCTGCGACGTAGAAGAGTCTCCTATAGGGGTCCCGGATATTCTCAAACGCCGCTAATGCCTCGGCGGGGATATTCCGGTTCAGGTGAACATACTCATTGAAGAGTGTCGAAATATGTCGGAAGAGGGCGTCAAGCTCAGTATCCTGAGTCACCTCTTGCGGAATCAGTGCAACCTCGGCCTCCAGGAACCTCTCGTTCGGGACAAACCGCTTCACCGTGGCCTGGGCAACGCCGTCAACGAGTACTTTCAAGAGCCCGTTCGGCAGCTTCAAGACCTGGACGATCTTCGCGACTGTTCCGTTCTTGTGGAGGTCTTCTTTCGTTGGCTCATCGATGGCAGCATTCTTTTGCGCTGCGAGAAAAATAAAACGGTGTTGGCCAATGGCCTCGTTCGCCGCACGGAGCGACGATTCTCGCCCGACAAGAACGGGAAATATCATGTAGGGGAAAATCACCACATCTCGAAGAGGAAGGACGGGAAGCCGTTCGGGGATTTCTGTTCGCTCGACGCCGCTCGATTCGCTCATTCTTATTTCAGACTCTTCTACGCTCATGCGGACGTTTCTTTTTGAGGGGTGCGGGGTAGGCTCTCCACATTCAAAGGGACAAAAAAAGCAAGAGGAATATAGGAAGTTTTGGGTTGTTTGTCAAGGCAACGACCTTCTACAGAAAAGGACTTGCTTGTGAGTGATTATTTCCTAAATTATTGTGCATCCTTTTATGCGCATCGCTATCATCTCCGACATTCACTCCAACCTCGAAGCCCTCCAGAAGGCTGTCGAGCTTATTGAGAAGAAGAGGGTTGATCAGATCGTTTGCCTGGGAGATCTCGTGGGCTATGGGGCGAATCCTAACGAATGCATCGAGCTGACTCGGAAGCACACAAGTCATATTCTTCTCGGGAACCACGATCAGGCGGCGTTCGACCTTTCCCAAACGGAACATTTCAACCGACACGCACGCACCGCAGCGTACTGGACGAATCAGACTCTGACAGAAGCGAACCTTGAATTCCTGAAAACCCTCCCCCTTGATTACAAGATCGACGACCTGACCTTTATCCACGCATCGCCGAAAGACCCAAAGGAGTGGAACTACATTTTCTCGGCCTTCGAGGCAAGAGTAAACTTTGAATTCTTTCAGACGAAAATCTGCTTCATCGGCCATACCCATATCCCCGGTATTTTCCCCGAAGATATGAAGACGCAAAAGATTCACAAGGCGAATCGGTACATCATCAACGTCGGCAGCGTCGGGCAACCACGCGATGGAAACTGGAAGCTCAGCTTCGGGATCTTCGACACAGACACGTGGACGTACGAACTCATCCGTTCCGAGTACGACGTCCAGTCTGCCGCTGACAAAATTATTGCCAACGACCTACCGCGATTCCTGGCCGATCGGCTCTTCGCCGGGGTATAGAGAATTCCCGGGGGGACACCCCAGCCTCGATGGCTTCGGGTTCACACACTCAAGATCAAGTAGACGGGGAGGCAGAAGGGGAAATACGAGAGGGTTTATTGCTCGTCATCTTTGAGGAGAGCAAGAAGCTCCTCTTTTTTCATGTCCGCCACCACTGAGCAGACCTCGTCATTCTCTTTCCATAACGCGACGTTACAGGCGGTGCGACTCGTGTCGAAGTGCCACCCTGTTCGATCCAGGTCAGTTTCTGCCTGAGCGGAGAGTCGAAACTTGCCTTTTGTTTTCATCTCTTTCGAGCACGCCACGGAGAAGAAGATCACCTTGTTGTCCGCTTTATAGATGAAGTTCACGAATTTGCCGCCCGTGTGCTCGCAGAGAAACCCACCAATTAATTGGGCCTCCGCCATCTTCGGCATATAGACGTCAAATGCCACTTTCTGCTGGAAATAGTTCTGCAGTTCAGTACGATCAGAGGAAACGTACTGGAGCGGCATGTCACCATTCAAGTACGAGGAATAATGGAAGACCGCCTGCTGAACGAGATCCGACGCTTCAAGTTCACCCCTGGGTGCAGCAGGCTCGCGCCGCAGAAAGAGAAGGAACGCAACTACTCCGAGAACGAGGGCAGCCCCTAGGAGAACGGCAGGACGAAGCGCCGGCTGCCTTAACCCCGAGGCGACAAAACGGAAGGCGCGACGGACTTTGTCTCCCACAGTCTCTCTTGCCATGCCCTGCTTCTCAAGCTCTTGCAGTATACGGATTTGCAGGGACGCTGGGACCTTCTGGGTGGAGATCTTCGCTCGGACAATCCCTTTCGTCATCCTTTCAAGCTCGAACTCTGATCGGCAGGAGAGGCATCGAGCGATGTGGGTCTCCATCTCTTTTCGAGGCCCTACTTGAAGCTCTCCATCGACAAAAGCACTTAAGTATTCGATTGTCTCTGTACAGTCCACCTCTATCACTCACTCCATGAATCTATTTTCTAATCGCTTAATCATGCCCGATATAACCTTGCTTCTTCGCAAAATCAAAAAGCTTCACTTGCAGCATCTTCCGGCCTCGATGAAGGCGCGACCGAACTGTTCCGATCGGGCAATCCACAAATTCGGCAATCTCCTCATACGTGAAGCCTTCGATGTCGCAGAGGATCACAACTGTCTTGAAGTCGGGAGGGAGTGACTCGAGCGCTTTCGCTACATCATCCTCGAGGAGATTTCCGAAGAGCCGCTCTTGGAGATCGTTCGGATCGATCGATTCGTGGCGGATTGTGTTATAGAAGTTTTTGACTTCGTCGTAGTCAACGGTATCTGGTTCTTTCGATTCCTTTCGATAGCGATTGATGTACGAATTCTTCATAATCCGAAACAGCCACGCTCGGATATTAGTTCCCTTTTCATACTTGTCCCAGAAGCGATAAGCCTTAAAGTACGTCTCCTGCAAAAGATCGCTCGCGTCGTCTACGTTCCCCGTCATTCGCAGAGCGTAATTATAGAGGACATCCATGTGCGGAACAGCCTCGCGCTCGAAATCGCTTTGTTTCGCGTCAGATCTGGCAGAAGCCATTGCAAAGATAAGAAAAAATATGAGTAACAGATTTTTCTATGGCGCTATTTCTTTTACTCAACTCGTCTCTCCACACATTCCGCGCTGGATAATCTTCTGAAAGGCTTGTGACGGAGGATGTCGAAGTGACTGAGACCCTCGCAGGAACCGTCATCGGAGAATCGACTGAAAAGTTGTCGTCGGGTGCACTTGAAGCTTTCCAAAAATAAGAAAAACGCAAGACTAGTGCAAGCGCAAAAGGGGCAAACGCTCGCTAATCTTGGAAAAAGGCAGCGCTTTTCAGCAGCTCAACTGGGACAGATGTTCCTATCTCCAGACTGGGAAGAGTCAGCAATCGACCTTGAGCGTCGATTGTCCGAAAGCCCTTCATTGGTGCGAGATCTCCAACATCTGCAATCTGTGCGACTGTTTTCCACTCTCCGGTTTTTCCGTCCCGTTGATCATCCACATTGATTGCCACGTCAACCTCCATCAGCAAAGACGACCTCGAATTCCGGTACCGAGCATTCCGAATGAGCACATCAAACACATTCTCATTGTTCTCCGGTAGTGAATCGTAACTCGCAAGGTCCGCTTTCTCGAATTCACCTGTAGCGATTGCGTAGCAGGAAGCGAGAAGCCCGAGCGCGTTGAGCTTTCGGAGGAATTCCTTCTCGGGATCGTCGAGCCACCCACCAGATTCCACTAGCACCGTGCTGGTTCCCCACTGCTGCATTCGATCCCCAAAGGCTCGCGGGTCGTATGTGTCGCTGTAACGGGATACATGACCGGGTGCAAAGTGGGAAACAACTTCCCCGAAAAAAGATGCTAACTGCTTGGCTTTTTGGCGGACCTCGTTCATACTTCTTGCCTCGTCATAGGGGGGAGCCAGCAGGGCTATTGCAGCGATACGATCCGTTTGACCAACGGCAAACCTAGGCTCCTGATCGTGAAGATTGAAGGCGAAGTCCGGAAGGAAGGTATCTCTGACGAACTTCAGCGTACGTGCCTCTGGCGTCTGGAGTGCAAGCGCGTCTCGGTTGATATCGATGCCCAGTGCATTGCGCCGTTCGTAGCGTTCAGCGCCGTCGGGGTTCAACATGGGAAGTAATCGTAAGGTTGTCTTCTCGAGAATCGCACGCGAAAACGGTGCCGAGGCATTCGAACCGAGCATACTGAGCATGTCCAGCAAAGCTCGCGTCGCCGTTGACTCGTCACCATGCATCTGAGACCACATGAGGATTTTCCCCGGCCCACCCCCAACCCCCACGAGGTTGATGGATCGGCCTTCGACAGAGGTACCAACTTCCTGAAGGCTGAATAACGTGGGAAATTCAGAGTGAAGCCGTTGGAGGACCGACATCATTTCTCCATGCTTCAGATGCCTCCTAGAAATCCCAGGAATCTTACAGCGATCGTAGAGATATGGCAGATGCTGCAGAAAACCGGGTGTTTCTTTGAAAATCGGCGAAGACACGGATGCGGGCTCCTGAGAGTTTCACTTGATGGAAAATATAAAGAAGGGAGGAGAGAAAAACAAAAGTGGGTAGTGCGTGCAGATGGGGGCCACATATCCCAAAGAAAAAGGTCGGATTTTTTCCCGTGAGACAGCGAGCTAAGAAAGGGATCCGTTGACGCCCCCCGCGAGGTACCGCCAAAAATCAAATATTGTCCCCAAGTGGACTCCACCTTAGAGATGAGCTCCACCTCGTCCCAAATTGCGTCGCAGTTTCAGCCGACTGCGGGCTGAAGCCTAGGCCGGATTTGTAGGTTCTGTTATCTGACTGCGGCTTACTGGGTGCTTTGTTATTTGAGCAATACCATCCTCTTCACATCTGTAAACGGCCCGGCTGAGATCCGATAGAAATAGACGCCGGAGGTGGATGCGCCTGTGGCGGAAAACCTCACCTCATGCCGGCCAGCATCCCGATACTCCCCGTCCACGAGCGTTGCCAGCTCTCGACCAAGAACGTCGTAGACTTTAACTGTCACGACCGATGCTTTGGGAAGGTCGAACCGGATCGTGGTCGTGGGGTTGAAAGGATCGGGGTAGGCTTGGTAAAGAGCATATTCCCCAGGAATCAGCGTTGTGGTCAGGCCCACTTCGCCGTCATGGAGAGCACCGGACCTTCCCCCTCTTTTTCCTTTATCGTCCCCCTCTCGCTTGTCATTTCCTTTGCCCCTATCATTTCCCTTTCCCCGATCATCTCTTTTTCCCTTCTTCTTGTCAAACATCGGGACAGTAGAACTTCGGACCGTGAATTTCCCTTTGTGCCTGATCTGGTGCTTTACACTTGTGGCGCTCCAGTCACTGCCTATGTCAGTTAGCGTAAACTGAATCGCCGCGGTAGTGTCATCTACCTCAGCCGAAAGTTTGGAATAATCGGAAACGAATCCTTCCGGCGGTTCGATGCTGGTGGTTACAGACCAGTCACCTTCACTTTCCAGTACGAAGGGGTATTGTTCCTGATCAGCTTCCCAGTCTATGTACTCCGGCTCTATGATAGCCAGATAACTACCGTATTCCTCAAGATATTTGGCCGGAACGATTCTGCCGCTAAAGAGTCGAACCCTCCGGAGCTTTACGATTTTCTGCTCTCCGGCCTTTACGTTACGTACCCTGTCTCCCGAGTAAAGGGCATCCGGCTCTTCACCCGTCCTGATATCATCGAACGAAAGGGTACTGCCGATAACAACGTAGTCTGTGTTCGGGTTATTCGCTGTCGGAGGTACAACAATCCGAACCTCACCGTTTGCGTCCGTGGTCCCCTTTGCCAGGTAGGAGCCGACCGTCACAATCGGACAGCCTGAGTCAGGGTCGGATGGTCCCAGTGGCCCATCAAAAATCTTGCCCCAGATTTTCGGCTTTCCACTTACTACTAGATTCTCAGTGCACACATCTCCCATTGTGTACACCCGGACTTCAGCACCCGCGACAGGCATGTTACGAATCTTAGGCCTGCAGGTGTTGTCCAGCAGTATATGGAGGAGGAACTGTACCTTCAGTAGGGCTGATGGCTTGACGGTCAAAGTAGCTGAGGGCGAGGTCGCCGTGCCACATGTGTTGCTGAACACTGCGCGGTATTTGTAGCTGCTCTGTGATGAACTCGCAGAAGAGACCATAAATGTCGTAGATGTCGCACCGCTGATGTCACTCCATGACGACCCTCCATTTGTGCTCACCTGCCACTGCACTGTGGGTGTGGGGCTCCCGCTCGCACCCGCGCTGAAGCTCGCGTCGGTACCGGCAAGCACTGTTTGATCTGTAGGGGTCGTTGTCACAACGGGCTCTGTATTCACTGTTAATCTCGCTGCATCACTTGTTGCGTTTGCACAGTCATTCGTGAATACCGCCCGATACAGCTTCCCGTTATCCAAGGCAGAGGGTGTAAAGCTCAGCGTCGTGGTCGTCGCTCCAGAGATGTCGCTGAACGATCCTCCGTCGTCCGTGCTCACTTGCCACTGTACTGCCGGGGAAGGATCCCCGCTGGCACTTGCGCTAAAGCTCACCTCAGTACCAGCGCAGCCTGTTTGATCTTCTGGTCCGCTGATCACGTTTGGAGAAGCACAGTTAACAGCAAACGACGCGGTGATGGTGTGATCTGCTGTAACGTTTGAGAATGTATAAGTCGTTACCGCACCGACCGAGTTGCCATCAACAACAACATCTGCAATATGATACCCTGGATCTGGTGTAATGGTAAACGTCTGATCCGACCCTGAAGCAACTGAGACAGATCCTGATGGAGAGACAGCACCTTTCTCTCCTGCTGAAGCGGTGATCAGGAACGTGCTGATAATCTCCTCACCCAGTGCGAAATCGCTGAGAGTTGTCAGGCCGGAAGCTGTGTAGTTCGGTGTGGTCGTTGGGAGTGCGACCGTGGTACCGCCATCATGCTTTATGAGCTTGACGCTTCCCGTAGGAGTCAAGTCACTACCGTCGAGGGTCAAATCGTACGTAAAGCCGCTCGCTCCGGTTTGAGTAACATTCCAGTAACGGCTACCCAAGAGTGCTGTTCCTGCGGGTGCTATTCCCGGAAAACCCGATTCAAACTGTTCGACAATTACGGTGCTTGTGCCCGTCAGCGCGGTGAAGTTGAGAGTCAATGGGCGATAGTTTCCCCCTTTTCCGACGGGAAAGCTCTTCGATTCGGTGTTGCTGTAAACGCGTGCGAGTTTACCGTCGACGTAGGATGAAGATGAGCCTCCGCTAATTGAGCCGGACGGTCCAACGGTCAGCGTATTCGCGCCGGCTGTAATAATGCCGTTCGTCAGAGCTAGGGTAGTGCTGACCATAGTTGAATTTGAGAGCGTGACTCCTGCATCGTTATCGATGGTTAGGTTCTTCACCGCCCCAGGAAGACCATCCCCGGTGTTTTGTGCAGCACTTCCATTGTATATGTATTTGGCATCGGTGCTGAAAGTTCTTGTCCCCGAAACTTGGATATTGCCCGTAGCTCCGGAGGCGGCAATCCCATCAGTCGAGCCGATACCGAGTTCGGCTTCAGACGCGAGCGTGAAGTCCCCGCTCCCATTGACAATGTTCGCCCCGCAGTGAAGTCCGCCGTTGACGATAATCGATCCTCCAATTGCAACAGGAAGGGTACTTTGCAATGCTATTGTTCGGCTTGCTCCAATTGTTATTATGTGAAGAGAGTTGGAAACCGTCCCGCTCAAGTTCAGAGCACCCGAGCCACTACCGGAGAAATTGATCGTAGGCACACCTGTGCTTGAGCTAGCCATGTAGGTCCCGGCAGTTTGGTTTAAAGAACCGCTGATATTGAAAACCGGACTACCTGACCCATTCGTGCCGTTAAAAGTACCTCCTGTAATATCGATCGAACCGCCAATCGTATGCGTTGGAGTTCCGGATGTAGTTCCACGAAACGTGCCAGTCTGAACAGTTAGGTTTCCATTGATCGTCATACTACTGGTGCCAGGGTTGACAATGGCACCAGCTGCGTTAATCGTAAGGTTGCCATATGCAATAGTGCTCGTGAAACCATTTGATGTCTGATATTCAACAGTTGTTGTGGAGGCAAAAGAGCGCGTGATCGTTCCAGAAGAGGAATTTGGGAAAGAACCAGAAATTTGATTGTGGGTATACTTTCCGCCTCCAAGCATCTGCCAAACATCACTCGAACTATTGAAAAGGAGTGTCCGATTCCCAGAACCGGGGTTGCCATTGTTGGTGAGTACTCCACCATCATCGATGATAAGATCATTTGATCCTGGTCCACCAATAGTGAGTAAGTTTGCCGTAGTTCCACTTAAAGCTAACCCGATTGTGTTCACATTTCCTGGATACCCGATCTGAAGAGATCTGCAAGCCCTGGCAATAGGCCCATCGAGAGTTACAGTGAAACTACCAGCGATAAACGTATTATCAAAGATCACGTCATCGGCGCTAGTTGGCACACCGTCTGGGTCCCAATTGTTGGTGTCGCCCCACTTATCTGTGCCAGCACCACCGTCCCATTTTTTCGTATCCGCCCTCGCTGCACCGAGAAGGACGACGCAAAATAGAGCGGTCAGAAGCCTACCAAGGATTTTCATAAGACCCTCCTAAACAAAATGTTTTGAGATATGGGAATGGATTTTAGGTTCAGGGGGACGAGAGAATCAATGCTCGGGACATACTTGGGGTTTGGCTATAGGCTAATCCCGCTTCATTACTTATTGCTGATTGGACTATTCAAAAGCCGACTTGACAGTTCGTCAATTTGTTCTCGGCGCTGTCAGCGTTCAAGATTTAGAGACACCGATCAACCTCGTGCCTATTCTTGTTCACCACTCGTTGGACATGCTGAGGGCTATAGGATCGCCTGGCTGGCGACACTCCCATCGGTGTCGGCGACCTGGAAAAGGTACCAATCACAACGATGCCGACAAAACTAAGAATGTGGTACAAGAATCTCGCAACTGTTTTGCAAGAGAGCCTCCTCTGATAACGCTATGCGAAGAAAATGAAGGAAAGGGGCAGAGCGTGGTTAGAAGGAGCACTTCTCTCAAGATTGAAAGGGGCGGGCAGCCAGTAGCTTTGCTGTACAGACTGTGTTTCGAATCCAATGATAGGAAAACCTGCGGGTGATCATGCATCTTGCCACCCCAACTTTACAAAGAGATAATGTAGAGGAAAGGAAGAGTCGTCCCTGGGTGAGTAGAAGCTCGGATGCTCGCGCTGATATCGACGCTCGAAGGTAGTAGATTAACGATAAAAAATCAAGTCAAAAGTTTTCAGCCTTACGTTAGGAGGATCACCCTTATAAAAAGGAATGGATGGTGATTGGGGGAGGCACATCGGGAGCCATAGATCAGACTGTGAAGAATTGGTTAGAAACCAGCACGCGGGATCTTTGCAAATTTCACCTAAAACAGGGGATCCTGAGATAAAACCTGCCCGTCAGGAGACCGAATCGTGCAAAGGGCTAACGTGGCATGCACTTCCTCCGACGTGTCAGATTTTTCAAAGGGTCGGGGGGAACGTTTGACGCCCCTTCAAAGAAGGCTCCGTTGTAGTGAGGTGCGCTGCACATCCAGCCCAAAACAAAAACCCGCTCTTTGAGAGATCATCTATCTACCAACGAGCGGGCTACGAGACTCTGTTATCCGTGCGATAAATCGCGGAGTTATACGTTGATCGGATGCTTAGACCAGATGCCTGCGGCTTCAGGCTCCGTACCGAATACCAACTACTTGCTACTTTTTACTTCCTACTTCCTACTGACCGGAATTCCCCACTGGCTACCGGATACTGCCTATCGTCTGCTTTCTCCCTCCCCCACTTCCACTCGCTGCAGTGCTTCAAAATACTTCCTGATCAACTCCTCATAATCTTTCGTGTATCCCTGTTCCAACGCCTTCAGCAAATCCTGCATTAATCGATTTTTCCTCTCCTGCGTTGTCAGGTCAAGTTCTCCGGGGGGTTTCCGAACAATGTCTTTTCCTGGCTCCGCTCTTCTTCGCCTCTCAAAGTCTCGCTCCCGCATCGAGCGCTCAGCGTCCAGCAGACGAGACAGGATACGCTCCTGTCGCTGCAGCGTTTGCGGGTTGACATTCTTCTGTTCCAGATCTCTTACAACCTCTCTCATCTCCTCGCCGATTTTGCCGAGATCACCCAGAATTCTCTCCCTCTCCGCGCTTCGCCTCGCCTCCTCATTCAGCTCTTGCAGAGACTTCATCACCGCCGCCTGCTGTGCGGCAAGACGCGCCATCTCTGCTTGTTGTTCCATCGTCATTGCGTTCGTCTGCCCAAGCTGCTGTGTGCCCGCATTAATCTGCTGTTGCTGACCGATCATCTGCCCGAGCTGCTGAAGGAGCATCTGGAGGCCTCCGCCGCCACCTTGCATCATCGCCTGAAGAGAATTCAGCGTTTGTGCCGCAGCTTCGTTCAGCGCTCCCATTGCCTCTCCCTGTTGTTGGGAAGCCTGCACGCCGTTGCGGGATTCAATCCCTTCCATTGCTTCGCTCATCCCCCGGAGCGCGTTTCCCATCGCCTTTCCCATGGTTGGTGTCACCGCCAGTGTGCGGCGAGAGAGCTTCATCGTCTCCTCGATGATCTTGTTCAGTTCGTTCATCAGTTTCATCTGTTCCTGTGCAGTCTCGCGGAATTGCTGGGAGTTTGGTTCCAAACTCTCTGATTCTTTCTTGAGCGCTTCCTGGTTTTTCGACGTCTCTAGGAGATCTTGGAGTATCTTTTTCAAATCCCTCACGATCTGCTGCTGTTGTCTCTGTTGCATCGATTTCTGTACCTGTTGCAACTGCTTCAGCAATTGCTCCAGTGCGGAAGTAAGGTCCCGCTGCTGTGCCTGGCATTGGCCCATATTTCCCGACTGGAGCTCTTCGGCGGACTGCTCCATGTTCTGGCCAAGCTGCTGCTTCGTCAGCTCTTCCAACAGCTTCTGCATTTCTTCCAGTGGCATCTCGCTGGGGAATTCCTCCATTCTTTGCTCAAGCCCACCCAATTCTTTTTCGAGTGACTCGAGATCCCCCTTTGCGTCCCGTTGCCTCTGGGCAAGCTCCTCCCGCTTTGCTGCGTCCGAAGGAGTAGTCTGTTGAGTTTCTTCATCGATTTGCTTCTGTTTGTCGAGCAACGCAGCTGCACGCTTCAGGGCCTCCTCCAGCTTTTGCTCGATCTGGATCCGCCTCAAGAGGCTCAGCGTGCGCTCGAGGCTTTGCCTGAACATTTCTTCGTTGAAGGTAAACTTCTGAAGTGTCTCGCGCAGCTGGTCGGGGTTGAGGTTCCGGAGAGCTTCCTGAAGTTTCTTCATTGCCTCGCGCAGCTCGGGGGAGTTCAGCTGCTCCATAAGTTTTTGTAGCTCCAGGTACTTCTCCAGCGTCTCTGGTGAGAGAAGCCGGTTCTTCTCCATCTGCTCGATTACCTGGTCGAGTTTGCGGCTTGTCTCCTCCAGGTTTTTCTGCAGTTCCTCATATTTCTTCATAAGCTCTTGCGTTTGCTTTTGCTTCTCCCAGTTCAGTTGTTCCCGTGACTTTTTCAGGTCCTGATCAATCTGCTCCAGTTGCTGCCTCAACTCCCTTGCACCCTCCGATGCGCTCTTCAGATCCTCGAGTGCCTCGTGCTGCGACTTTTCCACATCGGCGAAAATCTCATCGAGCGACGGAACCCGAATGGAGAAAGTCTGACTCCTGCCAACGTTCGGCCCGGAGACGAAATCGTTGTCGTAGACCTCGGCGAAGTAGCTCACGACATCCTCCGTGACAAGATTCAACGGCTTCAGGTCCCAGGTGTACGAGATGTCGAGATTGATAGCACTTCCAACAGAAGGATGAACTGACTTCGGGAGAGGGATATCAACAAAGGTGTAATCCTCAGCTGGCCGCTCGTAACGTGAATGAACAAGCCTGTAGCCGAGGCGAAGTCTGCTGAATCCGAAATCATCGCGAACTTTAAGGAAGAGCGGAAGCCGCCGTTCGTCTGCGAGGTCAATGTCTCTTCCTGGAAAGACAATGCTCACTGTTGGGTCTTCGTCGCGAATCGCCCTCAACTGGTATTCGATGGGGTCGCTATTTTTGATTCCCTTTTCATCTACCAGAAGAAGATGATACGCACGGTCTCTGGAGAGGATGAATCGCCCCGAGGCGTCCTCGCCTGCGACTCTCATCGAGAGGTTGCTTCCGTCATCGAACACAAGGACTGCTTCTGCCAATTCTTTGTTTGCACGAAGCTCGACGTCGATCTTTGTTCCGACAAGTGCAGTGACATCTCCAACGTTGTCACCGAGAGTCCTGCCGGGAATTCCGGTATAGGATGGGTAAGTGAGATGGAGCCGAAGATTCTTTACCGCGGGGCGGTCGAGCACGCTGATTTTATACTGCTCACTTGTACTGCCTTGCGCTTGGGCATAATAATGCGTGGATTGCTTGATCGAGTTGATCTCGTATGTGAATTTCCCATCGGTCCTTTTCCCTAGAGCAGTGCGAGCAAAATTCAGCTCGCCTTCCGATCGAGTGAAGAGCGAGACGTTGTCCACCGGCATGCCTTCGACTGAAACAGACAGACGCACATCATCCCCTCGTATCACCTCAGCATTTCCGGGCTCGATGACGAACCGGATCCGTGGCGGCACAGCAAACTCTGACCGAAAGTGAGCCAGGCGATGCGCCGCATCAAGAAGGCTGGAGGAGAAGAGCAGGAAAACAGCAAACGCTGCCAACCCAGCACCGACAATTATGTTCCCAAGCCGCCTCGGGCGGTGGTAGGAGATCGCTTCGCTGAAGTCAAGCGTCGAGACCTCATCCTTCAGATCGACGAACGCCGCATCGATTAGCGCGGGGGAGTAGAGAGTTGCACCCTCCTGTTTCTCCCGATGAAGCTGAAGAAGATTAAGCAGACGGTCCTTGATGTTCGGAAAATGCTCACCAACTTTCACCGCCAAGGTTTCATCGTCGGTGCTCTTGGGAATCCCTGCCCATCTCAGCAGCGGCCGGACGAACAGCCACGCGAGGCCGCCGCTAAGCGAGACCGTAACAAACCAGAAGAGAATCGTCCTTCCCGATATGCTTAGGTGCAACGTGGCCTCGAGTATGATCGCAAAGAGGAGGATTCCAAGAAACCCAAGAGCGAAAAGAAGTGCGCCAGCAAGGAGTTGTTCTTTGCACTCCTTTGCCCGCAGAACACTCAGCTTGCGCAGGATCTCTTGGTAAACATCTCCAGCATCGGTATGTCGCTGTGAGCCCATCGCGTTTAATGAGTTAACGCCCATACGACGAGGTTCGTTCCGAAGCGTAGAGCCTCCTCGTGTTTTGCCACGGGGTCATTGTGGACGGAAGGATCATTCCAGCCGTCGCTGGGATTGGATTCATACGTGTAATACACGACCAACCTGCCTTTGTGAAAGAGTCCGAATCCTTGGGGTGGTTTCCCATCGTGCTCATGCGTTTTCGGCGGGCCGTTCGGAAAATCAAAGTGACAATGGTAAAGACCGTAGGAAAACGGAAGTTCGACAAGTTCCTGATCGGGAAAAACCTTTTTGATCTCCCGACGGAAAGCTTTGTCCATCCCATAGTCGTCGTCGGCGTAGAGGAAACCACCAGCTTCCAGATACTTCCGGAGTCGACGTGCTTCCTCGTCTGTGAAGCGGATATTGCCATGGCCAGTCATGAAGAGGAAAGGGTAGGAGAAAAGGTTCTCACTCGAGATCTCAACAAACTCGTATTTTGGATTGACGTCGATGTTTGTGTTCTGTTTGATGAAGTTGAGGAGATTCACTTCCTCGTTCGGGTCGTTGTACCAATCCCCGCCGCCGCTGTACTTGAGACGCGCAATCTTAAGAGAGCTTGGTGTCGGCTGCTGGGAAATGGCGACTTCACCAGCCACCAAAGAGATCAGAGACGCCAAAAGAAATTGTAATGTCCAGCTTGAGTGTCTCATGTTCTCGGATTTGATACCACCAGAAGGTAGGAAAATGGGGAAAGAGAAGCAACTAGCGATTTGCCTCACGAAAAATCTATTCAAGATGGGGGTGTTGCCTCATGTAAGTT
>JBBIJH010000017.1:0-30555 GCA_037446075.1 Ignavibacteriales bacterium
TACCCGGAGTACGGGCCTGAGCGTATGGGCGCACCGACGAAAGGATACACGAGGGTCAGCTCCGAGCCAATTCTCTCTCATGCTCCGATTACAGAGCCTAACATCGTCATCGTTCTCGACCCGACATTGCTAGAGAATAGTGAGGTTATCGATGGAATTCCCGAAGACGGGGCGCTGATTGTGAATACAGGGAGATCACCGGCTGAAATCCGGACAGAGTTAAACCTTCTGGGACGGAGGATCTATACAGTCAATGGGACTCAGATTGCCCTTGACACACTCGGGAAAGCGATTCCCAACACAGTGATGCTGGGTGCACTCATCAAGGTGTCAGGAATTTTTGACCTTGCTACGATGGAGAAAAACATTGTGAAGAAGTTCACAAAGAAATATAATGAGCAGATTGCTGAACGGAACGTCCAGGCAATTCGACGCGCCTACGAGGAGGTACAGGGCGAATGAAACCGAAGGACTGGAGAGAGCTCCCCATCGGAGTGAAAATCCTCGAGCCAGGGAATGCTGTTGAGTACCGGACGGGTTCGTGGAGAGTGGAGCGCCCGATCTTCGACGCAGCGAAATGCATCCATTGCCTTTTCTGCTGGGTCTTCTGCCCCGACTCCGCCATCATCGTGAAGGAAGGGAAAGTCGTTGGAATCGACTATGATCACTGCAAAGGATGTGGAATCTGTGCACACGAATGTCCGGACAAAGCAAATGCCTTGACCATGGTGAGAGAACATGAGGAAGAATAACTCGAAGGGCACACCAAGCGTTCGCATCGCTGCACTGACTGGCAATGAAGCCGTAGCGGAAGCGATGCGACAGATCGATCCCGACGTTGTCGCGGCCTATCCCATTACGCCACAAACAGAACTGATGCACGCTTTCGCCGATGCGGTGGCAAACGGGCAGGTCAATACAGAGTTTGTCTTAGTTGAATCCGAGCACAGCGCGATGAGCGCTACTGTTGGTGCTTCGGCCGCTGGGGCGCGGGCAATGACGGCCACGAGCTCTCAGGGCCTCGCCCTGATGTGGGAGGTCGTCCACATTGCCTCCTCGCTTCGCCTCCCAATCGTGATGCCAGTCGTGAACCGTGCCCTCAGCGGCCCTATTAATATCCATTGCGATCACAGTGACACCATGGGCTGTCGAGACGCTGGGTGGATTCAGCTCTTCTCGGAAAACGCCCAGGAGGCCTATGACCATACTCTGATCGCTCTTCGTGTGGCTGAACATCCAAACATCCTCCTTCCGGTCATGGTGACGTTGGATGGCTTCATCCTCAGCCACACGATGGAGCGATTAGAAATCCTTGACGATGAGATTGTCAAGAAGTTTCTTGGTGAGTATAAACCCCTCCATCCTCTTCTCGATCTAAGACACCCTGTCACGGTCGGCCCTCTTGATCTTCAGGACTACTACTTCGAGCACAAACGACAAGAGGCAGAAGCTCAAATCGCCGCGGCGGAGATTATCCCAAGCATCTTGGAAGAGTTTGGGAATATCAGTGGACGTTCCTATGCTGTAATTGAAGAATACGAAATGGAAGGTGCAGAAACAGCGATTGTGGTCCTTGGCTCTACAGCGGGGACCGTCAAGACCGTCGTCAATAAACTCCGGCGCGAGGGCCAAAAAGTAGGAATGGTGAAAGTGCGCGTGTTTCGCCCTTTCCCCGCAAGAGAGATTGTGCGCGCACTCAGTCAAGTCGAAGCAGTCGCTGTTCTCGACCGCTCGATCGCATTCGGGAGCGCTGGAGGTCCCATATTTGACGAAATCCGTTCCTCTTTGTTTGGAAGCGGAGTCAGTCCGTCTCAGCTGAAAGTGGTGAACTACATCTACGGTCTTGGCGGGAGAGATATTCTCCCATCTCACATCGAAGATGTGTACGGTGAGCTTGGCCACATCGTCGAGACGGGAGAAGTGAGAAACCCTGTGCAATATCTCGGACTGCACGAGTCGAAACTGGAGCAGATGCCTCTGGAAATAGAAGGGAAAGTATGAGATGCCTACGCTAAGGGAATTAGCTCAGACGCCGGAAATTCTCTCCGGCGGACATCGGGCATGTGTCGGATGCCTTTCCACCGTGGGGATGCGACAGGTGATGGCATCGGCGGGAAGTAACGTCGTCGTGGGGCTAGCGACCGGATGTATGGAGGTCGTCACGACAATTTATCCGTACACCGCGTGGAGAGTACCTTTCATTCATGATGCCTTTGAGAATGTCGCTGCGACGATCAGTGGCGTAGAGGCGGCGTACAAAGCCCTTCGCCGAAGGGGAAAGATTACAGAAGACATTCGATTCATTGCTTTCGGCGGAGATGGTGGGACGTATGACATTGGCCTCCAGTCTCTGTCTGGTGCGATGGAGCGTGGTCACGATATGCTCTACGTGTGCTATAATAATGAGGCGTATATGAACACAGGCGTGCAGCGCTCAAGTGCGACTCCGCTCGGTGCGTGGACCTCCACTTCCCCGGTCGGCTCGGTCGATGTCGGGAAAAAGGAGTTCCCAAAAGACCTCACGGAGATCATGATTGCACACGATATCCCGTATGTTGCTCAAGCCGCCGTACATCATTGGAAGGACCTTGCAACAAAGGTGCAGAAAGCTCTCAGGATCCGCGGTCCCAAGTTCATCAACCTTCTTGCCCCGTGCACCTTAGGGTGGAAGTACCCTCCAGAAATTGGCCTCGATGTTTCCCGCCTAGCTGTCGAAACTTGCGTCTGGCCTCTCTATGAATACGAGAACGGAAAACGCAAATTGACCCATCGCCCAAAAGAGAAAAAGCCAATCATCGAATACCTGAAAGTCCAGGATCGGTTTAAACACTTGCTGAGACCTGAGAATCAAGCGATCATCGATCAAATTCAGAAGCAAATCGATCAACGCTGGAGCCGATTGATCGAAGGTCAGAGCTAAGAAAAGATTCTAATTTTTTTGGGGTTGCTTTTGCCAGTTCGGCGAATTAATTTGATCTTCAGATTTCGGCAAAGCGAATTCTTCCCACCTTTCGTTTGAGAGGCTACAATGTATATCGGGATTAGTAAAGAACAACCCCTTGCGGAGCGCCGTGTGGCTGCGTAATCAGCGGGCGTTCAATCACTGGTCGAAGCAGGACATGGAGTCTTTGTTGAGAAGGATGCGGGTGCGCTGGCGCGATACTCAAACGAAGAGTATCAGCAGGCAGGGGCAACGGTTGTATACGACGCAAGCGAAGTGTATAATCGCTCTTCACTCCTGCTGAAGGTTTCTCCACCGACAGAGAAGGAATACGGCCTTCTCGCGGAATCTCAAATCCTTTTCTCATTCCTTCATCTTCCGGTCGCTAAGAAAACCTCCGTCGAATCCCTGCTGGAAAAGAAAGTGTGCGCGATTGGCTACGAGCTGATTGAGGCCGAAGATGGAAACCTGCCAATTCTCCAGGTGATGAGCGAGATCGCGGGACAGATGGCAATCCACATCGCGGCACACTACCTCCAGAGTGGAGACGATGGTCGAGGCGTCCTGCTTGGGCGGATTCCAGGGATTGCACCTGCCTCCGTTGTGATTATCGGAGCGGGAACTGTGGGACGAACAGCCGCAAGAGTCGCCATCGGGTCGGGGGCCGAGGTCACCGTCCTGGACAAGGACCTTTCTCGCCTTCGCGAGCTGGAAAACATTTTCCATCACCAGGTTGCCACACGAGTCGCGACTCGCTACAACATTGCACGCGCGGTTCAGTTTGCCGATGTTGTGATCGGAGCAGTCCTGCTGAAAGGTGAACGAGCGCCCCATCTCGTTACGGAGGACATGGTGAAAACGATGAAGCCTCGTTCCGTCATCCTTGATATCTCGATCGATCAGGGGGGATGTGTGGAAACAAGCAGACCGACGACGATTGAAAACCCGGTGTTCCTCCGACATGGGGTGATCCATTATTGTGTTCCAAACATTCCCGCGAGTGTTGCGCGGACTGCGACGAACGGGTTGACGAACGCTCTTCTTCCTTACGTACTGGAAATTGCAGATCACGGGTTGGAGGCGGCCCTTCATCAAAACCGTGGGTTGCGGCAAGGTGTCTGCACGTATGATGGAAGTTGCACCAACCCAGCGATCGCCAAACTTTTCGGTCTCGAGACACGAAAAATTTCAGACCTCCTATTCTGGATGCCGGAGCCACAGGATATTTGAACCTCTGGGATATGAATTGGATCGATCAATACAAGAAAAAGCTGTCGACGCCCGAGGAGGCCGTCGCTGTAGTGAAAAGTGGGAACAAGATCTTCATCAGCGGGAACGCTGCAACTCCCTTTGTCCTAATCAATGCTCTAGCAATACGGAAGGACGAGCTTGAGGATGTGGAGGTGAACCATGTTCTCTTACTCGGCGAGGACCCACTTTCAAAGCCCGGGATGGAAGAGCACTTCCGCCACAATTCACTCTTCGTCGGGCCAGCAGATCGCGAGGCAATCAACGAGGGGAGATCCGATTACGTGCCGGCATTCCTGTTTGAGATACCGGCGTTGTTTACTAACGGCATCATCCCTCTTGATGTCGCGTTGATCCATCTGTCGCCGCCGGATGAGCACGGGTTTATGAGCTTCGGGGTGGAGTGTGTTGCATCAAAAGCTGCGGCGGAAAGTGCCCGGCTCGTCATTGCACAGGTGAACGAGAAGATGCCCAGGACTCTGGGGGACTCTTTCGTTCATGTTTCTCGGGTGCATCGGATCGTTGAGGTTTCCGAGGAACTTCCCGAGCTAGAACGAAATCGCTTTACAGAGGTAGAGTATAAGATTGGACAGCATGTTGCCGAGCTTGTGGAAGATGGAGCAACGTTGCAGCTTGGGATCGGCGGAATTCCAGATGCCGTTCTGGAGTCTCTCAGCAGCAAGAAGGATCTCGGTGTTCACACAGAAATGGTCTCCGATGGGATCATCCAGCTTATTGACGCCGGCATCATCACGAATTCAAAGAAGACATTGCACAGGGGTAAGGTGATCGCCACGTTCGTCTTTGGCTCGCGTCACCTGTATGAGTACGTCGATAACAACCCCTACTTCGAGCTTCACCCTTGCAGTTACACGAACGATCCTTTCATCATCTCCCAGAATGAGAAAATGGTGGCGATCAATTCTGCCATCGAGGTCGATATCACGGGTCAGGTATGCGCGGACTCGATCGGTACCAAGATTTACAGCGGCTTTGGCGGTCAGCTCGATTTTATCCGCGGCGCAGCCCACTCGAAAGGCGGAAAGCCTATCATTGCACTCCCCTCAACGGCGAAGAATGAGACGATCTCGCGTATTGTCCCAATGCTGAGACCTGGTGCGGGCGTCGTCACAACCCGAGCCGATGTCCACTACGTAGTCACGGAATATGGAGTAGCATCCCTTCACGGGAAAAACCTCCGTCAACGTGTGCAAGAACTCGTGAAGGTAGCACATCCTAAGTTCCGTGAAGAACTCGAACGCTTTGCCTACGAGCACAAATATATCCTCGGCGCTCCACATGTCCTCGTTGGGGAACGGAAAGAAAACGACTGATCTTTCACACAAAGGTCGAAAGGAGGGCCAACCATGGATCCGTACTGGGAAGCAGTGAGAAACAAAGTTTGCCGGAAATGTATTGACGGGGACGGAAAGGGAAACTGCCTTCTCGGCGGCGATCGGGAGTGTTCTCTTATCGCCTTTTTCCCGGAGATGGTGGAAATTATCCTTGCCGTAAAAAGCGAGTATTTGGAAGACTACGTCACCGCGTTGAGGGAAGGCGTCTGCTCGAAGTGCAAGTACTCGAGGCCGGACGGCCGATGTCACTTTCGGGAAAGTGTAGAGTGTGGCCTGGACCGATATTTCCCTCTGATTGTAGAAGCAGTAGAGGGTGTCCAGATCTCACGAGAGGCGGAAATTGAGGCTCATTAAATTCCACAGCCGATAGGCGGGCGGTCATTTCTTTCCTTCATTCAATGCGGAGGGCCAATATGGCAAAATTGCCTAAACGTTACACGGATTTTCTGGTGACCTACCCACAGGTTGCGAAGGCGTATCATGACCTGGGAGACGCCTGTTCACAGGCCGGGCCTCTCGAGGAGAAAGTCAGAGCACTCGTGCGACTCGGAATCGCTGTCGGTCGACAGCTCGAAGGAGCCGTTCACTCGCATGCACGAAGGGCTTTGGAAGCGGGGGCATCGGCAAGTGAGATACGTCATGCGGTGCTGCTCTCCACAACAACGATCGGCTTTCCCGCAATGATGGCAGCCTTAAGTTGGGTGGACGATGTCCTTGGCAAAAGAAGGAAGCGAAAATGAAGCTTCGACGGGACATTACAGGGATCATCCTGGCCGGAGGGAAGAGTCAGAGAATGGGCGTGGACAAGGCCCTGCTGACCCTGGACGGGGAGGCTCTCCTTGTGCGAATCGCTCGCACAATGCAAAGCGTCTTTGAACAGGTATACATCATCTCGGGCAATAACCGCTACCGATTCCTCCACCTCCCGATGTTCGACGACTTCTTCCCTGGGTGTGGTCCGCTCGCCGGGATTCACTCAGGCCTCCTTCATTCAAAGACGACGGCCAGCTTCATCGTCGCCTGCGATACCCCTTTCGTCTCGCGGGATCTGCTCGAGTACATAATCGAGTTTGAGTCTCAAGCCGAGGTAAAGGTACCGGCAACAAAAGGACTTCTCCATCCGCTCTGCGGACTTTACTTCCGACGTTGTCTGCCAGCTATCGAGCAGAGTTTGAAAGGTCGGAAATTACGAGTGCAGGATTTTCTCGCCCGAGTCCGCACTGCTGTGATCCCCATTGGGCCTCAGCTTCCGTTTTATCGGGAGGATCTTTTTCTGAATGTGAATGAGCAGAGGGAGTATCAACTCGCTAGGGTCCGAGTTCCCTTGCGTTCTCAGTCTTGAGAACCCCACAAAGATTGGTGTCGATCCGAGCAAGAACCCGATTGAGATTCCGTCACTCTCTTTTGTAAGTTCTCCAGCGAAAAATTTTTAAGCGACCTCTTGACACTGGATTCGTAAAGAGTTAAATTCGACAAAAAGGTCTACTTTAGTTTTCCGATGTCCATTATCTTCAGCCGTCGCTGCGAATACGGACTCCAGGCGATGCTCTACGTGGCAACGAAGGGGCAGACCGGACGCGTCATGACTCGGGAAATAGCGGAAGCTCTCCGCATCCCACATCATTACCTCGCGAAGATTCTCGAAGACCTTTCCCAGAGTGGATTGCTGCTTTCGTCCAAGGGCGTTGGCGGCGGCTTCGCCCTCGGGAGGCCTGCAACAAAAATCTCACTTCTCGACATTATCGAAGTGCTCGACGGCTCCGAGTTCATGGAGAACTGTGCACTTGGGTTTCCGGGTTGTTCTGAGGAGCATCCGTGCCCAGCGCATCCCGCATGGAAAATAATCAAGAAGCAAATTACCGATTCAATCCTTCGTAGGAGTATCGCTGAGCTAAGTCCGGACCTCCACCATAAAATTCGCAGTCTCCGAAAGTCGCGAGGAACATAGTTGATCCCGTCTCGAGCCGGGTCTAATATCTTATTCGAAAGCTGTACGATTTATCTTAAAATCGAAGTAATCGGGAAATCATCGAATGCTGGAGCAATCACATGAAAACATCCCGTCGTGAGTTTCTAAGAAACATGGGGGTGGTTAGTCTAGGCGTTGCAACCATTTCCCTCGACAAGTTTGAGACTCTCCAGTTCATCAGAAAGATCGACAACCCTCTCGCCTTCTATCCCGATCGAGATTGGGAGAAAATCTATCGCAACCAGTACCGGTACGACCGCACCTTCACCTACATTTGCGCGCCGAATGACACGCACAATTGCCGACTGCGTGCATTCGTCCGCAACGGCATTGTCGTGCGCATCGAGCAGAATTACGACGCAACGGAGGTGAGCGATCTCTACGGCAACAAAATTCCGCCCTCGTGGAACCCGCGCGGCTGCCTCAAGGGCTACACGTACATTCGCCGCATGTACGGTCCCTACCGCGTGAAGTACCCGATGATTCGCAAAGGATGGAAAGAATGGGCCGATGCAGGTTTTCCGGCCGACGTAAATGGGCAACCCGACCGGAAGTATTTTCGACGCGGGGAAGATAGCTGGCTGCGCGTGTCATGGGACGAAGTTTCGACATATGTAGCGAAAGGGCTGCTCAACACGATGAAGAAGTATGAAGGCGACGAGGGAGCGCGACGACTCAAAGCCCAAGGCTATCCCGACGAGATGATCGAAGCGATGCACGGTAGCGGCGGACAGGTGGTGAAGATTCGTCCGGGCATGTCGCTGCACGGTGCGCTGCGGCTTCAGGCGTTGAAGCGCTTTGCTAATATGCTCGCTCTCCACGATGAAGCCGAAGCGCGAAGACATCATCGCGAGCCGCTCGGCGCCCGCTCGTGGACGAACTACGACTGGCATGGCGATTTGCCGCCGGGTCATCCGATGGTCACGGGAATTCAAACACACGACGATGATCATAACAACTTCCGCCACGCTCGGCTCTTCATCATTCAAGGCGTGAATTTTGTCGAGAACAAAATGTCTGATGCGCACTGGTGGATCGAGACGATGGAGCGCGGCGGCAAGATCGTCGTCATCGCCCCCGAGTACAGTCCTTCTTCGCAGAAGGCCGACTACTGGATTCCGATTCGCCCGGGAACTGACCCTGCTCTCCAGCTCGGCGTCACTAACATTCTCTTCAAAGAAAAATTGTACGATGCACCGTTCGTCAAGCGTTTTACCGACATGCCGCTGCTCGTTCGGCTCGATACGCTGAAGTTGGTCCGTGCCTCGGACATCTTTAAGGGATACAAGAATCGGGAACTGAAAGGCTACAGCATCGCGGTGCAGAAAATCGATCCCGAAGCACGTGAACAGTGGGGAGATTTCGTAGTGTGGGATGCGAAGACGAAGAAACCTGCTGCCGTCACGCGTGAAGATGTCGGCAAGTATGTTGACGAGCGGGGACTCGATCCGGCGCTGGAAGGGAGTTTCACGCTCAAGGATGTACAAGGCAAGCCGCTGAAGGTGAAGACGGTCTTTCAACTCTACAAAGAACTCTGCGCAGAATATGATCTCGCCACGACGCACGAGATCACCGGCGCGCCGCAGGAATTGATCGTGCGGCTCGCTCGAGACCTTGGCTCCATCAAGCCTGCTGCGGTTCATACGGGTGAAGGTGTGAACCACTACTTCCACTGCGACATCACGACGCGGGGAACGTTCCTCTGGATGGCACTGACGGGCAACATCGGCAAGCCGGGGTCGGGCGTCGGTCATTGGGCGGGCAACTACAAGTTCTGCGTGTTCGACGGACTGCCGAAGTTCAACGCCGAAGACCCATTCAACATGAATCTCGATTCGCAGGCGCACGGCTCGCAGGTGAAGCATAAGAAGTACTACAAGCCCGAAAATCCTTGCTACTGGAATTACGAAGACCGTCCGCTCATCGTGCAGACGAAGGAGGGGCGCAAAGTCTTCACGGGCAACTCGCATATGCCCACGCCGACAAAAGTCGAATGGACGGCGAACGTCAATCTCTTGAACAACGCCAAGTGGGCGTACAACATGGCAAAGAATGTCGACGCCAACGTCGAGATGATCGTCATTAACGAGATGGAATGGACGGGCAGTTGCGAGTTTGCGGACATTGTGCTCCCCGTCGAATGCTGGGCTGAGCTGACGATTCCCGACATGACGGCATCGTGCTCGAATCCTTTCTTGCAAGCATGGAAAGGCGGCGTGAAGCCGATCTTCGACAACCGGAACGATGCGGTCATCATGGCCGGCGTGGCAGCGAAGCTCTCCGAACTCACCGGCGACCGGCGCTACCGAGACTTCTTCAAATTCATTCTTGAAGGAAAACCCGAAGTCTACCTCCAGCGCATTCTCGATGCAGGCACGACGACAAGCGGCTACAAGATCGACGAGTTGCTGAAGAAGGATGCCGCCGCGCTGATGATGTTCCGCACCTATCCTCGCATTCCCGGTTGGGAGCAGATCAACGAATCGAAGCCCTTCTATAACAAGACCGGACGCATCGAGTTCTATCGTGAAGAAGATGAATTCATCGAGTACGGTGAGAACCTGATTGTCCATCGCGAGCCGGTCGAAGCGACACCGTACCTCCCGAACGTCATCGTCGCCTCGCATCCAGCGATTCGACCGAAAGACTATGGGATTCCCTTGGATCATGCGGGCGCTGATGAGCGGCAAATTCGTAACGTCAAGATGCCGTGGCGGAAAGCAAAACTCACGAAGAACCCACTGTGGGAACAGGGCTTCCGCTTCTGGTGCCTCACGCCAAAGTCGCGCCACACCAACCACTCATCGTGGGCGGTGACAGATTGGAATTTTATCTGGAACAGCAACTTCGGCGATCCCTATCGAATGGAGAAGCGGATGCCCGGCGTCGGCGAGCATCAACTGAATATGAATCCCGACGATGCCAAAGAGCTTGGCATCAACGACGGCGATTACGTGTATGTTGATGCCAACCCTGCCGACCGTCCGTACAAAGGCTGGAGGCCCGATGATCCGTTCTACAAAGTCTCTCGACTGATGCTGCGCGTGAAGTACAATCCCTCGTACCCGCGCGGCGTGACGATGATGAAACACTCTGCGTTCATGGCAACGCCGAAGTCCGTGAAGGCACACGAGACACGGCCGGATGGACGCGCAGTCTCCGAAGATACCGGCTATCAGTCGAGCTTCCGCTACGGCTCACAGCAGAGCATCACGCGCGGTTGGCTGCAACCTACGATGATGACCGACTCGCTTGTGAGAAAAGACGTGATTGGTCAGCACATCGGCCAGGGATACGAAGAGGACACCAACTCGCCGAATACCTGTCCGAAAGAAACACTTGTGCGCATTACGAAAGCGGAAGACGGCGGCATGGGCGGAAAAGGGGTTTGGGATCCGGTGAAGACGGAACTCACGCCAGCGAACGAGAACGAGACGATGAAGAAGTATCTGAATGGAGAATTTCTAACATCATAATCAACCCGTAAGGCAAGGTAATCGCAGGACGATGATCAAAGCGAAAAGGATATACGACCCACCACGGAAAAGCGATGGATACAGAATTCTGGTTGACAGACTTTGGCCGAGAGGTTTATCCAAAGGTAGTGCAAAAGTCAATGTATGGCTGAAAGAAATTGCACCGAGCAACGAATTGCGCACATGGTTTTCTCACGACGCTGCAAAGTGGAACGAGTTTCAAACGAAGTACGGGAAAGAGTTGACGCAGCAGTCGGAGGCGCTGAAACACATGAGGAAGCTCGAAAAGGAACACGGAGTCGTCACCCTCCTCTACGCGGCAAAAGATGAGCGGCACAACAATGCAGTTGCACTGAAGAAGATCCTTCAAAGAAAAAGAGGGTAAGCAATGGAAGAAGCTCGTCCAGAAGATGATCGTTCCAACTTTGCATTGACGCATCACGCCGTTCCCGGCGAGCCGGGTAGAGATCATATCGCCGAGATGGCGGAAGCCTTCATCATCGAGTTCAAGCGTATGCGATGGACGGATGAGATGATTCTCAACGTGTTTCGGAACCCGTTCTACGCCGGTCCCTACTATGTGTACACAGAGAAGGGCGAGGAGTATGTCGTTTGCCTGTTGGATCGTGTGCGTTCATCGTGCAACGGACTAGTGGAGTGATGGAAATGGATAACCTCCTTTCAACACTCCAATAACCCAGCACTCCATTACTCCTGATGCCAAAATGTTTTCACAAAGGAGATACTTATGCCCAAAGTTTTTAACTGGCAGTTAGGCCGCGAGATGGAATATCCCTACGAGGGCAAGCGGCCGAAGCGACAATTTGCAGCCGTCTTCAACATCAACCGCTGCATTGCGTGTCAAACCTGCACGATGGCGTGCAAGAGTACGTGGACGTACTCGAAGGGACAGGAAGCAATGTGGTGGAATAATGTGGAGACCAAGCCGTACGGCGGCTATCCGCAGCACTGGGATATCAAGGCGCTGGAACTTTTAGGCGAGCAGCCGGGCTGGGACTCGAGCAAGGCGAGCGAGGAAAAACCGTACGGTGTGTATCAAGGCGAAACCCTCTTCGAGGCCGCGAAGACTCGTGCAACAGCAAGCGGGCAGCAAGCACTCGGCTATCTTCCGACGGAAAAAGAATGGCGCGCCCCGAACTTCTACGAAGACACTGCCTTTTCGAGACTCGCTTCGAAGAACGGAATCACCTCCGACGGCACCAAGCTCCCCGAACACCAGGCGTGGTTCTTCTACCTTCAGCGCATCTGTAATCACTGTTCGTATCCCGCGTGCCTTGCAGCCTGTCCCCGCGGCGCGATTTACAAGCGACCCGAAGACGGCATCGTGCTGATCGACCAGAGTCAGTGCCGCGGCTACCGAAAATGCGTCGAACAGTGTCCCTACAAGAAGCCGATGTTCAATCCCGAAACTCGCCTCTCGGAAAAGTGCATCGCGTGCTATCCGCGCGTCGAGGGCACCGATCCGCTGACCGAAGGCGAGCCGATGGTGACGCGCTGCATCTCTGCCTGCGTCGGGAAGATTCGCTTGCAGGGATGGATTGACGATCCGGAAAGTCCCGTGTACTATCTCGTGCGAAAAGCAAAGGTAGCGTTACCGCTCTATCCACAGTTCGGCACGGAGCCGAACGTGTACTACATTCCGCCCCGTTGGGTGCCGCGCGGTTATCTGCGGCAGATGTTCGGCCCGGGTGTCGACCATGCGATCGATCGGTATGTGCATCCCGGCCACGAGCTGCTCGGTGTGTTGCAGTTGTTCGGAGCGACACAGCGCTTGATTTACAGCTATGCGGTGAAAGATGATGAAGTGATCGGATACGGAAGAAAGGGGCAGGAAGTGGTACGCGTCCCGATTGAGGATCCTGTCATCGTGCGGCCCGAGAAACATTTCAACGTAACCTAAGCCCATGAACCAGTACACGTCTTTTGAGGCTAGGATTATCTATACGTCACTGGCCATCGCCATAGGCGCTGGCTTCTTGATTGGTGCACACCTAGCCCTTCCGATGGGGTTTGGGTGGAATCTCCCACAGCATTTCTCAGTATGGATTCAGGTTCATGGGCACCTACAGCTTGCAGGCTGGGTCAGCCTTTTCATGGTCGGTGTCAGCTTGTACTTCATTCCACGTTTCTTGAAAACGTCTCTTCCGTCGCCTCTGATTCCCCAGTGGGTTCTTCTTCTAATCGGCGGCGGTCTATTTGCCAGGTCATTGGCAGAATTTGTTATTGCATACACGCGACCCAGCTTTCCTGCTGAGGTTGCTTTAGCGTTGCTCCCTGCTGCAGCTTTTCTGGAATGGACGGGATTCATGCTGTTCATTGGAGCAATCGTCTTTATGCACGCCAAGAGTGAGGGCGCAACTGATCACTTCAAGACGGTGAAGCCATTTTTTCTTATGATGCTATTGGGGTTCTTTGTGTATGCTACTCTTCAATTCGTACAGGTTTTGTTCTTTGATGTGACAGAGAGGCTCCCTTGGAATCAATTCTCCATCAGACTGTTCATGGCGTTCGCCTTGCTTCCAATGCCCGTTGCATTTGCCACGAGAACTCTTCCGTTATTCCTCCGCATCCCTTCTGTTCGGACTTCCTTCTACCGATTCGGCGTCGGTTACTTTCTGGCCACGGTTCTGATGCTCTTACCAGAAGTTCCTGGTATCTCTGGGATCGAGAGTGCTCCTCTCCTCGACGTGTCAAACGTTGCTCAGGTCGTCCGTAGTGTCCTCGTCATCTGGATGATGAGAGAGATGAAGCTGTATCAGAAGATGCTCATGCCGTCGGAGAAGTTTCTTCGGCGCTACTTTGGCCAAGAACGAAGTGAAGGATGGAAGGGGGTGCCCCTTCTCATGCGAGGCCGGACCGGCTATTTCGACGCTGGTCAGTTTGGACGCTTTGAGTTGCTCATCTATTCGGCCGTGTGTTGGCTTACGGTTTATGCACTTTTCGAACTCGCTAATGGCGTAGCAGCCCTGTGGCATCTGAATCCGATGTTCGGCCCCGATTCGATCAGGCACTCCTTCTTCCTGGGTTTCATAACGTTGCTAATCATGGGCATGGCAGTTCGAATGCTGCCAGGATTTGTTCAAAAGAATGGGGTGGCGTATCCCCATCACGTTCTCTGGTTAGCCGTACTGGGCAACCTTGCTGCCCTCCTGCGCGTCGCCCCCATTGCGGTCCAGGGGACGGGGCTTGCAAGCGATGAGGAACTGTTCGGGGTTTTGATGAATGGGTTCGGGCTTTCCGGCCTGGTCGCACTCCTGGCACTGATCCTCTTCTCGGTGAACATTGTGAAAACCCTACGGCACGGAAAGGACAGAGTTATAGGGTTCGAGAAAGAGAAGCCGGAACTGGCCCTTCTTCCCAGTGAGAGCTCCACCTTGATCCGGCCGGAGAAACATCTACATCTGAGTTAAGGAGAAGCAACCATGACATTGGAAAAGTCACTCCCCCTGTCGATCGTCCTCGGCCCTGTCGTCTTTATCTCCATAGCGGGATTCGGCTTCCTGAACCAACCCTCGGGAGGCCTAGAGCGTGGAAAGTCCCTCTACGACCGTTATTGCTCAACGTGTCATGGGCTTGACGGTAGAGGGGAAGGGCCTGCGTCTGTATATCTGTTCCCTAAGCCACGTGATTTCACAAGAGGGATTTTCAAATTTCAATCAACACCCGTTGGCTCCCTCCCGACGGATCAGGATTTGCTTCGCACGATCACGAGGGGGATGCCCGGCTCGGCGATGCCTGCTTGGGACCGACTCGGTGACGAGGAGCGGAGTGAGATTCTAGCCTATCTCAAAACATTCTCAGAGAGATTCCAGACGGAGCAGCCGACCGATATACTAACGTTTCCGCTGGAACCGCCGCGCACTCGGGACATGATCGAGGGCGGCAAGGCAGTTTATGCCTTGGCCGGCTGCTGGCGATGCCATGGGAAAACTGGAGCGGGAGATGGCCCATCTGCGAACGATCTGAAGGATGATTTCGAACAGCCGATTCGGCCGTACAACTTTACACGTACAGGGGCGTTTAAGGGTGGGGGAACACCGAAGGACATCTATCGCACATTCAGCACCGGAATCGGCGGGACGCCCATGCCAGGTTATGGAGAAGATGCCCTCATGATTGCTCGGGAGGACGTAGCTGACCTTACAAGCCTTGAAGGCCAGTACACCGAGGAGGAAATTCAACAGATCAGGGACTACGTTGAGAAGTGGCCGACAGAGAATCAGTTGAGTGAGATGACACCAACCCAACGCAAGGCCCTTGCAGATGAACGACGCTGGTCTCTTGTCTACTATGTTTTGTCGCTGGCGGATCCCAGCAAAACCCAAATCAGTTACACCACTGCAGACCGACCTGTGCAGTCTTTTCGGGTTTCGTCCCTGGCGCCATTCGTAGCGCCATTCGCACCGGAATGGGATCTGATTCAAGGTGTTGAGCTTCCTCTGATTTCCCTGTGGCCGCGAGATACTCCGACGGATCGGGTAGTCGTGAAAAGCGTGACGGACGGCAAATCCATCGTCTTACGAGTTGAGTGGGAAGATCCAACGAAAGATGACGAGGCGCTCTACAATGCAAAGTTCGGGGATGCGGCGGCAGTACAGTTCCCACTGGATCCAACGACCGAGCCATTCTTTGCAATGGGAGATACGAACCTGGTTACCAATATCTGGCACTGGAAGAGCTGGTGGGAAAAAGATCTCCAGACCTACGTTGGCGTGAAGACAGCTTTCCCTCAAACGACGGTCGACTTCTATCCATTCGATGTTAGCGGGGGTTCTGCGGTAGAAAATTTCATCAGCGCGGATTCTGCAAAGCGGCTCTCGATGGCATGGAACGCAGGTTGGGGGTCAGGGAATTTGCTGAGCGCTCAGACGAGGAACTTTACAGTTGAGGATCTTAACGCAAGAGGCTTTGGAAGTTTGACCTGCCAACCGCCGGCGGATCAGAACGTCAGCGGCAAAGGAATCTGGAAAGATGGAAAATGGTCGGTGGTCTTCATGAGGTCACTCGAAGGCAAAGGAACAAGCGATGTGACACTGGGGATGGGCAGCACCACCCCGGTCGCTTTTGCCGTGTGGGATGGGTCGCTTGGTGACCGGAATGGGCAAAAGATGGTTACGAATTGGTACACGCTTACCATCGGCGTGAAATAACCCACTGTTAGAGAAAAATCGATCGGGTTGGTCATGACTACAATCTCAGCCGAAGTTGAAATCCGTAGGGCGCTGAACCGCAGCGAAGTGTATAAAGTTCTGGCAAAGTCCTTCCTCTATCCAACGCAGGAGGTGTATGAATACATCCACAGTCAGTTATACAAGGAGACTCTCCTAGAATATGCAGCCTCAGCGCAGTGCACACGGGAGCTTGGGAACGTGCTTCGCGAGCTTGTCGACCTCCTTGAAACAAGAAATGGGATCCCTTCGCGTGAAGAACTTGAAGGGGAATATAATCATCTCTTTGTCCATCTTGGTTCGGCAAAGTGTCCGCCCTACGAGACGGAATATGGGTATGACAACGTCTTCCAGAAAACTCAGGCGATGGCGGACATCGCTGCATTCTACCGCGCCTACGAACTTGAAGTGGCTGACACGAACACTGACCGTGTAGATTTCATCTCGACAGAATTGGAGTACATGTCGTACTTGGCACTGAAAGAGGCATATGCGACCGAACATGGGAAAGAAGAGCACCTGGAGATTTGTCAGGATTCTCAGAAGAAGTTTTTGCAGGATCATCTTGGGCGCTGGGTGAAGCTTTTCTCGCAGATCTTGCAGAAACCCACCTCAAGCCAGTTTTACCAGCAACTTGGGAAGCTATTAGGACTCTTCATGGCTTCCGAGGTGGCTACCCTTGGCGTGTCTCCAAAGGAGATCGTTGTCTCTCGGGCGCCAGCGGCGACATCCAATGAGCCGTTCTCTTGTGATAGGTGTGCACGCTTGAACCCTGAAGCAGGAGGAAAGGCTTGAGAAATACTTGACAATGCTCTTTCCCGCCGAGAGATTCGAAGGGCCTTTTTCGCGACTTTGACACGCCTCTGATTGCGCCTTCTTAATTTTGCAAATCCCTGTGCTCCTTCCCCCGAGGAATCGCCAATTTCTCCGTTCCTTTTGAAATCATTTCTTGGCATTCAAGTTGCAGACTAAGTTACCCGGCGTTGGCCTTTTCTTCTTGGGGAGAAGAAACATGAAATCAATCAAAAACGTTCTTGTGCCGACAGATCTCTCTGATCTCTCTATCGCAGCGATGGAGTACGCGGTTTCGCTTGCAGAGGTCTATCGGGCAAGAATTTATCTGCTCTACGTGATTGAGGCCGAACCGAATCTCGCTTTTCCCCCGACGAGCGATTACCCAAGAGCAATCGCAGGGGAAATAGAACGGGAAGCAAAGAAGCAGTTGCACAAGTTCGTGTACTGGAAGCTGAGGGACCTGGGCGACGTTGTCGAGGTCGTGCGCCAGGGCAAACCGCATGTGGAGATTCCCCGATTCGCGCAGGAGAACGGGATAGATCTGATCGTCATGGCTACACACGGCAGAACTGGCCTGGCTCACGTTCTCATGGGAAGTGTTGCAGAAAGAGTAGTCCGAACTTCCAGTGTTCCGGTGATGACAGTGAAACCGCGTGAGCTTCAACCCCCGATCCTCACGGAACAAGATGTAGAGGAGGAATTGCACTTGTGAGGGCGCAAGGCGGAGAGGCAATCACGTTCTTCACCCGCGGCGGGGCATGTCCTCAGTGATGGGTGGGGGTTTAAGGGCACTGGCCTCGCTGCGGGAAATTTTCTGGAACGTCAGTGAGATTTTTGGAAATGAATTGAAGGAGTAAACAGGAGGTGATTCGGTGATGAATGCCACAGCCCTTGCTCTTCACTTGCATCATGACATCCTCCTTGGACAACCGATTGTCCGACGCAATGTGTTTCGAGCCCTTGCCATTGCGATCTCTCTTCACCTTGTTTCTCTCGGGGCTTATTATCTCGGTGTGATCCAATCGAGATCAGAAGAGGACGATGCGGTGACAGTCAGGATTCTGAAATACACAGACCTCGGGCCACCGCCATCGCTGGCATCTGTTACCACACCACAGATTGCTGTTTCGGCAGCTCAAGTCTCGAGGCCGACTGTCGGAATCCCTGTGCCCGTCCCTGATGCTGAAGTTTCCCCTGAAGCAACGATTCCAACACAGACAGAAATGTCACAAATTACCGGTCCAGTGACAGAACAGGGAGCGGGTGCCGGGGGAGGGGGGATTCAGATTGAAGCCCCCGTTGTCGAAGAGGAGATGCCGGATATTAACGCATTCATTCCCGTTGAGAAGGAGCCCCAAGTTGTAAGACGAGTCAAGCCCGAGTATCCCGAGATTGCTCGTCGTGCCGGCATCGAAGGGGTTGTCTGGGTGAAGATTTTAGTCGACAAGGAAGGGAAACCACGTAAAGCGGTGGTGATTAAGTCTGAAGCCGGCGATGTGTTGAACGAAGCCGCGGTGAAAGCGGCAATGGAATTTCTCTTTACTCCGGCTCTCATGAACCAAGGCCCGGTGTCCTGCTGGGTTGTGATTCCGTTTCGGTTTCAGCTGAAAGAAGTCCCACGTACCTAAGGTTTAGAGATCTGTGAGGATCCAGGGGGCGCGCTACAAAGAATTGCAGGTTGATTCTATGGAAGGGCATGTCGATGTCGACGGTTATCCGATCCGTTACATCGGAGGGGGAGAGGGGCCACCGATGCTTCTCCTGCATGGGGAGGAAACGTCTTATACGACATGGCTTCAGAATATCGGGCCGCTCTCAAGATTTTTTTCCCTTTACGCCCCCGAACTTCCTGGCCTTCAGCCCGCCTCGAGCTTAAGTCTCCGCCGTTCTGACTTAGACCGCGCGGCTGATATTCTCTATAGATTCACGATCGCACTTGATATTGAGCGTGCCCATCTTGTCGGGTTCTCTTCTGGTACCGCGGTCGCGGACCTTTTCTCACTTCGGCATCCGGACCGTGTTCACAGACTCATCTTCGTCAGTGGCCTGGGTCTTCTTTCAACAACTGAATCGACAGCTAAGGACATCACGGAGGAGGCGTTAGACTTTCGAGATGTAAACCGCGAAAGCCTTCTCCGTCGGGCTGTCCTCATTATCACGGGCGAATCTGACCCACTGATTCGTTGCGAGAGCGTCCGTTTCATCATCGCCCGAAATCCTCTGGCACGGTGGGTGGTCATTCCTGACGGCGGACACCGGATTCATGAAGAACATCCTCAGGAACTGAATCAACAAATCATCTCTTATTGTATCGACGCATCGGTCAAGCAATTGTGCGGATAAGAAAAGAGGACGGGAACAGGTGAAAAGCTCCAGTGCAATCCATCCCAACTTAGTGACGAAGCCTTTCAACAAAGAGGACCTCGTTCTCGATCCTCTGGAAGTCTACAGTTTACTCGGATATCCAGATGGGAAGAACCCTCCAACAAAGGTATTGACGACCCTGACGGAGTTACATTCTTATGCGCTTGAGTTGTTCCAACCTATGTCTCAGTACACGATTGCCCCTATTGAGTCAGTGGACTTTCAGAACCACACAGTGACGCTAACGGGGGAGAAGACTTTTCTCGGGGAAGGAATCGTGGAGGCGCTACGGTATTCCACCCAGGCAGCAATATTCCTTGTCACCCTCGGACATCCGATTGTCGAAGAGATCGAAAGAATGAATCGGGTGGATGTAAGTAAAGGTTTTTTTCTGGACGTCCTTTCCTCTGTTGCCGTCGAAAACCTTGCGGAGCAGATTCACCTGGAAATCGCGCGACTGGTTTTCGAAGATGGCTGGTACGTAGGTCATCGCTACAGCCCGGGATTCTGTGATTGGGATTTGACTCAGCAGCGAGTCCTCTTTTCCCTGCTGAAGAGCTCCCTCCTCTCCGTTGAGCTGACAGACCACTGCATGATGGTGCCGCGAAAGAGTATCTCAGCGATCGTTGGGCTTGGAAGGAGACGGGAGGAGATGGCGATCTCACCTTGCGGGAATTGCAAGCGCACGGACTGCATGGCCCGCCGTGAAGACTACATGAATCTACTCTATCAATCTGAGGGCACCCATGGATCTCTTTGAAGACCTAGCCACCTTCGTCATTGAAGGCAACGCACCCAAGACGAAGGAGCTTACCACTCAGGCCGTGAAAGAGGGCCTTTCGCCGAAAGATATCCTCGAGAACGGCCTTTTAGCTGGAATGAAAGTGGTCGGCGAGAAATTCAAGCGGAACGAGTATTATGTTCCCGAAGTCCTGATGTCCGCGCGGGCCGTCCACGCTGGCCTTGAAATTCTGGAACCACTCCTTGCGGCGGCAGGCGTCGAGCCAGTTGGCGTAGTTGTGATCGGTACAGTGAGGGGCGATTTGCACGACATTGGGAAGAACCTCGTCGCGATGATGCTCAAAGGGGCCGGGTTCCGAGTGATCGACCTGGGTGTCAACGTGCCCGCAGAGAAGTTTCTCTCGGCTGCTCGCAACCACAACGCGGACATTCTTGCGATGTCTGCGCTTCTGACGACGACGGTGGTCAATATGAAAGAAGTGATAGAGCTTTTCAAGAGAGATAGCTTCCCGGCAAAGGTTCTCATCGGAGGGGCTCCCGTGACGGAAGGGTTTGCCCGTCAGATTGGTGCTGATGGATACGCCCGGAACGCCTCTCTTGCAGTGGAGGCAGCTAAGAAACTTCTGGGAATCACAGCATGAGTTCTGTAGCCTTGAAGGAAAAGATGATTCAATGGTCCGGCAGAGTAGAAAGGTACCTTTGGTTGTCGTAAGGTCTGGCGATCATGTGAGGATCGTTTCGGTGCCGAGCGGCAAGTTGCGGACACAATTCATCCGACTCGGGATTAACGAGGGCGAGCGGGTAGTGTGCCTCGAACGACTTCCAGGAGGAACGATCGTTATTCAAAAAAACCGCCAGCAGATTGCCCTCGGCCATCAACTGGCAAGGCAAGTGATCGTTCAGATGGAATCTGCGAGAAACGAGGAAAACTGAGATGGGTCAGGCGACAGAAAAAAATTCAGGGATGCGCCCGACGGCGGAGGGGAAGCCACTCGCCCACGTGGAAAAACATTTTCATCCGGGTGTTCCCCGCCTTGAACGTGAGACGGAGAAAACAACGGTGGCCCTCGTCGGCAATCCGAATGTGGGAAAGTCCGTTGTCTTCAATTACTTGAGCGGTCTGTATGTCGATGTCTCCAACTATCCCGGAACCACAGTCGAGATCAACCGGGGTGTATTTGAGAATTACGTTGTCTATGATACCCCCGGAGTTTACGGGATTTCTTCTTTCAGCGACGAAGAAAGTGTAACGAGGGATATTGTTCTTGATGCCGACCTGGTCATCGACGTTGTCGATGCTACACATCTTGAACGAGACCTGTTTCTCACTCAGCAGCTTGTGGATATGGGGAAGAAGATGATCGTGGTCTTGAATTTCATGGATGAGGTGAAGAGACAGAAGGTCGAGATCAACGTTGAACGACTGCAGCATTTCCTTGGCGTCAAAGTGATCCCGACGATTGCGGTGCGAAAGGTAGGTCTCGACGAACTGAAGCAGTCGCTTCCGGACGCTCGAGAAGGTACGCAGCGAGAAGAACTTCATTCACTTCTTCATACGATGCTCAGCAGGGTCGGGTCGCAAGCGGAAGCACTCCTCGTCCTCGAAGGAGATCCTTACGTTGCTGCCCGCCATGGTATATCCCCGGGGACACATCAGGAAAGAATCTACATCGATCGGCGCAACCGAGTGAATTATATCGTGAATCATGTCGTCGTCGACCATGCTACCAGCATGCAACTCTCCGGACTCCTTGGACGCTGGGCGATGAAGCCTCTAACCGGGGTCCCAATGTTGTTGACCTCCCTCTATCTCCTGTATCTTCTTGTGGGAAAATTCGTGGCGCAGGACATTGTAGATCTCACCGAGAATCAGCTCGGAAAAGGAATTTGGGAGCCGTGGCTTCGATCCGCCATTGTTTCGTTGATGAGCTGGCCTCCATGGCTCGAGGCTCTCCTCGTCGGGGAGTTCGGTGTCCTCACGATGACGACGACGTATCTGCTGTTCCTTCTGCTTCCACTCGTTATCGGATTCTACGTTGCTCTTGCGCTGCTGGAGGATAGTGGCTATCTACCGCGTTTAGCCACGCTTGTTGACCGACTCCTGAACTTCTTAGGCTTAAACGGCCGTGCAGTCATTCCTTTGATCCTTGGCTTTGGGTGCGTCACGTCGGCCACAATTACGACTCGGCTTCTCGGCTCCGAGCGCGAGAAAACGATTGCTACGACGATACTGCAATTTGCAATTCCCTGCTCTGCGCAGCTGGCCGTGATTGCTGCTTTGCTCGCCGGCGCTGGGTTCGCCCCGTTGGTAGTCTATGTGAGCGTGATCCTCGCGGTCCTCATCTCTATTGGAACGCTTCTAAACAGATTGATGAAAGGCGAGTCTGCACCATTGCTGATTGATTTACCACCGATGCGGCTGCCTCGCTTCCGAAACGTTGCTCGCAAGACGTCCGTCCGAACGTATCAATTCATGAAGGAAGCAACCCCATGGTTTTTCGTGGGAGCCCTTGTAGTCGGCATGCTACAGATTACCGGTCTCCTGGATGCGTGGCAACGAGCACTGATGCCAGTAACGACGCGCTGGCTCCAGCTGCCGCCGGAAGCAGCCACGGCCTTCGTCATGGGTATTGTTCGGCGCGATTTCGGAGCCGCAGGTCTCTACAGCATGATGTTCAGCCCGATGCAGATCGTTGTCGCATTGGTAACGATTACTCTTTTTGTTCCCTGCGTCGCTTCCTTGATGGTGATGCTGAAGGAACGGGGGGTCAAACAAGGTGTCCTTATCTGGGCGGGGACGTGGATTGTCGCATTCGCCGTCGGTGGGATCGTTTCCCACATTCTGATATGAGAAGAATCCTGGAAGCCCTAAACGAAAAAGAGACAACGCTCGAAGAGAAATTAAGATCAGAGGTGCGGATCTGTCCACAATGCAAGTATGAGCTCCACGATCCGTTCCTCCAGCGTTGCCCCAGGTGTTTCTTCTCCGTTCCGGTGGTCGATCCAGGGTGTGCAGGCTGTTTCCATCGATACTCCTGCCCGATGGCAAGGGTCAATAAAGGGTGACTGATGCCACGGGAGCGTGAGGAAGGAGATGCTTCCATGACGAAGAAAGAACTGATGATCCAAAAGACTCAGATCATCCTTCATGAAGTAGCACGGATAAGCGAGGCAATCAAGCGAATGGAAGAAGAGCTGCGCAACCCTCGTCCACAGCTTGATTTTGGCAGGCTCATAGAACAATGCGAAGAACTCCGCGCTCGTCTCGATGACATTCGGGATGTCGTCTCAGAGGCGCGTCGCAAGGTAATTCAACCATCAGAGGAAATTGAGGAACCCGACCTTTGGCTCTAGACGAAGGGTAGAAGAGAATGTTCTTCACTGTTGATCTCGATCTGCTTAAGAAATACGATACGCCCGGACCCCGCTACACAAGCTATCCTCCAGCGCCTGTTTTTACCGCCGCGTTTGATGCGAAAGCTTATCAAGACGAGATTATCCGGAATAACAAGCCCGACGCGCAAACGGATCTCTCCATCTATATTCACATACCCTTCTGCGACACGCTGTGCTACTTCTGTGGTTGTACGACGACAATCACAAAGAGCCGTGAGGTTATTTCACAGTATCTCCAGTATCTGAGGCGCGAAATTGATCTGGTGGTTCGGCACCTTGCGCCACGTCGGAGAGTTGTCCAGATCCATCTTGGCGGCGGTACGCCGAGTCATCTGAAGCCGGATGAAATCGAAGACCTGATGCTTTTTCTCCAGGAGCGTGTTCGCTTCGCCCCTGCAATCGAGGCCGGAATAGAAATTGACCCACGCGGGATGACTTTTGACCATCTTCTTGCCATTCGGCTGGCAGGGTTTAATCGGATCAGCATCGGCGTTCAAGACTTTGATTCGAGGGTGTTGGCCGCGGTGAACCGTCCTCAACCCGAAGAACTGTCCCGAAAAGTCTTCACATGGTGCCGCGCGCTTGAGTTTGCCAGCATCAACGTGGATCTGATGTATGGGTTGCCGCTCCAAACCGTCGACTCTGTCCGGCAAACTGTTAAAAAGCTTATCGAACTTTCACCCGACCGGATCGCCTTTTTTAACTTCGCCTATGTGCCTTGGCTGAAGCCGCACCAGAAGCTTCTGCATTCGGAGGATCTACCGTCGCCTGATGTCAAGCTCGGCATCTTAAAAATGGCGATCGAGACACTGACATCGGCGGGGTATGTATATATCGGAATGGATCATTTTGCGAAACCAGGAGACGAGCTTGCCGTTGCCCAGGCCAGCAAGAAGCTCCAACGGAATTTTCAAGGATACTCGACAAAGGCGGGGAGTGACCTCTATGGGTTCGGAATGTCTGCAATCAGTCACTTTGGAAACATCTACGCCCAGAATCAAAAAAAGCTGAAGGGTTACTATGAAGCGATCGACGCCGACAAGCTACCAACGGCGGTCGGATACTGGATGACGACGGATGACGAGATCAGGAAGTACACAATCATGAAATTAATGTGTGACCTTGAGGTAATAAAAGCAGAGGTCGAAGCGAAATTCGGTATCTTCTTTGACGAATACTTCGACCCGGAGCTAGAACGAATCAACGCCCTCGCTCGTGACGGTCTCGTGGCCCACAACCTGAACCTCATTCGTGTAACGCCTACCGGCCGCCTGTTTCTCCGAAACATTGCTATGTGTTTTGATGCGACACTGAAAGATCTGGAACAAAAGAGAGTGATCTACTCACGTACGATCTGATGCAGTCTTTCACCGTCTCAAGATAATTTCTCCTCTGTTGCGACAGAAACATCTGAAATCTTATTGTGGGGACTGGAGGGACTATGAAAAAGAAGCAACCGGAAAACGCTTATTCGATGGAGACGCGCCTGATCCACGGAAAAGCTTACACACCGAAATGGGATTACAATCACCACGTCGTACCGCCGATCTCCTCCTCTTCCACCTTTCGTCTCGACTCGACGCAGCGCGGCGCGAGAGGGTTCGTCGAGTTTGCGCATGCAGATGAAGACCTCTCCGTCTTCTCTCGTGCCCCGATCTACATTTACGATCGCCTCGGGGAACCGAACAAGGACATTCTCGAGCAGAATCTTGCCTCCGCAGAAAATGGGGAAGCCGCCGTCACCTTCGCTTCCGGCATGGCAGCAATCGCCGCTGTGCTGGGTATCCTCACCGGAAGTGGAGACGAGATCGTCGCGCATCGGATGCTCTACGGCTGCACCTATTCTCTGATGAGAAACTGGCTTCCTCGATATCGCATTTGCGTTCACTGGGTGGATTTTCTTCAGCCCGATGCTTTTCGTCGTCGACTGACCCCGAGGACGAAGGTTGTCTATTTTGAATCGCCCGTGAACCCGTCCATGGAGGTCATTGATATTGAGAAGATCGTGGAGATCGTGCACGAAGAGAATCAGAGGCGGCGGGCGAAGAATCGGATGTACATCGTGATTGATAACACGTTTGCAACACCATTCTGTCAGCGGCCCCTTGAGATGGGCGTCGACTTTGTCGTGCATTCCCTGACGAAAGGCATCTGCGGGTTCGGGACGGACATGGGAGGCGCAGTTGTTACTGACCGCAAACATTATGATCATCTTCTTCAGTACCGGAAAGATTTTGGGGGAGTTCTTGCCCCAAAGAGCGCGTGGCCGATTCTGGTGTATGGCCTGCCAAGCTTGCCAATCCGCATGAAACGCCAGCAGGCAACAGCCTTGGAAGTAGCGAAGTTTCTGCGTACGGACCACCGCGTCGAGAGTGTTCATTACCCGGGGCTGGAAAGCTTTCCATATTACGCTAGGGCGAAGAAACAGATGCGTGACTATGATGGCAACTTCGCACCCGGTAGCCTCCTCTATTTCACCTTGAAGGGAAAAGATCCTAAAACTCGCGAGCACAAAGCCGAGCGCCTGATAAACCATCTTGCAAGGAATGCTTATTCGATCACCCTCGCCGTTAGTCTCGGAAACATCCGAACGCTCGTCGAGCACCCAAGCTCCATGACGCATTCAACAATTCCCGTCGAGAAGCAGCTGCAACGTGGCGTCGACCCCGGGGGGATTCGACTCTCCATCGGTCTAGAAGATCCCGATGACATTATTACGGATCTCTCCGACGGTTTAAGCCGAATCGGGTGAGGAATGGTTCTGGCTTCGGGATCTCTGTATGAGTCTAATCTTTAGCCGACGATGTGAGTATGCCCTGCAGGCGGTGACGTTCCTGGCCCTGAAAGCTCCGAGCGAGCGGACTTCCATCAGAGAAATAACACGCCGGCTCAGGATCCCCGCCCATTTCCTTGCAAAAATTCTTCAAGACCTCACCAGGAAAAACCTTTTGATCTCGTTGAGAGGACCCACAGGTGGATTTGCCCTCGCGAAGCCTCCGGAAGCGATTCGATTGATAGATATTGTGAAAGCAATCGACGGAAATGATCTTTTCGAGAAGTGTGCGATGGGGTTTCCCGAATGTTCAACTAGCAATCCCTGTGCGTTCCATGAAGAGTGGGCTGAGCTACGGGAGGGCCTAGATCGTTTGCTGGCGAGTAAGAGTGTCCTCGAAATTGCCCGAAACATGGGGAAGCCTGAATACCGCAGGTAGGAGGACTTCGAGTTACGTTCTTTTTCCCTATCTTCCGTCCGAGTTCCTGAATAAAATCTTCCTCCCGGGGTATCATTGTCGAAAAGCAGAACGGCTATGGACGACCGTGAGCGGCAGGAAGAAGCTGAACTGCTTCTCCGCTGCAAGCGTGGGGACAAGATGGCTTTTGGGGTGCTCGTCCAGAAATACATGAGGCGAGCGTATTTCACTGCGGTTGGCTTGGTTGGGTCGCACCACGATGCTCTAGATCTCTCGCAAGAGGCATTTGTCCGCGCTTACTGTGCGATCGGTCGGTTTGAGCTTTCCCAAAAGTTCTTCACTTGGTATTACCAGATACTTCGAAACCTTTGCATGAATCACCTGCGGGACAAGTCGAGGCATGCGATCCCGTTTTCGCTACTTGAGGTGGAGGAAAGTTCGATCGCGGAAGCTCGGGGAGAGGCATCTCCGTCAGGTGTTGTGGAGCGTGAAGACCTCGGAGAGAAACTCTGGGAGGGCCTCTGGAAGCTCGAGACAGATGAGCGCGAAATCATCGTCGCAAGAGATTTTCTCCATCTCTCCTACCGTGAGCTTGCCGAGCTTCTGAATTGTCCGATTGGGACGGTAATGTCTCGACTCTACTACGCTCGCAAAAAACTCGCTCGTGAACTCAGAGACGTTCTGGCATGACCTTGGAGGAACAAGACCGGCTACTCCTGATGAAGGCTCTGGATGGAGAACTCTCCCATCAGGAGGAAGAGGAATTTCGTCTTCTCCTCCAAGAATCAAAGGAATTCCAAGAGGAATGGAAATCTCTCAGGAAACTAAAGGAGGTGACGAGTCTGATGCGGTTCTCGAACCCACCTACTGAAATATGGGAGAAATACTGGACCAACGTTTACTATCGACTCGAGCGCGGCGTTGCATGGATCCTCATTTCCCTCGGCGCCATTGTTCTCCTTACATACGGGGGATTCAAGGCCGTTGAGTCGATTCTTGCTGACACGACGTTGGCCCTCGCAGTGAAAATTGCGCTGCTTGGAATCATGACCGGTTTTGCCATCCTGATCGTTTCTGTGATTCGAGAGAAATGGATTACAGGAAAGATTGACAAATACAAGGAGGTTCTCCGATGATCGTTGCATCTTCGAGCACAATAGCAGGGAAGAAGATCGTCAAAACTCTGGGGATCGTGAAAGGTAATACGGTACGCGCCCGCCATATCGGGAAAGACATCCTTGCCGTCTTAAAGAACATCGTTGGAGGGGAAATTGAAGAATACACGAAGCTCCTTGCAGAATCCCGGGATCAAGCCGTTGACAGGATGATCGCTGACGCCGAGCATCTCGGAGCGACCGCAATCGTCGATGTCCGCTTCGCCACGAGTTATATTATGGCAAACGCAGCGGAAATCCTGGTCTTCGGCACCGCGGTATTGACCAAGGACGAGTGATGGATTAATCCTTCGTAAAGGTCATATCATGGTTAAGAATTTCCACGCCTTTCCACCTGATACTTATCACCGACACCCCCGATGCTGTTGAAAGTTTCAGCACTCGCTGTTGCATTCTTCGACGTCCGCCTAACTGCTTAAGGATCAAATATTCAACACGCCTGATCGGTTCACCTTTGTCCCGGGTGTTGAATTCCTCATCGTCTTTCCCTTTCTCTTGTCGCTGCAATCAGCGCTTTCTTTTTCTTCTTCTCTAACGCATTGTGAGTTAGGACGCTACCAGATCCATTGGGATAGTTTTTCTTTCAGACATTGGCCCGTTTCTTGCTTTGTCTTTTTACGGAGTGTCAAGTGCGGTTGTGCTGGAGATTCCGATCAATACATCAACGATACATATTTCCAATGCCAGTTGTAAACTTAAGAGGTGATACCATGGTTGCGCTCTTTGTCCTTCTGACGATTATGGTTTTCTTGGCCGTGGATTACCTTGTCCTTCGCGCTCAGAGAAAGCGAATCGCACGAGGTGAACTCGTCCGCAGCGTAGGACTCATCCCAATTCCCGTCGATGAAAATCTGCTTCCACGTCGGCGGGAGTACCCTGTTCACGATCGGGGATTTGCACTTCCACAGGGTCTCTTCTTTGACCGAGGCCATACGTGGGTCCGGGTGCGGCCCTCAGGAGAGGTTCGCATTGGAGTCGATGATTTTGTCCAAGCACTTCTCGGCCGTATCGACGGTGTAAAGACGCCCGCAATTGGCCAGAAGGTGCACCGGGGAGCGCCACTTTTGAGGCTGCAGCAGGGAGATCGATCAGCGGGTTTTGTTTCGCCTGTAGACGGGATCGTAACGGCAGTGAACGAGAGCGTCGTTCGAGCGCCAGAGGTGTTGAAACAAACGCCCTATCAGCAAAACTGGCTTGTGACAGTGCAGCCCACAGGGTTGTCTGCAACCCTGAAGCATCTTTTCATTGCAGAGGATGCTCTGCAGTGGTTGAGAGGGGAGCTGCGGCGCTTCCGGGATTTTGTGAGCGGCGTTGCCCCGCAAGTTGCTGTTGTCGGGGAGACGCTTCAAGACGGCGGCCAGCCTGTCGATGGCCTGCTTGAACGAATGGGAAACGACGTGTGGGACAAGTTCGAGAGAGAATTTCTCCGGTGATGAGGACATCCTCCCCAACGTCAACCTATAGGATCCAGCTATGAGAAAAAAAGCAATTCTCATCGACATTTCAAAGTGCATTGGATGCGGTGCTTGCCAGGCGGCGTGTAAAGAGGCAAACGGACTCCCCGATAGGGAGGAAACCAAACTCTCTGCCACCGCATATACCGCTATCGAGGAACGGAATGGGATCTATGTGAGGCATCTCTGCATGCACTGTGAGATCCCGACCTGTGCTTCAGTGTGCCCGGTGGGCGCAATTGAGAAGACCTCCAGTGGAGCTGTCGTCTATGACGCGGCGAAGTGCATGGGCTGTCGCTACTGCATGCAGGCGTGTCCGTTCCAAGTTCCTCGGTACGAGTGGAACAGCGTCGCACCAAAGATGCAAAAGTGTAACCTCTGCTACAAACGAACTGCAGAAGGTTTGGCGCCTGCGTGCGTCGAAGCATGTCCGACCGGTGCAAGCATCTTTGGAGATCGGAGCGAAATCCTCCGTGAGGCACATCGGCGCATCGCAGAGAGCCCCGACGAGTACGTGCATTATATCTACGGAGAGAGCGAGATCGGTGGGACGTCCGTCTTTTACCTTTCGGCAGTTCCCTTCGGGTCGCTCGGTTTTCGAACGGATCTCTCAAGAGAGCCCCTGCCCATCCGTACATGGGAGGCCCTTTCTAAGATTCCGAAGGTTGTGTTCGTGGGTGGAGTTTTCTTGTACGGGATCTGGTGGATCACGAACCGGCGTGACGAAGTGCGGAAGCTCGAGAAGAAACTCAAAGAGATGATAGATGATGAAGAGAGCATCGACGAACTCAAAACTGGAAAATGAAAATGAAAAACATGCTCAAGAAACTGACATTCTGGCGATCGGTGTTCGTCATCCTTGTCGCTCTTGGTCTTTATACGACGTACATTCGGTACACGAGAGGTCTCGGTGCGGTCACCAACTTGAGCGATGAATTCCCCTGGGGCTTGTGGATCGGCTTCGACATTCTCTGCGGAGTTGGCCTCGCCGCTGGAGGGTTTACCATCGCCGCCACTGTCTATCTGTTCAAGCTGGACCGCTTCAGGCCAATCCTTCGGCCAACCATCCTGACGGCATTCCTTGGGTACCTCCTCGTTGTCGTTGCCTTGCTGTATGATCTCGGTCGGCCGGACCGCATCTGGCACGCGATCATCATGTGGAACCCCCGCTCGGTGATGTTCGAGGTGGCGTGGTGTGTCATGCTCTATACAACGGTCCTTGCTTTGGAATTCAGTCCCGTCGTGTTTGAGAAGTTGGGGT
>JBBIJH010000018.1:0-19833 GCA_037446075.1 Ignavibacteriales bacterium
AGTCAAGGTATTCCTCTGTGCTGGAAGAAGAGAACTGACAGGAGACCCGGAGACGAACTTCGGAGTTCTCAAGGAAGCGCTGAAGTGGAAGAAACATCAAAAGCTCCAGCTTGTCGAACATGCCAATGCAAGAAAGCTTGGGGCGTACCCAAAGCCGGATATTCTCGTGGATGCCATATTCGGGACGGGGTTCACAGGCGCTGTGAGAGGAGAATACGAGAGAATCATCCGATGGATGAATGAGAGTCGCTCGAAGGTAATCGCGGTGGATATTCCCTCTGGAGTTAATGCTGACAACGGGAAGGTGGAAAACATCGCTGTCCGGGCGGATGCCACAATCACGATGGGACTGAGGAAAATTGGTTTGTTGGTACATCGTGGGAGAGAGTGTGCCGGCAGGGTCTTCGTTGCGGACATTGGAATTCCTCGCGCTGTGTACGACCGTTCTGGTATCAAGACGTGGCTTGTCGAGAAGGACGATGTCCGTCGGATGCTCCCGCGCAGGCCTTTCGACGCGCATAAGCATAGCGTCGGGAAGATTTTTGTTCTTGCTGGTGCTCGCGGACTCACCGGCGCAGCCGTCATGAGCTGCCAGTCGGCGATGCGGGCGGGTGCTGGGGCAGTGGTCCTGGGAACTCCGAAGAGCCTTCTTCCGATCATTTCTCGAAAGCTGACGGAGGTGATGCCCCATCCGCTCGAAGAGACCGATGTACAAACTATCAGCAAGAAAGCGCTGCCTGAGATAGATCGGTTTGTTCAGTGGTCTGATCTAGTCGTGATCGGTCCGGGCTTGGGTCGGAACAAGGAAACACAAGAGTTGATTCTCGACCTTGTGGTCTCGATCCGAAAACCGATTCTGGTTGACGCCGATGGCTTGAACGCTCTTGCGACGGAAACGTCCTCGCTGAAGAAGAGAGAAGCGGAAACGATTCTCACACCGCACACCGGAGACCTTGCTCGAATCAGCTGCCGGGAGGCGGAGGAGATCGAGGAGGGCCGTATTGAGGTTGCGCGTGTGCAGGCGAGGAAACTGAACTCCATTCTCGTCTTGAAGGGCGCTCCGACCGTCACTGCCACACCCGATGGCCGTGTCTACATCAACAGTACAGGGAATCCTGGGATGGCGACAGCCGGGGCAGGCGATGTTCTCACCGGGACGATTGCAGCTTTGTGGGGTCAACACATCCCCGCTGTGGATGCGGCTGTATCCGGAGTCTTCCTCCACGGGTGGGCGGGTGACATGGCGAGAGCAAAGTATGGAGAGATGAGCTTGGTCGCCACCGATATACTCGAAGCCCTCCCAGCAGCAATCCGGCAAGTAAAAGCGGGAGATGGCAGCTGATGGAAAATATCCGGCCTGCAAACTTTTGGCGCTATCAACTTCCAGCGCTGGTGTGGGCAGTATTTATCTTTACCCTCTCCTCGATCCCGGCCACGATGGTCCCGTTCTCTCCTCCACTCGGTCTTGATAAAGCTTTTCACGTTTCGATTTTCTTTGTCTTTGGTTTGTTGCTCAATCGGGCATTTCGATTCCAGAGTCGGCTGCCTTTGCTGTCGTCGCATCATCTGGTCTTGTCTCTCGTGATTGTCGCCTCTTACGGATTCCTCGATGAATTACACCAGACGGTCGTCCCGGGGAGGTCACCAGACTATGCAGATGCACTCGCGGATGCTGCAGGCGGGCTACTATCGACGGCCTACTTGTTTGTGCGTCAGAAGATAAGCGCACGCCGTGAAATAGGGCTCCCCTAGGGTACGACCACTCGACCTTGACTTTCATTGCTGATTTGGGTAATTTGGTGTGGGATTCCGGTTTGAACTTCTTCATTCGGATGGCTCCGCACGGGCGGGGCTGATTCATACCGATCACGGGGTTGTCGAGACCCCTGTTTTTATTCCGATCGGCACGCAAGGAACCGTGAAGAGTATTGAGCCACGCGAGCTGGAGGAGATCGGGGCTCAGATCATTTTAGGGAACACGTACCATCTTTCCTTGAGACCAGGAGTAGAGCTGCTAAAGAATGCCGGGGGGTTGCATCGATTCGTCAACTGGAATCGTTCCATTCTAACAGACAGTGGAGGTTTCCAGGTATTCAGCTTGACGGGCCTGCGAGAGATATACGAATCGGGCTTTCGTTTCGATTCACACATCGATGGTTAGATTCACTTCTTCTCACCTGAGCGCGTCATTGAACTTCAACGGGCGATCGGTGCGGACATCATCACAACTCTGGATGAGTGCCTGCCGTACCCTTGTGATTTTGAACACACCCGAGATTCCGTTCATCGGACCTTACGGTGGGCCGAACGCTCGAAGGAAGCAGAGAGGAATCTGAGAGAGGTTTATGCACACTCCCAGGCACTCTTTGGCATCGTCCAAGGAAGCACGTACACAGACCTTCGAAGAAGATGCATCGAGCGTCTGGTAGAATTGGACTTTGATGGTTACGCAATCGGTGGCTTGGCGGTGGGTGAACCTGTCCCGGTGATGTATGAAGTCGTGAAGTTCTGTACAGAGCTTCTGCCCGCCGATAAGCCTCGGTACTTGATGGGAGTGGGGACACCGGAGAATCTATTGGAATCAATCGAGCGGGGTTGTGACATGTTTGATTGTGTCCTTCCCACGAGGAACGGCCGGAACGGGATGGCGTTCACTTCTGCGGGGACTATCACTTTGAAGAACGCACGTTACAAGGATGACTTCCAGCCGCTAGATCTGGACTGTTTCTGTTATTGTTGCAAGAACTTTACGCGCGCGTATCTGCGTTATCTCTATCAGACGAAGGAAATCCTGGGACTTCAATTGATGACGCTCCATAATCTTAGTTACTACCTATCCCTGATGCAGTCGGCGCGTGAAGCAATTAGGGACGGGCGGTTCAGAGCTTGGAAGAGAGAATCTCTAGCCCGGCTTGGTACTGAGTCAAGAAACTAAGATTGGAACTGAACACTCTAAGGAGAAAAGTGCATGACCTATCCGTTTGAGCTGTTAGCAATGCAGCCACCCTCGCAGGAGGGAGGACAGGGTGGAGGTCTTTTGAATTTATTCCTCCCTTTAGTACTGATTTTCATCGTCTTCTATTTCTTTATCATCCGCCCTCAGCAAAAAAGGCAAAAAGAACGGCAGAGCTTGCTGGGCTCACTGAAGAAGGGCGACAAAGTGGTTGCGGCAGGTGGTCTGCACGGTACGATTGTCGGGATAGATGACAAGACTTTGCTCCTCCAGGTTGCAGAGAATGTGAAGGTAAAGTGCGAGCGGAGCTCTGTTATTACGATTCTTAAAGAAGCTGAGGGATAAGATTCAGGCTGCGGGGTGAATTATGAAGGAAAGGAAGAGCGCTGGATTCTCGAGCATTCCAGAAGCGATCGAGGCGATTAAGGCAGGTAAGATTGTCATCGTCGTCGATGACGAAGATCGGGAGAATGAGGGCGACTTCGTTGTGGCTGGCGAAAAGGTTACGCCCGAGGCCATCAATTTCATGCTCAAATACGGACGGGGCGTGCTCTGTGCGCCCATCACAACTCAGCGCGCGAATGAACTCGGGCTGGAATCAATGGTCGACAGCAACACCTCTCTCCACGAGACTTCATTCACAGTTTCGGTGGACTTCATTCACGGGACGAGCACGGGTGTCTCAGCAGCCGATCGTGCTGCCACGATCCAAGCCCTCATCAATCCGAAGACGAAGGCGAGCGATCTCGCTCGGCCTGGTCATGTGTTTCCATTGAAGGCGTTGGATGGCGGGGTCCTTCGCCGTGCAGGTCACACCGAAGCTGTTATTGATCTGTGCCGCCTTGCGGGTTTATATCCCGCTGGAGCTCTTTGTGAGATATTGAAGGAAGACGGTTCGATGGCTCGCGTGCCCGACCTTCTGAAGCTTGCAAGCGAATTCGAATTGAAGGTCGTGACAGTCAGGCGCCTCATCGAATATCGTATGCAGAGAGAGAAGCTTGTTCAGCGAGTTGTCTCGACCGTCCTACCAACACGATACGGCGAGTTCAAAGTGCACCTCTACAAGAGTGAGACCGATAGCAAGGAGCACGTCGCCTTGGTGAAGGGAGAAATCTCTGCTGAGCGCCCAACGCTCGTTCGTGTCCACTCCGAGTGCTTAACAGGAGACGTTTTCGGATCGCTGCGATGCGATTGCCATGATCAGCTTGTTTCGGCTATACAAATGGTCGAAAGAGAAGGCTGCGGAGTCGTTCTTTACATGAGGCAAGAAGGAAGGGGAATCGGACTGGCGAACAAGTTAAAAGCATACACCTTGCAGGATGAAGGGATGGATACGGTGGAAGCAAATGAGAAGCTGGGTTTCCGTCCAGACTTGAGGGACTATGGGATTGGAGCGCAGATCTTGCGCGACCTCGGGGTGGGCAAAATGCGGTTAATGACGAATAACCCGAAAAAGGTAGTGGGTCTACACGGTTACGGACTGAAGATCGTTGAGCGCGTACCGCTCGAAGTACAGCCAAATGAGAAAAATGAAAAGTACTTGGTCACGAAGCGGGATAAGCTCGGACACCTTCTCCTTGTGAAGCATCCCTAGTTGAATGTTCCCGTATAAAAGATTTTACTTGACTTTTGTTCAGAAATTCATATTAGTTCAACAGGAACAGATGCAGTAGTCAAAGGCACTCGTTTGTAGCCACCATTCCCCGTCACGGGAATGATGGCTTTTCTTTTTGAAGGTCGGCAGCATGGTGGGAAAGAAGAAATGATAAACGCAATGGCGATGTTGTGATGCCCGGGAATAGCAAGTCGAATAGCGCAGTTTACCTCACACGCGAGCGACTCGTAGAGCTTGAGGCCGAGCTGCGCGAGTTGAAAACGAAGGGCCGGAGAGAGATGGCACAGAAAATTGCAGAGGCCCGCGGCCACGGTGACCTCGCCGAAAATTCTGAGTACGATGCGGCAAAAGAAGCTCAGGAGCATTTGGAAATCCGCATTGCCAAGCTGGAAGAAACTCTCTCCAGGGCAAGGATCATCGAGAGCAAAGACTTGCCGAACGATAAGGTCTACATTCTTTCGACGGTGAAAGTGAAAGATGTAAAGTCGAATCGGGAGTTTCGTTACACGCTGGTGTCGCCAGAGGAATCCAACTTCAACGAGAACAAGATCTCCGTAACCTCTCCTGTGGGCAAGGCCTTGCTGGGCAAGAAAGTTGGAGAGGTCGTCAAGATCAACGTGCCTGCAGGCACCTTAGAGTATGAGATCATCGATATCGAAAGGTGAGACTCTTCCCACCGTCATCCTTGCCGCTCAGTTGCCTCATATCTCGTGGGCAGCTCCTTCCGCGTGCAGCTGAAAGCATGCCTGAAAACCTGGAAATCAAGAACAAGGCTTCGAATCTTTCAGAGCTAGAGATCATCGCTAGGAAATTGGGTCGCTGTGTCTTCTCGGGTGTGCAGAAAGACACGTATTTTCGAGTTACTAAGGGAAGACTGAAGCTACGGGAGACAACGAGACGTTCAGAGTTAATCTTCTATGAGCGACCGAACCAGGCCAAGGCTAGATGGAGCATCTATACGACGGCGAGAGTTGGAGAACCAGCGAAAGTGAAATCAATCTTGCAACGGATCTTGGGGGTGACCCGAGTTGTGACAAAGCATCGAAAGGTGTATATTTACGGTGATGCACGGATTCATCTCGACAGGGTGCGCGGTCTCGGCAACTTCATCGAGATAGAAGTTGTCAGACGCGGCAAGAGACAGCAAGCACGTGAGCTGATGAAGTCATTGTGCGCGACATTCGGACTTGATGGGAAAGTCCCGAGCAGCGGCTCTTATTCCGATCTGGTTGGCTGAAGATGAGATGGCTTCGGGCTTTTCTCTAACGCCTTAATTTGTTGCGGATGAGGCGGTTAGGTCAGAAGCGAGGTCCAAAAAATTACTTGCAAACGGACACCAGATTTATTATATTCTCGCAGCGCGGGAATAGCTCAGTTGGCAGAGCGTCACCTTGCCAAGGTGAATGTCGCGGGTTCGAATCCCGTTTCCCGCTCTGTCCCGCTAACGCGGGACACGTGGCGGCTCGCTTGCACGGGTTGCCATGTTTTTCACACTTCCTCTTTAAGATGCCCCGCCGCCCCCAATCCCACCAGGTGGCGGGGTTTTTGTTCCTGAACGTCGCGGTGGAAGTGCGGGAGATGTTCAGGAGCGCGATGAGCGCAAGTTTGAGACGTGGGCCTAGGAGGGCTTTTGGAGCTCCATCGCCGGTAGCGATCGTACAGAATTCCGGGCATCAGTCTGGCACATGTTCTTCGCTTATTTCCTGATAATCGTCGGGGTGGTTTTTCTTCTGAAGAACCTGGGAGTCCTACCGAGAGGGTCATGGGGGGTTATCTGGCCATCTCTGCTCATCGCTTGGGGTCTGTCGATTCTCTTCGGTCGAGGAAAGTACTGGTGGTTCTCGGGATGGGAAGGCCATCGGAGTGGCAAAGGAACGAAAGAAGGACATTTCCCCGGAGCATGAGCAATAATGCCGGGGTGGCGGAACTGGTAGACGCGAAGGACTTAAAATCCTTTGTCCCGTAAAGCGGGACGTACCGGTTCGATTCCGGTCCCCGGCACGTGGAATTTGCAAATTGGAAATTTCCAACCAGATTGAAAATTCTCCTTGGGCTCTTAGCTCAGTTGGTTCAGAGCGCTACCTTGACACGGTAGAGGTCAGTGGTTCGAATCCACTAGGGCCCACGAGGAAAAAAATCGAGATTCGAATTTCAAGATTCCAAATTCCTACGTGGCGACGTACCCAAGTGGCTTAAGGGAGAGGTCTGCAAAACCTCGATTCGGCGGTTCGAATCCGCCCGTCGCCTCGAACTGCGGGGAGCGATACAACCCATAGCATTTCCAGGTGGAGAACATCAAGATCATACTGCCCGACAAGAGCGTGAAAGAGTTCAGGAGAGGTGTTACCGGGGGAGAAATCGCGAGAGCTCTCCTGAACGCTCGCGCGGCGGAGGCCCTTGCGATTTCCGTGGATGGCCAGACTTGGGATCTGGCGCGAGGGATCGAACACGATGCTGAGGTCAAGATTCTTTTCTGGGAAGACTTTGAGGGGAAACAAGCATACTGGCATAGCTCGGCTCATTTGATGGCGGAAGCCGTGGAGTCTCTCTTTCCTGGGGCGAAATTCGGAGTCGGGCCGGCGATCGAGAATGGGTTTTACTACGATATCGACGTAGGCGATCATGCGCTCACTATGGAGGATCTTGCGCGCATTGAAGAGAAGATGCGGCAGCTCGCGCATCGCGATGTGCCCTACGTACGACGGGATGTTTCGTGGGAAGAAGCTGTTCGTTACTTCCAACAGAAAGGAGATCCGTATAAGATCGAACTCCTCCAGGAGCTGAAGAACGAACACATCACATTTTACGAGCATGGGAACTTTGTCGACCTGTGCTCGGGTCCGCACATACCCTCGACTGGGCGTATCAAGGCGATTAAGCTTCTCAGTGTAGCTGGAGCCTACTGGAGGGGGAGCGAAAAGAATAAGATGCTCCAGCGCATCTACGGCATTACCTTCCCGACCCAGAAGGAACTGGACGAGTACCTTTATCGAGTCGAGGAAGCAAAGCGACGCGACCATCGAAAGCTGGGAGCAGATCTCGAGCTTTTTCTTCTGACGCCAAAGGTCGGTGGCGGACTCCCACTCTGGTTGCCGAAGGGAACGGTCATACGGGAAACGTTGGAAAACTTCCTCAGAGAAGAGCAGAGGAAGAGAGGCTATCTTCCCGTTGTCACGCCTCACATTGGGAACATCAACCTCTACAAGACGAGCGGCCACTACCCTTATTTCAAGGACAGCCAATTCGCACCGATCCGGGTGGAAGATGAGGAATACTTATTGAAGCCGATGAACTGTCCCCATCATTTTCAAATCTATCTTTCCAAGCCGCGCAGCTATCGGGAGCTGCCAATCCGCCTCGCCGAGTTTGGAACCGTGTATCGCTACGAGCAATCGGGCGAGTTAAATGGGCTGACTCGGGTACGTTCCTTCACGATTGACGATTCCCACATGTTCGTCCGGCAGGATCAACTGAAAGACGAGCTTTGTGACGTCATCGATCTGATTCAGCATGTCTTCAACACTCTCGGACTGAAAGAATTCACGACGAGGCTTTCTTTTCGGGATCCGACGAACAAGGACAAATATGGGGGAGCGGATGAATTATGGGAGAAGGCAGAAAGAGATATCCAGGAAGCTGCGGACCTAATGAAGCTGAAGTACGTGGTCGGGATCGGAGAGGCAGCCTTCTATGGACCTAAGATTGACTTCATGTTCAGGGACGTCCTCGGGCGGACATGGCAACTCGGAACCGTCCAAGTAGACTATGTGATGCCAGAGCGCTTCGATCTGGAGTATGTCGGGAGCGATGGGCAGAAACACCGCCCTGTCGTTATCCACCGCGCTCCTCTGGGCTCCCTTGAGCGCCTTATCGGCATGCTTATCGAGCATTATGCGGGTGAGTTCCCCGTCTGGCTCTCGCCCGTTCAGGTGGCGGTTCTTCCCATCACAGACGATCAGCTGGTATATGCTCGTTCGCTCGCTGATAAACTTTCGCGAGAGAGCGTCCGGGTTGAGCTAGACGATCGAAATGAAAAAGTGACGTACAAAATCAGGGAGTGGGAACTGAAAAAAGTGCCTTATATGCTCATTGTTGGACGAAAGGAAGTCGCGAGTGGAATGGTTTCCGTTCGCCGTCATAGGCGCGGCGATCTCGGGGGCATGAAATTCGATGAGTTCCTGCAGAAAATCCTTTCAGAGATCAAAGAGAAAATTCTAAACTCATAGGAGGCTAAGAGATCAAGGACAAGCAAGCGCGAATCAACGAAGAGATTCGCGCGCCTAAGGTGCGGGTGATCGATGAAGAAGGCCAGCAGCTCGGCGTAATGAGCTCACGTGAGGCGATCGAAATTGCTCGGTCTCGGAACCGCGACCTCATCGAGATCGTTCCAAACGTCGATCCGCCCGTCTGCAAGGTGATGGATTTCGGCAAGTATAAGTACGAGCTTGCAAAAAAGGAACGTCTCCAGAGGAAGCATCAGCATGTAGCGCAGGTTAAGGAGATTCGATTCCACCCGAACACGGATGTGCATGACTTTGAGTTTAAGACACGCCATGCTCGTCAGTTCATTAAGGACGGCCATAAGGTAAAAGCGACGGTGGTTTTCAAAGGTCGCGAGATTACCTACCAGGATCTCGGGAAAGGAGTGCTGGAAAGATTCACGGAGAAGATGAGCGACATTGCAAAGATCGACCAGGGAATGAAATTAGAAGGTCGCCAGCTCGTGATGATATTTGCTCCTGATCGAACTGGAAAGAAAAAGCAGCAAGCACGAGTGGACATTGAACCTCGAGTCGAACAGTGAAAGGAAGTGAATCTCCCATGCCGAAGATGAAATCCAATCGGAGCGCGATGAAATCGTTTAAACGGACTGCGTCCGGCAAATTCAAGAGACGCCACGCATTCCGTAGCCACATCCTTACTTCAAAGTCATCCAAGCGGAAGCGCCATCTCCGAAGGCCAGCCATGGTCTCCCCGGCCGACGAGGGTCGGATTGCAAGGTTGCTTCCGGGTTAACGCAGAAATGACGAAGATTCTCTGATTAAAGGGAGAAGAAATCCATGCCGCGTGCTAAGCATCTAGTTGCTTCTCATCGCCGACGAAAGCGGGTTCTGGCTCAAGCGAAGGGCTACTGGGGCGCGAGAAGCAAAGTCTATACAATTGCCAAACACCACGTCGAGAAGGGAATGCAGTATGCGTATCGAGACCGCCGGGCGCGGAAGCGAGACTTTCGGAGACTCTGGATTACGCGGATCAATGCCGGTGCTCGTATGCATGGCACGTCCTACTCAAGGCTCATGGCCGCCCTCGACAGGAAAAAGGTGGGAATCAGTCGGAAAGTGCTCGCTGACCTTGCGCTCAAAAGTCCCGAGGCTTTCGCCGAAGTGGTCAGATTCGCTTTTGCCTGAGAAATCTTCTTGCGTCGCGCTGAACGGTGTTCTCTTCTGAGCGATGAGGGAAGATTCTCATTTTTCCGACCTACCCGATCTTCATTGATCGCTCGTTTCTCTTACCCATGCTTGACGAAATCGAACAGCTCAAACAACAAATCCTTTCCGACATCGAGCGGTTGAGTGATCCGCACGAGCTTGAAAACTTTCGCATCCGCTATCTTGCCAGAAAGGGACGAATCGCCCAACTCTTCGATAGGCTGAAAGAAGTTTCTCCAAGTGAACGACCCACAGTCGGAAAAGCGTTGAATGAACTCCGTGCTCTTAGCCAGGTCAAGTACGATGAGAAGAAGCGGAGCATCGAAGCGCAGAAATCAGAAACGGAGGTGGCGCTCGACCTCACCCTTCCCGGGAGGCGTGGCTGGGTCGGCTCGAAACATCCGGTCACGCAGACGTGGGAACAGATCAGGGGAGTCTTCGTCGGAATGGGTTTTAACATTGCGACAGGCCCAGAGATTGAAGATGATTACCACAATTTCGAGGCTGTAAATTTCCCACCGGACCATCCTGCCCGAGATATGCAGGATACATTTTTCATCACCGACAAGATTCTTCTTCGCACACACACAACTCCCGTCCAAATCCGTGTCATGGAGAGCCAGCAGCCTCCGATTCGTGTGATCATTCCCGGCCGGTGCTATCGAAATGAGGCGGTGAGTGCTCGTGCCTTTTGCGTTTTCCATCAAGTCGAAGGCCTTTTCGTTGATGTGGGAGTGACGTTTGCGGAACTCAAAGGTACGCTGGTGGCCTTTGCAAGGCAAATCTTCGGAAGCGACATCGGCGTCAGGTTCCGAGCAAGTTACTTTCCTTTCACTGAACCGAGCGCAGAAATGGATATATCCTGCACTATTTGCGGAGGGAAGGGTTGCCGTGTGTGCAAATTCCTTGGGTGGACTGAAATCTTGGGCGCTGGGATGGTGGATCCCAACCTGTACAGAAACGTGGGGTATGATGAAGAGAAGTACACAGGATATGCCTTTGGAATGGGGATCGAACGAATCGCTCAGTTGCTGTATGGGGTGGATGACATCAGACTCTATTTTGAAAACGACGTGCGTTTTCTAAGTCAGTTCTAAGGCTGCGCTGAGCGCTAAGATGAAAGTTTCGCTAAAGTGGCTGAAAAAATATGTGGATGTTAACGTCCCCATAGAGGAGCTTGCCAGCAGACTGACTTTGGCCGGACTGGAAGTGGAGTCCGTGGAGAATCTCGGTCAGAAATATGAGAAGTTCCTCGTTGCAGAGGTGCTCGAAGTAAAGTCCCATCCAAACGCTGACAAGCTGGCTGTCTGCAGTGTGAACACTGGGAAGGAGACCCTGAGCATCGTCTGTGGAGCGCCGAATGTCGCTCCAGGTCAGAAAGTCCCGATAGCGCTGGTAGGGGCAACCGTGCCACGTGACCAGCACGACCCCGAGGGCAGGCCATTCACCTTGGGAAAGGCTCTGATTCGTGGAGTAGAATCAAGTGGGATGATTTGCTCAGAGTTCGAGCTTGGGCTTGGTTCTGATGCTCAGGGAATCATGGTCCTTGATCAGGATGCGCCAATAGGGATGCCTCTGGCACGCTATCTCGGCCTCGATGACGTTGTCCTCGAGATCGCGGTGACACCCAACAGGCCGGATTGCCTTAGTCATATCGGGATCGCACGAGAGGTTGCCGCACTCTTCGGATTGAAAGTCAAAAAGCCAGCCATAAGGCTGACTGAATCCTCTGGACGGACGGTAGCGTGGGCATCAGTCGAAATACTTGATCTTGAAAATTGCCCGCGGTACTCCGCTAGGGTTATCCACGACGTGCGAGTTGAACCATCGCCGAAGTGGTTGCAAGACCAGCTCAGAGCCGTCGGTGTCCGGGCTGTCAATAACGTAGTCGATATAACAAACTTTGTATTGTTGGAACTTGGCCATCCGCTGCACGCCTTCGATTATGATAGACTCGAAGGGAAGAGAATTGTTGTCAGGAAGGCAAAGGAAGGTGAACACTTCGTCACGCTCGATGGAAGAGGGAGGAGTTTAACGTCCGAAACTTTAATGATCTGTGATGCGGTACGGCCTGTTGCTATTGCAGGCGTGATGGGAGGGGCCAACACAGAAATCTCCGATAGCACGAGAAACATCTTGATAGAGAGTGCGTACTTCAGTCCGCGTAGTATTCGGCGGACGTCGAAGAGGCTCGGTGTAAGCACAGACGCATCACAACGCTTCGAGCGCGGTGCGGACCCGAATATCACGATTGCTGCTCTCAACCGCTGTGCCCAACTTGTACAGGAAGTCTGCGGTGGAGTCGTCTTGAAGGGAGTCATTGACATCTATCCGAACAAGATTTTGCCAAAGAAGGTCAGCTTGAGGTTCAGCAGGGTGAATGAGATTCTCGGCACAGCTATCAGTCCCAAAAAGGTGAGCACGATCTTGACTTCACTGGAGCTCTCTCCAATGAAGGTCGCGCCTTCAAAGAGCCCGAAGCGTGTTCTGATTCAAGTTCCGACTTTCCGCCCGGACATAGAAAGAGAGATCGATTTGATTGAAGAAGTGGCGCGAATTTATGGATACGAAAACATTGAGACGAAGATGGGGACCGCTTTGAAATTCGCCTCTCAACCCGTTCCTGAAAGTCTTGGTGATCGATGTCGAGAGATGCTGATCGCGAGAGGGTATCGCGAGCTTGTGACAAACAGCTTGCAAAAGAAATCGGTCGCTTCTCTTAGCGGTCAAGAGGTCGTGGAAGTGCAAAACCCGACCAGTGAGGATATGGCTGCCCTTCGGACGAGTTTGATCCCCGGGATGCTCGAGGTGATCCGGCACAACATCTATCATGGGACGGAGGATTTGAGGCTTTTCGAGATTGGAAACATATTCCGCTGTGCCAAGGCTGGCGAAAGGGGAAGGTATTTTCCAGGGTATCTCGAGCAAGAGGTTTTGGGTCTCGCTGTGACCGGGCGAGCAACTCCGCCCGGCTGGGAGGGCAAATCAAGGGAGATAGACATCTATGATCTAAAGGGTGACATTGAGGTGCTCTTGGGCAAGATTTTTCTTGACAAAATTAAATCTATTTATTATTCTACGACAAACACTTTAACTGAGCTGTCAGTTGCCATTGAAATCAATGGCAGTTGCGTGGGTTTTTTCGGCAAGATCAGTAGCTCATTGAGAAAACTGTTTGATATCGAGAGAGACGTTCTTGCAGCAGAGTTATCACTTGATGTTCTTCGATCAGTCCCTCGAAGAAAAATCACCTTCGAGAGTCTGCCGAAGTACCCCCCTGTCTCGCGCGATCTGGCTTTTGTTGTCGACGAGCGAACTCCAGTCGGTGAAGTTGAGAAGGCCATTCGAGACTCGGGTGGGGACTTGCTGAAGGGCATTCAACTTTTCGACCTTTACAAAGGCGACCAAATCCCGGCGGGGAAAAAAAGCTGTGCGTTTTCACTGGAGTTCATTTCACTCCAGCGGACTCTGACGGACGAGGAAATTGACAAGACGACCCGTAGAATTGTCGAGCACGTCAAGCGAGCTCTCGGTGCTGAATTGCGAGGGTAGTTTGCCCTCCGTGGGGGAGAGACCTATGAGCCGCAGTTGAAAGGAGGCCAGTAGGTTGGCTGAACACCAACTTGACACAGAAGTCGGAAGCGTCAGAGAATCGAAGGCTGTTGAGGTCGTTTTTAAAGCGCTCTGGGATCGAGTCAAGAAAACGGCGGAGATGATTGAAAGCCTGAGGGAGGAAAGAAGAAACCTTCAGGCGCGAGTGAGCGCATTAGAAGAGCAAGTAACTCGCTTGACGGTCGAATTGAAGGGCAAGGAGGAGGATCTTCGGAAACTCAGGGACCTGGAAGCAAAGCAAGTGCCGCAAGTGAATAATAGTGCATTTACTGTGGAGGAAAGAGAGGCGCTAAAATCAAGAATCAAGGAGCTTCTGCTGAGAATCAATTCTCATCTTTAATTTGAGTAGAAATTAGTCGACGCTTAGGCTTGACTTTAGGAAAGTATGTTTGACTTGTTGTGGTGAGTTGGATTGGCGAGAAGAGAACACGGGGGCACTTACGGGAGCACGGGAGGAAAGGCTCAAAATGCCAATGGACGGAAAAGGCGTCAAGGTTAAGATCTTCGGCTCCGAATATCCTCTTCGGGGCGAAAGCGAGGAGGTCACCAAAAAGGTTGCCGGCTATGTGGATGAAATGATTCACGCCATCCACGAGAAAATCCCCGAGCAACCACCACTGACAGTAGCTGTACTCTCGGCCTTAAACATTACTGAAGATCTTTTCAAAGAAAGGGAAAAGTATCGTTCTTTCCTGGCATTTGCGGAGTCAGAAATAAACCGGATGAATGCCTTTCTCGATCAATATTTAGCCTCGGAAGGGCAAGGCTCTCTCTCGTAAGAGAGACCAGTGTTCTTTCTCATAAAGCAAGGTGCGAGAAGAGCGTCCATGACGATCCAAGCTTAAACCGCACCGTCGCCTTGAGTCAAACATATTAAAGAACCTGACAAGTTAACTTTAATAGGGAGTTCGGCTCTTGGACGCGGAGCACAGGCCACACGTTCGCTACAGCGAGCGGTTCTTGCGATGACATCCCCCGCTACGGAGTAACTCTTCTGGCTGGCGGAAAGAGCGAGACGGTGGAAGTATGAAGCGTTCAGGCGGACACCCACTGTGTTTTGAAAGAGGTTCTTTCAATACACATGACTGAACGACGCGTGCGGTTTTTATTTATCCGAGGAGCAGCTTCTTGGTTTGCTGAGGCAGGAGGAGATCCATGAACGTAGAGATTTACATCCTGATCCCGCTTATCGTTGCCGTGATGGGCGTCGCGTTCTACTTTGGGTGGCATCTCAATGCTCGGGCTGAGCAAAAGAAAGTCGCCAGCGCTGAAGAAAGAGCAAGAAAAATCATCAGTGATGCAGAGAAAGATGCTGCTAGCCTAAAGCGGGAAAAATTGCTTGAGGTAAAAGACGAATGGTACAGGAAGAAGCAAGAATTCGAGGCCGAGGCGAATGCGAAGCGAAATAAACTTCAGGCGTATGAAAAACAGCTCGACAGCCGTGAAGAGAACATTGATCGAAAGCTCGACCTCGTCAATAAGAAGGAAAAAGAAGTCCAGGCTCTGAGGCGCGAACTTGAGGAGAAGGCAAGAGACATTGAGGCCAAACGCGCCGAGCTTTCTCGGCTGCTGCAAGAGGAAAACGCCCGGCTGGAGCGCGTCTCTGGCATGACGCGCGAAGAGGCGAGGAATCTCTTGATCACGAACATGATCAATGAGTCCAAAGCCCAGGCGTCACAGACTCTCAAGGAAATCCACGACCAGGCTAAACTCGATGCCAAACGAGAAGCGCAGAAGATCATCGTGCAGGCGATCCAGCGTACAGCCTCCGACCATTCCGTTGAAAACACCGTCAGCGTTTTGAATATTCAGAACGAAGAAATGAAGGGTCGGATTATCGGCAGGGAAGGCCGCAACATCCGCGCTTTCGAGGCGGCGACGGGCATCGATGTCATCGTCGACGATACACCCGAGGCAGTGATTCTTTCAGGTTTCGATCCATTTCGTCGGGAGATCGCGAGGCAATCCCTTGAAAAACTGATCGCTGATGGCCGCATTCATCCGGCTCGAATTGAAGAGGTGGTGGAAAAAACGAGGAAAGAACTTGAGGAGGAAATCGTTCGTACGGGCGAGGAAGCCCTCCTCGAATGTGGCCTGCACGGGGCGCATCCAGAAATCGTTAAGCTGATCGGGAAGATGAAGTACCGCTCCAGCTACGGCCAAAACCTCCTTGCCCATAGCATCGAGGTATCTTATCTTACCGGACTCATGGCCGTTGAGTTAGGGCTTGATCAGGTACATGCGAAGCGCGCGGGTTTGCTTCATGACATAGGGAAAACAGTTGACCGCACCGTCGAGGGCCCCCATGCTCTGATCGGGTACGAGATTGCCAAGAAATATGGGGAGCACCCCGTTGTTGCCAATGCGATCGGATCCCACCACGAGGACATTCCGATGGAAACACCAATCGCTGGCCTGGTGCAAGCTGCAGACGCAATCAGTGGTTCGAGACCGGGCGCTCGCCGAGAATCCGTCGAAGGCTACGTCAAGCGGTTGGAGAAATTGGAACAACTCGCGAAGTCCTTTGAGGGTGTGGCCAGGACTTATGTGATGCAGGCAGGCAGGGAAATCCGCGTGATGGTAGAGCCAGATCGAGTTGACGACGTAACGGCTGATCAGCTCGCACGCGACATCGCTGCGAAGATCCAGAGTGAGATGGAGTATCCAGGTCAGATCAAAGTCATTGTCATTAGAGAAGTCCGCGCGATCTCTTATGCGAAGTAGGGATTCCTTCGCGCATCACTCAAGCCTGTTTCTCTTCCGTATCTCACCGGATGCCTCGTCGATCTGCTACGAGATCCTTCTCCGTTGAAGGTGTCCACATCCGTAAGCGCAAGAGAAGGTTTTTAAGAATCGGTGTAACCGGGGGGATTGGTGGGGGGAAGTCTGTAGTCTGCGAGATGTTCAAGAAGCTTGGCGTCCCCGTCCTCTCGGCGGATGAGATTGCGCGCCATGTTTCAGAGACGAATGCCGAAGTCGTGCGCAGGATCGCACAGGAGTTCGGGCCGGAATTTTACACGAAAGAGGGCCTTTTGGACCGAAAACGAATGGCAAGCGTGGTGTTCTCAGACCGGAAGCAGAAGGAGAAGCTGAATGCGATTGTTCATCCGTTTGTGATTCGCCGAATCAACGAAGAGATGGAGTTAATCAAGCGCAGAACCGGCGCCCCCTTTGTGATTCATGAAGCGGCATTGATTTACGAAGCCGGCGCTGACAAAGACCTTGACTACGTCGTCGTCGTTGATGCCGAGGAAGAAATTAGGATCAGACGCGTGATGAAACGCGACGGAGTATCACGAGAAGAAGTTCTCCAGAGGATCAACTCCCAGATGCCCGCGGAGAGTAAGCGAAAGCTGGCCGACTTCCTCATCCTCAACAACGGTAACTTGAAAGCACTCGAAGAGAAAGTGAAGTTTCTCTACCACCTCTTTTCCAAAATGGCTGCGACATCTTCATGAAGCATCTCTTACTCCCATGACTGCATCCTTTGATCTCGAATCCAAGCTGTTCTTCAAGACTTATAAGCGCATCCCGCTCGAGATCGATCGCGGCGAAGGCTGCTACCTTGTCGCGAAGAACGGTGATCGATATCTTGACCTCTTTGGAGGGCTTGCAGTGAATGCCCTCGGCTATGGACATCCGAGGGTCGTCGAGGCGATTCGGAAGCAGGTTGATCGATATATCCACCTCTCCAACTTCTTCCTGCAAGATCCTCAGCTTCATCTCGCTGAATTTCTTCTTCGGCAGTCCAGCTATGCTCACGTTTTCTTTTGCAACAGCGGAACAGAAGCGATCGAGGGGGCGATCAAGCTCTGCCGCAGATGGAGCAAGACTGCGAAGAAGGCGAAAATCCTTGGCATGACGAACGGCTTCAGCGGGCGCACGATGGGCGCTCTCTCGCTGATGGATAAGCCGAACTATCGCGATGGGTACGAACCATTCTTGCCTGATTTTGATCACATCGAATTCAACGATGTCGATGATTTGCACCGAAAGGTCTCCGGAGATACTGCGGCCGTTTTCTTAGAGTTTGTACAGGGAGAAGGAGGCGTCGTCCCGGCCGCGCCAGCTTTCGTTGAAGAGCTTTTCGATCTGAGAGACAAGTATGGATTCCTCGTGGTCGGGGATGAGATTCAGACGGGAACCGGCCGTACGGGAAGGTTTTTTGCTTTCCAGCACTATGGGGTTGCGCCGGACATTGTGGCTCTGGCAAAACCAATCGGGGGCGGCTTACCTCTCGGCGCTTTTCTCGGGAACCAGAAGGTCTCAGATGTGTTCAGTCCAGGGACGCACGGTACGACTTTTGGCGGTAATCCTGTAGCGTGCGCAGCAGGCCTCGCTACTCTGCAGGAGATTGAAGAGAAGGGACTTGTGGACAGAGCTGCCGAACTGGGAGAGTATTTCATGAAAGCCTTTCTGGAGATGAAGCGTAACTTTCCGGGCCTCATCGCCGATGTCCGTGGACTCGGCTTGATGTTGGGCATCGAACTGATCAAGGAAGGCGCACCGGTTGTTGACAAAATGCGGGAGAGGAAGATCCTTATCAACTGCACGAGCAAGAATGTTCTCCGTTTCCTCCCTCCGCTGATCTTGACGAAGGAGGAGGCCGAACGGGCAATCGACACACTGTGGGAAGTCTTCCGGAGCGAGGTTGTTTAGATCTGAAAGGAGTGCTTTCTGACAAGGCATACATAGTCCCTCGGCGTTCGGTGTTCTACGAATATCGTTTCAGCTCCACTCTTATGCTCGGGTTGACGAAGCGAGCAACCGCACGTACCAGATAGGACACGTGCTTCCCAGAGAAGAAGGCCGAACGCTCTAAGGTGAGCGATCAGGTGTCGGGGAAGATCCATTTCCCCTGCTCTCCTCCGTCTCCCATTTCACTGCAGTTGACGTGTGTCTCCTCGGTCGCTCCGACTGATTGCCACCTTCTGGCCCTCGTAGGTTGTTTTGATTGGAAAATTTTGTTAAGTTTGATGCCGTGAAGAAGGTGTACTACCCCCCAGTTTCTTCCATGCTGGATAAGCCTCGCTGCAACTGCGCTGTCTTTGGCATCTACGGGCATCCGCAGGCGTCAACGATGACTTACTATGGGCTTCTTGCGCTCCAGCATCGAGGGCAGGAGGCTTCGGGAATCGTTACAAGCGAGTTTCTCGAATCGAAGCACCGGTATCATTTCAATGTTTTTAAAGGGATGGGACTTGTTGCGGATGTTTTCAGAGAGGAGGCCCTTCTCGTCGATGTCTTGAAAGGCCGCAGTGCGATTGGTCATAACCGGTATTCGACGGCAGGATCGGCGAACAACAAGGCCAATATCCAGCCCTTCACGGTCAACTACAAAGGCGGCAATTTAGCCCTCTCCCACAATGGGAACCTCACCAACTTCCGCACGCTCAGGAATCAGTTGAAGGAAGATGGTACCATTTTCCAAACGACTTCAGATAGTGAGATAATTCTCCATCTCATCGCGCGCAGCAAGCAGTCAGACCAGATTTCCCAGATCCTCGAAGCACTGAATACAATCGAAGGAGCCTACTCTCTCGTTATCCTTACGGATGACAAGCTCATCGCAGCTCGCGATCCCTATGGATTCCGACCGTTGGCCCTTGGCGAGAAGGATGGGGCCTTTGTCGTGGCGTCAGAAACTTGTGCGTTTGATATCATCGACGGAAGGTACATTCGCGATGTCCAACCCGGAGAAATCCTCGTTATCGACGAGGCAGGGTTGAGCAGCCGACAGCTGCAGTCTTTCTGGGTGGAGAAGAAAGCCGAGAAGGCCCATTTCTGCATTTTCGAATATATCTACTTCTCGAGGCCGGATAGCAAGATATACGGTGAAAACGTGGACAAGATCAGAAGAAAGCTTGGGAAGCTGTTGGCTCAAGAGCATCCGGTGAAGCCAGACTCAGTCGACGACCATGTCTACGCTATCAGCGTTCCCGATTCCAGCAACACAGCAACTCTGGGATATGTGACTGAGAATACGAAGCTCGGCAACCCCAGTCGCTTCGAGATCGGACTGATCCGAAGCCACTATGTCGGTCGGACCTTCATCCAGCCCGAGCAGGATGTGCGAGAAGTGCAAGTAAAGACGAAATTCAACACGGTCAAGGGGGCACTGAAAGGACGGAAGGTGGTTGTCGTCGATGACTCCATTGTTCGCGGGACGACATCGAAATTGCTGGTAAAGTTGCTTCGCGAAGCAGAGCCAAAAGAGATCCACT
>JBBIJH010000018.1:19843-29908 GCA_037446075.1 Ignavibacteriales bacterium
CGTGTCACCTGCCCTCCCATCCGTTTCCCGTGTCACTATGGGATGGATTTTCCCAGCTACAAGGAGTTGATTGCAAATCGGTGTGACGGAGACGTTGAGAGTATCGGCCGAGAAATAGGTGTTGATAGCATCGGTTACCTCTCTCTGGAAAAAATGCTCGAGGCCGTTCCGGAGGAACATCGTGGAAGCTATTGCACGGCATGCTTTAGCGGTCGGTATCCTGTACCCATCGACCTCGATGCAAGAAAAGATGAGTACGAGGTGTGACTGAAATACTCGAGGAACGCTCTGTGGTCCAAGCAAGATGGACGGTCTCAAACATTCTTAGTCTTTCCCGGGTTTTTCTGCTCGTTCCGATTCTGTATCTCCTTCTCTCTACTGGCGATGCACACCGGATTTACGCCGTCGGGCTGATGCTGTTGGCGTCGGCAACCGACTTCTTCGACGGCCTTATTGCTCGAAGGTACCAGCAGGAATCAGAATTTGGAAGAGTGATCGATCCTCTCGCAGATAAGATTTGCGCGGGTGCCGTCGTTTTAGTTCTTTCGGCGCTTGGGGATATCCCTGCCTGGTTTGTGCTTCTCGTCATCGGACGGGATGCCTTGATCTTGTTGGGGGGATTGTACATTGCGAAGGTCAAGGGAGTCATTTACCATTCCAACTGGCCCGGGAAGTGGGCGATGGCGGCCGCAGCCGGGTATATGATTCTTGCAGCTCTGCGGTCTCAGAGCTTGGAGACAGGTGAAACTATATTGCTTTGGGTAAGCGTGATCCTTTTGATATTTTCGCTCTACTTATATTCCCGGCGATTCTACGAGGCTGCGTTAACACGAACGCAGGTGGCTCAACGTTCTTGATGAGGTATAAGCCACATGGCTGTTCTTGGGTTCGAACGACTTAAGAACGGACTCCGCCGAACGAGAGAAGCAGTCCTCGGGCGAATCCAGGAGGTGCTCTCTCTAAAGCCATTTCTCGATGATGAAGTCATTTCCAAGCTGGAAGAGACGCTCATCACGAGCGACTTGGGCGTGGCGACGACAGAACGGCTGATTCAGAGTCTAAAGCTTCAGTCAAAGGAGATTCGACCGGGATCCATTGAAGACATAACTCGCCTCTTAAAGTCAGAACTTGAGTCCCTCTTGCCACTCGACGGGACGCGCGATGCCAGTCCGGAGTTAGCGGAAAAACCGCGTGTGGTAATGATCGTAGGAGTCAACGGGACTGGAAAAACGACCACGATCGGGAAGCTTGCTCATCTGTACCGGAACGCTGGCAAGAAAGTCCTGATCGCGGCTGCGGACACATTTCGTGCTGCTTCGAACGAGCAACTTGAAATTTGGGCTGAGCGTGCTGGCGTCCGGATCGTGCATCAATCCCGTGGATCAGACCCTGCCGCGGTGGCGTACGATGCGCTGAAGTCGGCGATCTCCCAGGGGGACGACCTCCTTCTGATCGATACAGCAGGTCGGCTACACACGAAGATCAACCTAATGGAGGAGTTGAAAAAGATAAAGCGCGTCCTTCAAAAGCAGATGCCCGATGCACCGCATGAAGTCCTCCTCGTCATCGATGCGACAACAGGCCAGAATGGCTTAGTCCAGGCACAGAAGTTCACCAGCGCGCTTGGGGTGACTGGTGTGGTCCTCACAAAGCTGGATGGGACGGCAAAAGGCGGGATTGTTTTTTCAATCACCGATGAGCTAAAAGTACCCGTTCGGTACATTGGGGTAGGCGAGGGTATCGACGACCTGCAGGCTTTCGATAGGGCCGCGTTTGTGGAAGCTTTGTTCGTTGGATAATAAGGAGTTCAATGAGACGAAGCTTGAGACAACACGGAACAGGCTAAGACAAATGCTCGATTCGGCTCCGGATGAAAAGCGGTCGGGTGTCGAAGACTTGTTGGTCCAAAGTCGACCGAAGAGGAAGTCGAAAAAAGACTTATGACGCCAGTGGGCCGCTGGGATAAAGCCTTCGACCTAGGCCTACAGGAAGTCAGGATGCATTCTACGAAACTCTCTAACCTTACACACGCGAAGTAGGTGGATCTGAATCTCCGAGGTGAGGTTAAAACTTCAGAAGAAACTTCAATTTGACAATGATGACAAACGACCAAGTGCTTCCGAGATCTAGACTGTGCAAGACCGAGTGGTCATCGAACCGTTGCATTCCCTCCCGATGAGGAAGGCCAAGTCGCTTATCCGAGATCTCTCCATTGTTGATAGGGAAGAATGCGTCTCACCTTTGAAAGAATAGACCTGTATCTTCGCCACACATTCCGAATCGCTCGTGGTGCTGAGGATCTTGCTCCCGTTATCATAACGGCATTCGAACACGACGGGATCAAGGGTTACGGCGAAGCCTGCCCTTCGAGTCATTACGGAGAAACGGCTGAGACAGTGCATGACTTCCTCGACCAAGTCGATGTGAATAAATTGTCCGATCCGTTCAAGCTTCAGGACATTCTTCCCTACATCGACAACATCCGGCCCGGGAATGCTGCGGCGAAGGCTGCGGTGGATATCGCACTGCATGACTGGATTGGCAAAAAGTTGGGGGCTCCCCTTTTCAGACTTTGGGGGCTTGACAAGAGCAAGACGCCTGTCACCTCGTTCACGATTGGGATTGACTCGCCTGATGTAATCGTTCAGAAAATTGGAGAGGCCGAAGAGTATCCGATCTTAAAGATCAAACTGGGCAGTGACGATGATAAAGAAATCATGGCTGCGGTTCGGAAGGCAACGAGGAAACCAGTGCGAGTGGATGCGAACGAAGGCTGGAAAAGCAAGGAACTAGCTCTCGAGCGGATCAAATGGCTCGAGCAGGAGGGAGTGGAATTCGTCGAGCAACCACTCCCAGCGAGCGACCTGGCGGGATCCGCATGGCTCCGGGAGCGAGTGAGCCTGCCTCTGATCGCTGACGAGAATTGTATCCGCGTCCATGACATCCCAAAGCTTGCTGATGCCTTCGACGGGATCAACATCAAACTCATGAAGTGTGGAGGTTTGTGGGAAGCAATGAAAATGATTCACACGGCGAAGGCGATGGGGATGAAAGTCATGCTCGGATGCATGATCGAATCTTCCGTTGCCATTACCGCCGCCGCCCATCTCTCTCCGCTTGTTGACTACGCAGACCTGGATGGGAATCTTCTGGTGACGAATGACCCGTTTGAAGGTGTGAAAGTTGAAAAAGGGAAATTGATCCTTCCGGACGCGCCCGGCTTGGGCGTAAACCCACGAGACTGATTCAAGAAACGATGCCGACCGCTATCAAGATCCTTCCTCCCGATCTCATTGGCAAGATTGCAGCAGGAGAGGTCGTTCAACGACCAGCCTCCGTGGTGAAAGAGCTGATCGAAAACTCTATCGATGCTGGGGCAACGAACATCACCACCATCATCAGAGATGCCGGAAAGTCTCTCGTTCAAGTTGTGGACGACGGAATAGGAATGAGCGAGGAGGATGCGATACTGGCATTCGAACGCCATGCGACGAGCAAGATTGAGACTCTCGATGATCTCGAGGACATCCGTACCCTTGGCTTCCGGGGAGAGGCCCTCGCATCCATTGCAGCCGTGTCACAGGTGGAGTTGAAAACGAAACTCCCGGGGATGGACGTTGGGACTCTGGTAAAACTGGACGGGGGTGAACTGAAGGAGGTTACCAAGACAGCGATGGAGTCCGGAACCTCCCTCATGGTGAAGAATCTGTTTTATAACACTCCGGCGCGGAAACATTTCATGAAGTCAAATGCAACGGAGTTCAAGCACATCTATGAGGCCATCCAGCGGTTGGCGATCGCTCGACCTGAGATCGGTTTTCGTTTTGTGAGTGAGGAAGAACCGATACTGGACCTCAGGCCCTCAGAACTCGAGGAGCGCTTGACTACGCTCTTCGGAGAAAAACCAGTTAAAGCGCTCCTCCCCCTTGGCGAGGAGGGCGAGGTCTATCGCTTGTCCGGCTACTTAGGGAAGCCAGAATTTGCAAGGAAAGTACCCTCGGAGCAATTCCTGTATCTCAACAAGCGCTTCATCGTGAACAGGAATCTGAATCATGCGGTGTATTCCGGGTATGAGCACCTCATCGAGAAAGGTTCCTACCCGTTCGTGCTGTTATTCTTGCAGATCGATCCTCGGCGCGTCGATGTCAACGTTCATCCGACGAAGCTGGAAGTGAAGTTCGAGGACGAAAGGGGAGTATATCGATTCGTGATGATGGCGGTTCGGCGGGCGCTCAGCAGTCACAATCTATTCCCCGGGATCGCCATTGAAGGAGAGGCGGCGGGTGAAGGTGAGAGACTGAGATTCGAGAGGGCTGGCTTCCCTACGGCAGCTCGCGTGGGGGTATTGCATCAGCTTGGATCCTCCGGAGCGGAGATGCAAGCAAAACTCGTTGGAAATGTCGGCAGCGAACTTGAGACGGTGGAGACCCTCAAGCGCGAGATGAAGGGAAGGGTTTCATCACCGTTTCGGCCGATGAGCCAAATTCAAAACAAGTATATTCTGTTGGAGATTGACTCGGGAATAATGTTGGTTGACCAGCATGCGGCACATGAACGCGTGCTGTACGAGAGGGTATTGCCTCGGCTCGAAGGGGAAGCGGAGAAAAGTCAGCAATTGCTCTTTCCCCAAACGATCGAACTTTCCCTCGCAGAGTTTGTGACCGTGAACGAACTTGCCCCACTGCTGGAGAAGATCGGGTTTCAGATCAAGATATTTGGGAAGCAAACAATTGTCGTTGAGGGTGTGCCGCCTGATGTGAAGCCGGGTCAGGAAGCGTCGATCTTCAGCGAGGTTCTCGATGAGTTCAGAGACGATGCGAGGAATCCGTCGTCGGAGATTCGAGACAGGGTAGCCCGATCCTTTGCTTGTCGTGCAGCAATCAAGGCCGGCGACAAACTTTCTGTTCAGGAGATGGGCGCATTGATGGAGCAACTGTTCAAGACGGAAGTGCCGTCTGTTTGCCCTCATGGGCGTCCCGTGAGTATCAAGCTTTCGATCGAGGAGTTAGATAAGAGATTTGGAAGAACATAGAGGAGGCAAGTCGTCATCATGTTGTGTGTTCAACGAAAGGAGGTACGACATGGGAACCTATGTTCTTTTGACAAAGCTCTCACCCCAGAGCCTTGGGGAACCGCGGAAGCGAGAAAATATCGGACGAAAATGGTTTGAAGCCGTGAAGAAAAAATGTCCCGAGGTGAAGTGGATATCGCACTATGCTTTGCTTGGCCCCTTCGACTTCATGGACATCTACGAAGCCCCGAGTGAGGAAGTTGCTGCAAAAGTCTCGATGATCACGATGTCGAAAGGCGCAGTGAAAGCCGAGAGCTGGACGGCGATTCCGTACAAGAAGTTCCTGGAGATATCGAAGGGGCTGTAAGTGCTGTTCCATCTCCGTGTGAGGAGAGTCGATGGATCAGCGATTTTCCTCCACGTGGATGACCGCGTGATCACAGTTCTCGCAACGGGGTCCCATCATGGAAAAAATCAAAGAACTTTTCGTCGTCGTGGAGAACAGGCCCGGGGCCTTGGGTGAACTCCTTGGCCATCTCGCGATGGAAAAGATCAACATCGAGGCGATCGGTTTGTTCCAGGACGTTGCAAAACTCGCCGTCTCCGATGTCGATCTGGCGCTGAACGCGTTACGACGTGGCAAGTACCAGGTGGAAATAAGAGAAGTTCTTCGACTTGACCTCAACAATAAACCGGGATCGTTTGCCTTCGTCGCCTCCCGGCTCGGGGCAGCAGGGATCAACATTGATTACTGCTACTGCACTATCGCCAAGGGGCAGAAGACAGCCTCCGCCATTGTCGATGTTGAGAACATTGACCGGGCCATTTCGGTCTTAGAAGGCGCTGAGGTATAGCTGTTCGCGGCTGTAGGCCTTGAGTAACCCTACGCCTGCGCCCCGGTCCGACACCTACAAGCAGATTCCACACTTTCCTTTCCTGAGAATGAGAGAAGTCACTCCACATTTCCAGAATGGGCAACCAGCTTGTTTGGCGAGTGCGTGGTTCATTCATGTGCAGGAAACTTCTAATTCTCAATAAACCTTCCTTGGTTTTCGTTGTCTAACTCTCGAAGAGCAATAGCACCGAGGATTTTTTTCCTCTCTTTCGATTCATCAGTTCTCAAACGGAGGGAACATGACGAGGCGGATTTCGCTATCACTGATTGCTGCCGGTCTTGCAGCGGTTCTTGCAGGGTGTTCGCGCCCCGATGACGTGGCAGGCCCGGCGACCCAAGAGGCTGTCATCTCCAGCGTGGACTATAACGTCGTCGCGCTTGCTTCCTTCGATGGGGGCGACCTCACGCCCGAGCAGAAGCAGAAGCTCGAAGAGGCGATGAAGAGGTATCACGAGGCGGTACAAGCAGTCATGGAAAAGTTGAAGGCGGGGGCCATTACTCGTGAAGAGGCTCGGGCTCAACTTCAGGAGCTTGAAAGACAGTTGGATGAAGAAATCAAGTCGATTCTGACTCCCGAGCAATACGAAAGGTGGAAGCAACATCGGGAGTTCGTTCGGGGCCACAGCGGAATTCCCTACCCGCTACCATTTCCACTCGAGCGACTGGCGCTGGCCTTAAATCTGAGTGCGGATCAAGTGGAGGCAGCAAAGGGAATCATCCAACAGGCTCAGACAGACATCCGTACTGCTATCGGATCGATCACGGATCCGCTCGAACTTCGGAAGGCGATCCAAGAGATCCTGCACCGGGCCGATTCCCAATTCGTTGCAATCCTCACGGCGGAGCAGGCAGCGAAGTATGAAGAGATCAAGAAAGGTCTGCTCCGGAAACCAATTCCTTATCCGTTGTTCGCCCGGCTTGAAAGACTCGCGCTGCTGCTGAATCTCAGCCCCGAGCAGCTGAAGCAGGCGCAGGCGATCGTTGAGCAGGCCCAGAACGACCTGAGAGCGGCACTGGCTAGGATTACTGATCCCGCTGAGCTGCGAACCGCCATCCAGGAAATCTTGAAACGTGCGGACGAGCAGTTCCGTGCGATTCTCACCGCCGAGCAGTTGGCGAAGTACGAACAGCTTAAGGGAGGACTCCATCAGGTCAGGCCTCCTTATCCACTTCCTTTTCCGCTTGAGGTTCTGACTCAGAAACTGCAACTCACCCCAGAGCAGGTGGAGAAGGCGAAGGCCATCATTGAAGCCGCCGCGCAAGCTATCAAGGCGGCAGTGGAGTCTACCCAAGACCCGGCTGAATTGAGGCAGAAAATTCAGCAGATTCTTGTTCGCGCCGACCAAGCGTTTCGTTCCATCCTCACTGAGCAACAAGCTGCCATCTACGACCAGATGAAGCATCTTCGCCGTGGGTCGGGTGGATAGCCTTCCAGAAATTTCCCGTTCAGGCATCTGAAGCCCTGACAAGGAAATGTCAGGGCTTTTGTTTTTGAAGTAAATTGATTATCTTTTGGCAACAGAGCATGAGGATTCTGCAGTTTCGGTAATTGTTGAAAGGCGACGTCGATACCGGAACAGTCTGATGAAAAGCTGTCGTGGAGGCCTTGTTTCAAGTTATGTCAGTAGTCGTGACGAAACTATTCATTCAGGACGATGGACTCTTGAGGGAAATCAGTTCGCGAACGGAGGAGGCATTTGGGAAAATGGACGAAGGATTCCAGAGAGTGGCTGAGCGGGCGGCGAGCCGAGGGAGCATGATTGTCCTGGAAGGGGCAAAGACTGGAAAATTAATCAAGGGATAGAAAACCTGGTGTCAACGGAATTCCCGGGGCAGCTATCCGGGTGTCAACCGGAACGGGAACCAAAGATCTAAGCTCGCTTCTCACATTGAACGCTAATCGTCTCGAGGACCTATTGGTTCAAGTCACAAAGCTCACTGCGGAGGATGCTTCTCATGACGACTAACTCCGAGAAAATCCGGGAAGGGAAAAAGAAATGGCTCGAGAAGGTGAGCCGCCAGCCGATGCGCAGGCACGTGAAGTTCACAACCGTCAGCGGCATGCCAATCGAGATTCTCTACACTCCCGATGACGTCGCGGAGCTGAATTATGAAGAGGATCTTGGATTCCCTGGCGAGTTTCCGTACACACGGGGCATCCACGAAACGATGTACCGGGGAAAACTCTGGACGATGAGGCAGTTCGCTGGGTTCGGCACGCCGGAGGATTCGAACAAACGCTATCACTATCTGCTTGACCACGGTCAGACAGGTCTCTCCGTCGCCTTCGACCTTCCGACGTTGATGGGTCGCGACTGCGACGACCCACTCTCGCTTGGTGAAGTTGGGGTGTGCGGTGTTTCTGTAAGCTCGCTGGCAGATATGGAAGTCCTCTTTGACCGCATCCCGCTCGAGAAAGTCTCAACCTCGATGACCATCAACGCTCCCGCCGCCATGTTGCTGGCTTTCTATATCGTCGTGGCAGAAAAGCAAGGTGCTGACATCCGCAGGCTTCGCGGCACGATCCAGAACGATATCCTGAAGGAGTACATTGCGCAGAAAGAATGGATCTATCCTCCCAATCCATCGATGCGCATCATCACCGACATCTTCGCATTTTGCAAAGAGAGCCTGCCTCTCTGGAATCCGATCTCCATCAGCGGGTATCATATACGTGAAGCCGGTTCGACGGCGGTGCAAGAGCTGGCGTTCACGCTTGCTGATGGGTTTGCTTATGTGGAGGCGGGGATCCAAGCCGGTCTCGACATCGACGAATTTGCGCCACGGCTTTCCTTTTTCTTCAACTCCCATCTGGACTTTTTCGAGGAGGTTGCGAAGTACCGAGCGGCACGCCGCATCTGGGCGAAGCGAATGCGACAAAAGTATGGCGCGAAGAATCCTCGATCGTGGATGCTTCGGTTTCACACGCAGACAGCGGGTGTGTCTCTTACAGCTCAGCAACCGGAGAACAACATCATCCGGACAGCGTACGAGGCCCTCGCGGGTGTCCTGGGCGGCACACAATCGCTTCATACCAATTCTATGGACGAGACTCTCGCACTCCCCTCGGAGAAAGCAGTGAAGATTGCCCTACGCACGCAGCAGATCATTGCGCATGAAATCGGAGTGACGAACACGATCGACCCGCTCGGTGGGAGTTACTTTGTCGAAGCGCTGACGGACAAAATGGAAGAGGAAGTAGAGAAGTACTTCGAGAAGATCGATGCGCTCGGTGGCGTGATTCCCGCAATCGAAGCAGGCTTCTTCCAGCGTGAAATCGCCGAGGCCGCCTACCGATACCAACGGGAGCTGGATTCCAAAGAAAAGATCATCGTCGGTGTGAACGAGTACGTGGAAGAAGATGAGAAAATCGAGATTCCCATCCTTCATGTCCCGCCTGAAGTCGAGATTAAACAACGGGAGCGGATCGGGCAAGTTCGTGCCAGTCGCAATAACGAAGCCGCAGACAAAGCGCTGGAAGAGCTGAAGCAGAGCGCAACCGATGGGACGAACCTCATGCCTCGACTGATCGAATGCACACGAAGCTACGTCACGCTCGGTGAGATGTGCAACGCACTGGCGGAGGTTTTTGGAGTATATGAGGAACCGGCAGTGTTCTGAGGCAGGTGGATGGCTGGCAAGGATATGGGATGTCATCGACGACTCCCTGCGGCTCTACCGACCCGTCGGTCGTAGAAGGCTCGTCGAGGATTTGAGACAAAACAGAAAGTTGAGCCGTCGTCGGAAAGAACATTTGCGGAGGTGGAGTTGCTGACTTTGCAATCCATCCTCCTATCGATGCGGATCTCGCATTGGGTGAAGAACCTTTTTCTCTTCGCAGCTTTAATTTTCTCGGGCCACCTTCTTCGCACTGAGGAGCTTCTGCTTACCGTCCTCGGCTTCCTCTCCTTTTCCCTGGTGTCAAGCAGTATTTACCTGATCAACGATATTGCCGACCTCGAGAAGGACAGAATCCATCCGCTGAAATCGAAGAGGCCAGTTGCCTCTGGGGCTCTCAGCATCAACGCCGCTGCCCTCACAGCAACAGGGCTTCTCACAATCGGGCTGGGTGCAAGCTTCCAGATCAACTCCCGCTTCGGCCTCGTTACGGCGCTGTACACGGTTGTGAACGTTTTTTATTCGTTCTTTCTGAAAAAGA
>JBBIJH010000019.1:0-29364 GCA_037446075.1 Ignavibacteriales bacterium
GACGGCGGTCGGGTCCTGCTGGTCGGCAAGCTCTACGTGCTGCCCGAGCCGCTCAAGGCCACGGTGCTGGCGCTCATAACCGACAGGTGATTGCGGTGGTTGACCACGATGTAGTAGCTTCCAGGCGTTACACCCGTGAAGCTCACGTTGCTCGCTCCATCTGTATCCACCACCGTGCCATCGCTCTTCACGAAGGCCGCACGACTGGCCACCGTTGTCGTTGTGTTGCTTCTCAACTGCAGCTGCACCCAGTCAACGACACCTGCGGGAATGCTGCCGACGGTCTCAGTCCCGGTGTATGGGTCGGTTGTCGGAATGTACCCAGCATCATTCAATGCCGTGTTCATGCTGCCCCCGCTGTACGGACCCTGGAGGAAGACTTTCACCGCAACGTTGACCCCCGCTTCCTCGCCAATGGCAAAATCACTGAAGGACGTTTCGCCCGTGATTTGGGCACTCGTCGCGGTAACAGCTCCCATCGTCGGCGATGACCAGCTCGAGGAGAACTTCTTTACCACGAAATTGGCTGTGTTTGCGCCCCCGTCAACATCTCCTCCCACGAAATTAAACGTGGCACTATAGTTATCGAATGTGACCCCACTGTTCGTTAAGGTGTAGTACCTGTTCACAGATTTGGTTGCGTCAATGCCAGAGCTGGCTATGTTAGGATGTTCACCGCTCGTCGTCGAAGCTGTCAAATAACCTGCGCCAGTCACGTTACCAAACGTCACGTTAATAGGCGTGTAATTGCTTGCATCTCCGATTTCGAATGTTCTTGACACTGCCCCCGTGGAGACAAACTTACGCAGCTTGCCTACAACATGCCCGCTCGTGCGTGAGACACTTCCAGCCGTATCGACCGTCAATGCGAACGACCCCATGTCGACATTGCCGCCGGTAAGCGTGAGCGTACCCTTCACAGTTGCGTCAGAGAGAAACGTCACACCTGAGGCATTATCAATGGTGAGATTGTAAAACGAGTTGTCCACGGGAGTGCCGTTCAACGTTGTGGGCATGCTGAGAGTTTGAGAGCTCGAGCCGTTCAGGATGACAGTCCCAGATCTCGCTTCGAGTCTAGTGCCGCCAGTCGTCAAGACTGGCCCCTTCAGAATCACGGTTGCACCGTCCAGACTCCGCAGATAGCCCGGATAGGTTCCACTAACCCCCCAAGTGAGTGTTCCATTGACCGTCAGGGTCCTCCCTGATTGGAGCATCACCGTAGCCTGCGCGGTTTTGGAACCATCGTTGATACTGAGATTACTGCACGCAGCGTTCACGTTGACGGTGACGTCATGATCGGATTTTATCGTGACGTTGTCGTCTGCATCAGGAATGCTGTCTGTATCAACCCCCGACACCAGCGTCCAGGTTGCTTTGTAGCTCCAATTACCATCTCTCCGGCTGATAAAGTTCGCCTGTCCAAACGCAAGTGAGCAGATGGAGAAAATTGTAGTGAGCCCATAAAAAGTTGTTAGCCGTGAATTTACCCTCATGAGAGCTCGTTCCCCCAGATATCCAGATTATTATTAGAAATTTCCACAGGTTCTTTGGATACTAAGATGCCGAGGAAAAAAAGAGAAAACATGTCCACTGACAGGTCACACAACCGATGATATAATAGGAGCAAAAAGCCGAGATCTGCTTCTTTTCTTCCTCTGCTCCAGGGAGTTTCAACGGGCTCACGGCGAGGACCAGCAATTCTCTTGTTTGCTCGTTTACAAGAAGCACTGCAAGAAGAGGAATTGACATTTTCAAACTCCGTGTCATATCCTACAAGAAAGAACTCCTATTGTCAAGAGATTAGGGATAGATATGAGAGAGATGTTCGCTCATAAGTAACGACGTCATGCATTGCCTGTCTGGAATCAATAGGCTAGCCCCCCGTTACCTCAAGTACTTCTTTCATCTTTTTCAACAAGATCTCTACATCAACAGGCTTCTCAACGTAATCTGCCGCACCGTATTGAATTGCCAGCACAGCAGACTCTACAGACCCGTAACCAGTCACAACGATCACTTTTGCCCTGTTGTCAAATTCCTTGATTTCCTTGAGCACCTCGATTCCGCTCATACTCGGCAGGCCCAGGTCGAGAAGAACGACACTGGGTCGATGCTCTTTGTACAGGATGACACCTTGGGGACCGTCTGCTGTCGACAGAACATCGTAGCCCTCCTCTGTAAAGGTAATGATCAGCAACCTCAACAGCACTTCGTCATCGTCAATAATGAGAACCTTGGGCATGGGGGTTCGCCTCCCGCGAGATTGATTTGTTGGTTGTTGTTCTCTTTCCCAGACGGTGGAACCGAGCGCTTTTCTCTGCAGTGCTGCGACCCCATAAACCCCTTGAATTGACGCTGCGGCTCTTTTGCTCCTCGATGACCTGCTCAACGATTGCTTTGACTCTTTGAACAAACTCGTCGATCGTATGATGTTCCTCGATGTACTTTCTTCCGGCCATCCCCATTCTTTCGGCTTCGTCAGGATGTTCCCAGAGATACTCAATGGCCTCACGGAGTGCTTTGGGATCCCTGGGAGGGACGAAGATTCCAGTTCTCCTGTCTTGGAGGACATCGACTTGACCTTTCGTCCTTGTGCAGATGACAGCCTTTCCCATGGCCATCGCCTCTAAGATGGAGGTCGTCCCGTTGTCAGTATCCGAGGGCAGCAATGGGATAACAACGAACCTAGACCGGGCGTATAAAGCACGCAAGTCGGTGAATGTTTTCTTTCCGATAGTTATAGTGCTTGGCAGGGACGATAAGCTTGAAATCTCTTTGATCGTCGAATACTCAACAGAGCGATGTGTCCCAGCTGCAATATGACATCTTATGGTCAGCCCGCGCACGGCTTGAATAAGCGTCAGATAGTCACGCATCTCTGACCCCACCGCGCAGATCATGTCCGTTGGGCATTCAATCGGGCGCCAGAATTTTTGATCCACCGGCCACTTCAAGAGCACGACCTTCGAGGCGGGGATATGAAGGCAGTTGACAGCGAAATCCCATTGCACAGAGGACATGAGGATGAGGCGATCAATGTGAGAATGAACATGCTTCAAGAGAATCGCTTTTTTCGGCTTTGAAATCCAGCTGGCAAGAAGTACATTTGGCACCCGAGAACCCGTGAGCTTGAGCAGTAGAGCTAAGGGAAGGCCTAATCGCTCTGACCACGAAATCAAAGCATCATACCTCCTCTTAACGACAAATGCTTCAAGGAGCTGCGATGCTATTGTTGGTAAAGCTCTGTAGAGAAACCGTCTCAGCAAAGGTGCGCGTTTGAGAAATCGCTCATCAAGGATATCCGAATTAAGCGCCCGTGCAAACATTGATGCTCTGATGTACTGATCAGCCGCTTCGAGGCGGAGGAGTTCGCGCCATTCTGGCCGTTCGATACCAGGCGACACCAGCATCATTGTCATCATTGAAGAGCGGTTGCCATCCATTCTGCGTTACCAGCACGTTGATGAGAGACTACCACTATACAGCAAGCTCGACCCCGAGACATGATCAACGGGTTATAAGAAAAGGTTCTGTCACGCCATTGCCGAGGAGCCTTAGTACGTTCTTAAGCCTCGGCTGGTCGCGGAGACCCAACGCCCATCGCAGAGGAGAATCGTTGGCGGCGTCTGGAGCCGATTCACAGATTCTACATCCTCGCTGCCTACCATGCGCGACCCTCCTTGCGACTTTCAGAAATCCCTGTTGACGCCTTGCAGCAGCGAAAGGGAACACTCTCTTGCCCGCAGCACTTCTTATGCTCGGATTCACGTCAGACGGCACATAGGCGTAGTCCGAGACTCGAAGGAGGGGAAGATCTTCCGCCCCTTCGCCGATCGCATGCACCCGACGCGCTCCGAGCGCGCGCTTTAGCTCCATCGTCCCCCTACCTTTGTTACAGCTCTTGCCTACAAGATGGGTCGCGGCTGTGCTGACGATGACACGCAACCGATCAACACCATTGGCTCCCATGACACTCTCGACCGTTGATGCTGGAACCGGAGACCACGCCCCCCCGTTGAAGTGTGACAATCGGATCGAGTACTGGAATGCCGGATCCACGACGAAATCCGTTGTCTCGATGAAAACGTTCCGAAGTTTTTCTATCTGCCCCAATTCCTCCCTCTCGACGAGGGGGACTGCCTTCCCACAATCGGATAGCCAAAGAACCGACCCATATTCCGCAACACCGGCTCCGAGATGGAAAATTTGACACCGATCGACTACGTCCCGCAGACTACGCCCCGACACCAGCACTGGCTGAAATCCATGGATCTTTAGCGTACGCAGTGCTAGGGCCCCGGCTGGAGTGGAGCAGCTAAACCCCAAGAGATCATTTTCCAACACACCATCGATGTTAATCGCAAAGAGGCGGCTACTATGTGGCTCCCCTTCACCCACACCGCATGCCGAAGCCAAGAATTTGTTTGCGGTGGACGAAAGTGTGCGCTCGATCTCCAGAACCTCTATTGCGCTTGCCTTCTGCCCCCCGGCGCTTCCGACACGGTGTGGGACTTTTCCCTTGAGGGCAATGAGGTTCAAGAGCCGGGCCCTTTTGAGCAAGCCGACCATAAGCTTGTAAGCTGGCAAGCGCCCTGAGGCGTTTCGATCACCGCTTTCACGTTCGTATTCGGAGACCAAGAGATTTTCCAGAGGCGTCGACAAGTTGTGTTCCAATGCCAGGCCTGCAAGATCAAAAACCGGATCAAAGATGCACGTATCTTCCCGGTCAAAATCATGCTCTTCGAAGTCAAGCTTAAGCGCGCCATCTCCATTAACAGGGAGAATCCACTCTTCCGGCCCCATTTTTCCATCAACCGCTATCCGCGGAGCATCGAAAGAGATCTGCATGAGTCGACTGCACAAACGCTGGGTAGCAAGCGAAGTCAGGTAGCAAGAGCTACGTGCAAAAGCCTTGGCCAATGTATGCCACCCCGTTTCCCGGTCGTCAACCTCGATATTCGCCTTAGGGTTCAGCGAGAGTCTCTCTGCTCTTCGAGCCACATAACGGGCTGCATGTTTGATGAAGTTTTCATCAACCGCATCGGGGCGGTCCGCGGCTCTGACTCCCTCAATCCAAGGAGCGATAATAAAGCCCTCCATGACTGGTCGAGTCTTCGGGATGAATTCAGAAAGAGCGCCCGCTATTGCCAGCACATGATCCTCAAACCAACCAAGCCCGCATCCTTTCACTGCGAAACGCGCCTCTTGAGAGCCCCCAGTGGTGATTATCTGTCCCTCGACGATAACCTTCTTATGACATCGATAGGTTGTCGGCACGGCGGACCACCCGGCTCCGGCATCTCCACCCTGTCTCGGCGGGGAAGTCAGAGGAGCCACCCTTGTTGCGATAAAACCTTTAACGCGCTCGTCCGAACTTCTAAGCATGTTGCCGATGTTTTTCTGGAGAATCTCCAAGTCGACAACCCGATGCGCTCGCCATCGCTCAGGCGCGAGGACTATCGTTCTATTTCCACGGAGCTCCGTCTCCGACAAAGGCGGTTTCCCATCTCCGCTTCCCTCGAAGAACGGTGCACCTCGTTCCTGGAGGATCAGGGGTACGATGTGTTCCTCGGGGGCACCGAGCTTCCTCAAAATCCGTACGGTCTGAACAAGGGTCCCACCCGAATACGGGGGATCATCAACAATCAAGGCCGGTCCGTGTAGGATCCTGCGGCGCAAACGTTTTTTCTCTTCCGGGCAGAGCAGGGTGCCCGGCCGTACGCTTTCCACCGTGACATCCGTGAATCCTTGGAGCCGCAGGTAACCAAAACACAACGGAGCAAGATAAGAGCCAGAGGTTCTGATGCCCAGGACGGTGACTGGCATAGCTCGATTGACAAGGGTCCGCGAGAATTCCTCTATCAATTCCCGACAGTCGTCCGGATGACAATCGAAATCCTTGAAGCAAGCAGGGATTTTTAGCACCTTAGGGTCAAGGTCTGGCGGGTACGGTCTCGTAAGAATCTCTGAGATAAGCTGCTTCACTTGAGCCAGAACAGAAGCTTCCGGCGTCTGTTTCACATCGCGAACCTGGATAACTACAAGGGCTAGCTCAGCTGTGACTTTTCGAAGAAGGTCTGAAAAGCCGGGTAGGGAACTGTCGCGCAGGAGCAGGCGTGCTCGCAAACGCAACGCAGCCACCGCGTCAATTCCCCACCCGAGGAGCTTCAGGAGGACTCGCTGAGCGAGGTTTTTCAAAAGATTTGCCACGCGCCAAGGAAGGAAGTCGAAAAGCCATTCAAAGTACCGTGAACTCGTGAACAGAGAAGATCCTCCACCGCAACGCGGGTGCAGGAAGTCTTCTAGGACCTGCCACATCGCGCAGAGGGTGAAATACTCATCCCAAAGGAGCGCCTGTAGCTCGTGCGGCTTCTCCCCCCGACAAAGAGAGAGATCTCGCAGGTGATCCATAAGCTCCCGGTACGTGCGGAGGGGGCTCCGCGACCAAGGCTGTGGGTTGTAACAACGATTGGAACCCGTATGTGTCTGAGAATTCATCAAGGTACTTCAGCAGTCGGCATCACGTGAGATTGAGCTTAGCATACCCAGAGGGGACTTCTTTGCCTTGCAGTGCATCAGCCCACCCGATCATTCGCGTGTAGTCCGAATCCACCCCTGACCCTGGCCGCGCCATAGCAGCTTGGTGTAGAGCAGTATCTTCCACGCGGCGTACCGAGGAACATAGAGAAGTGCTTTGTACACGAGCCGATCAGCAGCCCCCGCGTAGAGACCCGTAATAAGGTAGAACCCGCCCAGTCCTGCGAGCGCCAACCAGAGCCAGGCGAACCGTGTCATCCTATCAATGCCCACCGCTCCGAGGAAAAGATGGAGAAGAAACATGAACACCACGAACACTAGCAAATTGACCAATGGTGGAGTTACGAGATCCACAAATGCATCAAACGCTTTGAATGACGCCCGTTTGAACGCAAAGCGAAGTAGCTGACCAGCATATTTGCGCACGAGCGGGAATCTCCCGGCCTCCCATCTTGCACGTTGACTCTCTGCATTCTCAGCACTCTGGGGCATCGGTGAATACACGATCGCTTCAGGTGCGAATACCACGGTGATCCCGTGTACGACTAACTCTAACCCGTACTCGAGATCCTCCGCCAGGGAATAGGCGTTCCACGGAACAGACCGCAAGGTATCAACGGCAAAGCACATGCCATTGCCTCGCAAGCCGGCCGAACATCCGATTGCTCGACGGCCCAAAGGCCGAACGTAGTTATAGAGGATAAATCCTATTCGCGTCACCTCCGAACTCCACGCACCTGGACGCGGCTCGACCATGTCACTCGACTGGATAGCCTTTGCTCCTTTTTCCAAATGAAAATTCATCACCGCGAGGAAGTTTCTGGATACAACACTGTCGGCGTCAATGATGACCACTGCCTCATACCCAGCCTGAGTCGACAAGAGTCGATCAAAGCACCAACGGAGAGCGTATCCTTTTCCTCGGAGCTTCTGATTCTGTCTCTCGTAGACAATTGTCCCCAAGCTCCTTGCAACCCTAGCGGTCCCATCCGCACAATTATCTGCAATGACAATGACGTCGAAAGACCGACGGGGATAATCAACTGCTAGGACGCTGTGGATCGTCCTTCCGATAGTTAATTCCTCATTGTGCGCAGGAACGATCACGGCCATCTTCCGCATTCTGGATGTCTTTGTCATCGGCTGTTGCTTAACAAACAACGCCAGAACGCTCAGTGCCGCGACGTAGAAAAGAAAGAAACCAAGCAATACTGCCAATGCTATTTCAAAGCCCAGGATCATCAAATGCGTTCTCTTCTAGTTGCATTATGTTGATACCGGGGGTCGAACTTCGAGTCATTTCCTAGTTTTGGAGCACCTGCTTTTTCTCATCCATACTCCCTTCAATAATCTTTTTCCGCAATTCCCCCCGCATCAATTCCTTACTTTCCGTCTTTGGAAAATCCCCTAGTCGGTAGACGACCCTTGGAATTTTGCTCCGATCCAGGCGAGATGCCAGAGCTCGCGATAAGTCGGATGGAGTGATAACGAGCCCTTCCTTGCCAACATAGCAGAGAACAGGGATCTCACCGACGATGCCGGCTGGGTCGGGAATTCCAACGACGCATAGTTCACAATCAGGATAGAGCTCGTGGATCCTTTCTTCCACTTGTAGAGGGGAGATTCTCATTTCTCCCGCGTTAATTGTCTCATCCCTGTGACCAAGAAGATGCAAGTACCCTTCTTGATCGAGAAAGCCGTAGTCCCCCGTCCTGAACCACCCGTCAGGAGTGTACCGCTGGATGTCCATCTCACTGTCATCCCAGTAGCGAGCGGCTACATGATCCCCCTTGACGAGAACCTCGCCCATCTCCATGTTGCCAACCCTGTTCCCGTTTTCGTCGGCGATCAAGAGGGAAACTCCTGGTGAGGGGTACCCAACGGTATGCAGCTTTCTCTGTTGCTTTTGGAGATCTAGGAATGTAATTCGGGCTGCCTCTACCGGGCCATAGTGCGCGGAAATCTGAGCGTTCGGGAAAATCTCCAGCAACTTCCATTTGTGATCCAGTGGCATAGATGCGCCATCTAATTCGATGAAGCGGATTTGAGGCGCAATCCGTCGGAGTAGCGACTCAAACCGTCCAAAGAACACCTCGAAGCCTGATGGCAGGCCAGAAATTGCGTTGCACTCGTGCTTGATAACACTCTGAACAAGGACTATAGGATTAATCGAGCCATTGTCGGCAACCAACGATCCTCCGGCAAAGTGAACGCACAAACTTTGCCCCAGGCCAAACGAAGGCGTAAGAGGGATCCCCATATACTCCCGAATACTTGAATCAATCTTCATCACTGCGTTGCTGTTGAGTGCTGCACTCACAAGATTCCGATGGGATAGCAGAACCCCCTTCTTGCCTTGTGTCGCAGACGTAAAAAGAATCAAAGCGCTGTCGTCATCCCGCAGAACCCTTGGCGCTTTGTGAAACTCGTTTCCCCTCATCGATTCAAGATCGGCGAAGATCGTATTAGCCATTTCTCGTGTAAGAAGCATTTCAGAGGCGCCCCCAATCAACAAGAACCTGCAGTTTAGTTTCTCATGCAACGACGGGAAATCGGCAAGATGTCGGCCATTGGTAACAACGATCCGTGGAGAGCAGAGAGAGGCGATTCTCTCCACCGACGACTGTCCGACGCCCTCAGGGACAGGGACGGCGATTCCACCTGCTTTCATCACAGCATAACAAGACGTGTAGAAATCAACCTTGTCAGTGAGAAGGATCAACGCTCGATCGCCCTTTCTTAATCCCGCATCGAGAAGAGCAGCCGAGAGGGCACCTATTGTACTCATGAATTTGGCATACGAAAGCTGCTTCCTTCCACAGATCAGAGCGGCCTTCTCTGGGAACCGCTCGGCGGCCTCCATCAGAAAGTGGTGGATCAGTTGCATGAAACGAGTTCTTTTTTTGGGAGCCTCGGGTCCAAAGCCTTTGGCCCACTGCTTAGCTATTCAGTTTTGAGAGTCTGCAAATGCCCTGCCCGAAATTATCTCTGACGGCTAGAGCTGACTCAGGAATGATGAGCGAGTCCCCTTAAGAATGTTCGCGATCTTCTCCGATAATTTCTTAGTGCGAAAAGAGACATAACGAAAAAGGAACAGTGGAAACCCGTGCTCGCGGTAGTGTACCCGGAACATCACCCACTCAAAGTACGACTTGCGTAAGAGGAATTTTAGGTAATCAAGGACACGGTACAAAAAGACGTGGATTGAACGTCGTGATCTAAGGTTGCTGATAACTAGCTTCCAGTTGTTCGACGTTACGGAAGCAAGCTCATATTTATACGTCTCAAAACCACGAACAAGATTCACCGCTCGCATCTTGGATTGGATGGCATCTTCTATCATAGACAGCAGGAGCGCTAAACCTGGTCTCCGCTTTGCAGCGGGGGCCTTCTCATCCAGCCCGGCAACAAAGTCGTTGATGGTGTCCTTGAACTTAAACCCCAAGCGTGCAGCTACACACTGCTCATTCACTCGAGCTGTCTTAAAGCACAACCAGCCCCTATCGAGAAACCTCTTTGCCACTTCTCTCAAGAATCTTTCAAATCGCTTGTCGGCAAACATTCCAGGATACCCTAGACGATTCCATCTGAGTTGATGAAGCCGGACCAAGTCTTCCAAGGACGCCCGCAACTCTGCCTCTGATTGAACGGATTGAATCGTGTAGATACCTCCGTTCATGTAAGCCCTTTGCGCCTGATACAGTCGGTGCCGAACGCTGGCCCGAAGCCCGCGAAAGTACTGTTCTAGGGAGGCTGGAACGGTTATTCTTTGGCAAATGTGATCTTGAAGAAGCCTGAATGGATAATTACTACGCCTCAGCTCTGGGATGACAGCGTTCATCAGGACTCCGTTTTCATGGATATTATCCAGATCGACCTCATCCAGCCATTTCGTTTCAAGTACGTAGGTCAAAAAGCTGTTCCCTACTCTTGCTTCAAATCCCGGCAGGGCAATAATATCGAGGTAATCGCTCGGTCCATATTCTGCCAGATTCCACTGGGATCTGAAATCTTTCACCCCCCCTCCCATCCACCTGAGCCGATGGTAAGGTTTCAGGGGGAAATAGTGGTGAACCTCCAAACACAGAGGTGCAATGCCAATCAACTTGTTCTGGTACCGAAAGAGCAAAATATGGAGACGAAGGCCATCTCCAAAATATTTCCACCACAGCCACTGCCAGTCAAAAGTTTGAAAGATGGTGACCGGAGATGCTGCTACAATCCATTCCCACTCGTCGCGTAGAGCGAAAAAACTAATCGAATCTCTGACAACTTCAATCTCCATACCTTGCCCACTCGTCAAGTGTGACTTCTCTTGAGCGGATTCCGGGAGAACCTGAACTCTTTCGCTTGGCTCCTGTAGACTAGTTGCCTGCACCGGTACTACCTCGGACTTTTGACACAGTCTCTGCTGTTCAGCGATCGTCCGGGACTGCCTTTGCCATCCGCAGCTCGTTCTTGAGCTTCTCGGACAATTTCTTCGAGCGAAAAGTGAGGTAACGGAAGAGAAAGTAAGGAAACGGGTGCTGTCGGTAATGCACCATGAATATCGTTCCCTCGAAAACTACCTTTCGCCACAAGAACTCTAAATAATGCACGACCCGGTACATGCGAGCCCGGATGCTTTGTTGGGACGCGGGATTCGGGATAACCAGCTTCCAATTATTGAGAATTTCGGAGGTGAGGTCGAACTTATAGGTTTCATATCCTCGGAGCAAGTCGAGGGTGTGCATCTTGGACTGGATGGCATCTTCCATCATTGAGAGAATAAGAGCGAACCCTGGTCTGCGCTTCGCCCCGGGGGATCGATCGTCGAACCCGGCAAGATAGTCGCACATGGAGTCCTTGAACTTGAAACCAAGTCGGGCTGCGATACAGCGGCCATCCATCCGCAGCGTCTTAAGCCACAACCAGCCTTTCTCCAAGAATCGCTCTGCAACCTCTTCTTGGAATTTCTGGAATTGTTTATCGGCAAAGATTCCCGGATACCCAATTCGATTCCAACGCAGCTGATGTAGTCTGATCAGTTCTGGAAGGGCATGTCGAAGATCTTCCCTCGACCGGACCGCTTCGATCGAGAACAAGCTCTGCTCTGTTGCCGCTCTCCGCGTCTGAGAAAGTTGATATCGGAACTTCGGACTCCGTCCTCGGAGATATTCCTGTAATGAACTGGGCAGAGTGATGCGTGGACATACATGATCCTGCACTAGCTTATAGGGGCGGCCTTGCCGTTGCAACTTCGGGACGACGGTGGTTAACAGAAGACTCCCTTCTGGAATGTTTTCCAGTTCCATTTCGTCGAGAAGTGTCTCTCTCTGCAGATACGCTAGGAGAGTCCCTGCTACCTGCTCCCGGAATTCTGGCAAGGCAACTACATCCAGATAGTCACTTGGACCGAATTGGGCTAAGTCCCACTGAGAGCGCCAGTCTTCGACTCCTCGTCCCATGAATCTCAGTCGTCGGTAAAGAGTAACCCCGAAGACAGAGCACTCGTCTAGATACAATGGAGCAATTCCAACTAACCTACCATGAGTACGGAAGGTAAGGATATGCAAGCGGAGCCTTTCTCCACAATGCTTCCACCAGAGCCATTGCCAGTCGAAGGTTTGAAAAATGGAGACAGGGCAAGACCCGACGAGATGTTCCCACTCCTCGCGGAGAGCAAGAAACTTCGGTTCTTCTGCGATGACTTCAATTGCTAATTCTTGTTCCATTCTCGGGTGATAAATCGTTTGACCAGACGAGCCCCTAGTTGAAGGATGCTTGGGTCGTAAAGAATCCCTGAGGCGTTTCGACAAAAAGAGACTATAGCGAAATGCAAACCGTGGAATCCCCCATTGCTGGAGGTGGACACGGAGAAAGGTAAGTTCCTTCGCCCAGCGACAATGAAGGCGTGGCAAAAAGGCAAGGAAAGCGCGGGCCAGCAATTGCCATTTGTTTTTTCTAAGGGGATTGAAGATAACTGCGTGCCAATTGAAGCTCCCGTCTTGTGTAAGCTCGAATTTGTATTTTTCTCCTCCCCTCAGGAAATCTACCACGCGGATTCTCTCTTGGATAGCCTCTTCTATTAAGAAAAGCAGGAGTGCACGCCCAGGTCGGCGCCTTGCTTCTGGGGATTCATCATCGAAAGCTTTGAGGTAGTCATACATGAGATCTTTGAACTTGAACGCACATTGTGCAGCGATGCATCTACCGTCGCTTCTTGCTGTCTTGAACCAGAGCCATCCCTGTCGAAGGAAGACTCTGGCGACATCGTAAAGAAAGGCTTGGTAGTGTTCGTTGGCGAACGCCCCGGGATATCCGAGTCGATTCCATCGGCGCTGATGAAGCCTAACGAACTCCGGGAATGACTGGCCCAGTGTTTCTTCCGTGTTAACGGCTTCCACGGAGAACAGCCCCTGTTCCGTAACTGATCTTTTCGTCTGGAAAAGCTGGTACCGTACCTTGGAATGGAGACCCCGCTTGAACTCTTCGATGGAATCGGGCACATTTAATCGTGGACAGATCTCACCGCGGGAAATCTTTAGCCTCCAGCCCTGTTCCTTCAACGCTGGCACGAACACAGTCATAAGTACACTATTCTGCGCCATTTCCTTGAGCACGAGGCGATCGTAGATGCTTGCATGGTCCTTTAGGTATTTGAATAGAGTGTCGCTAATATCCTTCTCGAACCCTGGTAAAGCAATGAGATCCAGATAGTCGCTTGGGCTATATTTGTCAAATCCGCTGTTAGATTCCGGGTGTTTCGTGTCGGAGCCCAGCAGGCACAAGTTGCGCGAGATGGTAAGCCCCATGAACTTTGGGGTGTCTAAGAAGAGGGGCGCGATACCGACCAACACGCCTTGGTGACGAAACAACAGAATGTGAAGACTGCGTCCCCAGCCGAAATGTTGCCACCAAAGTCGTTGCCATTCATAACTTTGAAAGATATGGACGGGTGTCCTCTCCACCAGGCTAGACCATTCCACTTGAATCTTGTCAAAGGCATCTTCCTCGTGGATAACCTCTACGGACAAGAACCGATCGGTTCGGCCATTGCCCGATGGATGTACGGCGTGTGAGGCGCCAGCAATGACCAGTTCTTCGCTTGGGTTCCTAAGCATTCTTTTCCTCGTGTCAGTTGTATCCTAAATTCCTGCCGAACTTATGCAAACACTCTATCACACGATCAAGCTGGAAATGGTTTATGCCCTGATGGATTGGGAGCTCCAACAGTCGGTTGGAAAGGTCTGCTGTCCGAGTAAATCGAGCTTCGAACGGAGACTCAGGCCATCCTGCTCCACAGCCGATTCCAACCTCCAATAAGGTTGTTCGCAGCTTGTCTCGCAATCCGTCCAATGCGTGCACTGGTAGGCTGTAGGGTGTAAAGCCCTCAGGCACGTTCGCACGAAGGGGCCGGAGGAAAGGCAGGTCTTTGATGTTCTCAAGGAGATACTTGTAGTTTTCCCTCCTTCTTGTGACGACCTTCTCAAGATCAATATGTTTGGTGTACTGTTCAGTAACGCGTGAAATGTTCTTAACATTGATGCGCTGTTCTTCGGATAGGTTTATGTAACCAGTTCGTGGAAGGCGGGCGAGTCGCGCAGGATCCTTTCCTTGGGTGAGGTAAAAGTAGATCGATTTCCCCCTCGTCTTTAACAGGGTCGAAAGCGAGTACAAACTTGATACTCTTTTCTGGTAAGAAGGCTCGAAATCAGATGCATGTTTGTTCAGTATCAAGAACCCACCCTCAGGCAGCAACAGCATTTTTCGAACGCTAAAAATGGCGCAATCCCCGATGCTCCCAAGCTGGTTCCCACGGAAATGACTCGCTATCGTATGCGCGCAATCCTCTATCAGGTATACTCCTGCGGTTGTCGCCAAGCGCCTCAAGCCATCGAGTTCACTGGGCAATCCGAAGTAGTGAATAGCAAAAAGGGCGGAGGTCTGTTCATCGATCAGTGAAGCTATCTCTTCCAGGTCGAACTCACAATTGCCGTAAACCTCATAGAAGCGTGGCGTAAAACCCGCAGCGAGCACCGTGCGGTAGAGTTTTGCAGGGATGTACTCGGGCATGATGATGTTAGGGTGTTTCTTCGGATGTCTGCGGTTGAGCCACACCATGACATCCTTGAAAGCATGGGTCGCGTTGCCGTAGAAGAAAAATGTTCCACTGAAGCGTTTCACATAATCCTCAAAGTAAAGAGGCATGCAAACCCCCTAGTTCTTTTCGTTCCATAAGGGAAGTTTTTCTGTTCCGCCGCTTTATTATCGGCCATAAAAAAAGCAGTCAGGTGTCTATCATCTCGAAGTGGCGCGTGTCTTCTCTGCGCTTCCCATTTAACCTAACGAGGGCACTTCTTGCCTTCCACCGTAGCCAGCCATACCGGTGATAAGGAAGCAAGACGCGCACCCCCAAGCCGATATCGTTTGTTCCCGCCGGAATGGCAATGCGGCGGTTTTCAAAGGGCTCGACACCAAAGGCTGCTGGCCCTGAGAAGACACTGCAGGCAATCGTGTAGCCAGCGTCTCGAACCATTTTCTTGACCGAATCGTTCACATCTCCGTAAGGATAGGAAAAGCTCCGGACGGGAGAGTTAATTATAATCTCTAGCACCATCCTTGAGCGAGAAATCTCTTCCCATGCTTTCTCCTCAGAAAGTGTCGTCAAGCGCGTATGATTCATTGAATGCGCTCCGATCTCAAAGCCGGCGGTGTGCAACTCAACGAGCTCCTGGTCACTCAAAAGGGGGGCCGTCGGTAACCCGAGAGGGCGATCCCAAGTATTTTCCTTGATCTCTCGATTGCCGAGCGCGAAGACCACTGCCTTCATGCCAAATTCCTGGAGGATTGGAAAAGCGTTTGTATACACGTCTAGATAGGCATCGTCGAACGTAATGATGATGGGCTTTCGGGGGAGATTCAATTCCCCTGTCAAGTATAGCCTGTAGTCATCGAAGGTGATCGCCGTGAATCCCCAGTGATCCAGCAGCTCGAGGTGACGGCGAAACTCGCTCGTTTGAACACAGGTCCAATGCACTTCAGTAAGATCTCCATCGATGACTCGATGGTACATCAGCACCCGAATTCTGTGAGGCTTTCCCTCGACGTTCAAACTCTCAGTACCTTCTAATGCCATCGACATTTCCTCCATCGCTGGGAAGATATCCTATCAAGAAAGCCTGTGTGAACTCTGTAGTAACACTGAGCTCAGCCTTAAGTTCTGATGGTCTGCGGATCGCTCGTCTCTTTCTGATTTTAAATGGAGTGTCAAATCGGCACTTCCGACTCCTCGCTCCTGATGTGAAATAGAGATTCGTGGTGGAGCCATTGGGCGCTCAGTTGCACCCCAGTGTTGAGATCGACCCTGGGTTCGTAGCCTAATACTGACCGTGCTTTTGAGATAGAGTAACGAGCCTTTCTACTGAACTGTCGGAGCTCAGCTTTTCCTGGAGTTGCAATCATGCTTTCTTCTGCGCGCTTCATGATTCTTCGGGCTACCGCAGACCTTTGATATATTCGCGTGAGCATGTCCCCATAGTGATTCACCACGAAACGCGCTGTTGCCTTTAGCGGAGCAACCAGAGTAGAAGCGAACTCAGCCTTATTCGTGTCTATTTCAGACAGCGGTGGTAAGCCCAGAGCCGCATTGAGTCGGCAGAAGTACTCGTTCCAAGTTACTTGCTCGGAGCCGTTAACATTGAAAGCCTCACCAACAGCTCTCTCTGACTGCAAACAAAGAATGATCGCGTTAACTACATCCTGTACGTAGACAAGATTGCACGTCCCTTCACCAATCCCCCTAAATATTCCCCATTTACCAGAACGCATTCGTTCAGCAAATTTTTTTACCCATAGGGTGCAGTAAGGACCATAGACAATCGTCGGCCGGAGAACGACTACAGACACCCCTCTGTCTACGTACTTCTGGCATAATTTTTCTGCTTCTATTTTCGAATCCCCATAACTATTTCCGGTACGCATAAAGGGATAGTTCTCATCCACCTCGCCCTCAACCTCGCCATAAACATTGATGGTACTAAGATGAATGAACCTCCCGACTCGATTATGGTGAGCAGCCTTAAGGAGGTTTTCCGTGCCTTTGATAATAACATCTTCAGTACCCACTGCACAGTGGACTATGGCATCCACACCCTCGGTTGCCTTTTCTACTTGGTCCATGTTCAGGACATCACATAAGACGATCTCAATGGGAAAGCGACTGATACGAGCCGCCCGGGACCATCTTCTTACGCCGGCAACAACTCTCCGGAAACCGTGGAACCACAGACTCTCAACAGTCCATCCCCCAATAAACCCGCCGGCGCCCGTTACCAGGATTCTCGTATCCGGGGTCATGGGATGGCTCCCTCCAGTTGCTCGTACCAGGGCATGCGAAATCTCTGCACTTCACTATATGCTTCATCAATGAACTGAATAGAAGCTACAACCTCACTGGCAGGGATCAAGGGCTGGCCTGTTCCAGTGAGGACCTGCAAGAAATTTGAGACCAGTCTTCTAGCAATTTCATCCGAGCCATCCACGCTAACTTGAAACCTTGTCTCTTTCCCACCCGAGGCTATAGAGCTTACAGAGACACCCTTGATATCATAGACATCCCCTTTAATAGCGCCTTTCTCTCCCCTGATCAAGAAGTAATTCGGCAGCTTGCCTAACCGACTCAACCTGACCTCTCCCCTGCAGTTACCGTACTCAAACCGAACAGAGGCTGCTGCCTCACAACCTCCGAAAGAATCGTTCTCGGAAGAGACTACACGCGGCTTTCCCCCGAGCCACCAGCAGATCACGTCAAACACGTGAGCTCCAATATCCAACAAGACGCCTTTCTGAGAAACCTTTGAGTTAAAGTAGAACCCCGAAGTCGTTGGCCATGTAAATTCCCCCCCCTCGTAATAGCTAATCGAAAGGATATTCCCAATCGCTCCGCTATCGATCAGTTGCTTTACAACCCCAGAGGAGGGGAACAGACGGCGGGTATTGTTAACTGAAAGCGTTACGCCGTGCTTGGCGGCTACGCTGACCAGTTCCGCTGCTTCTGCACCCGTCTCTGCCAGAGGCTTTTCACATAATACGTGGACTCGGCTGGAGAGGCATTCTCTCCCGATCGGAAAGTGTAAGTGATGGGGGACAGCGAGGATCACCCCGTCGACAGCATGAAGGATCTCTCGATAATCGGCGAGGTAATTTCTCAAAGCAAATCGCTCTCCTACTCGCTTAGCCCTATCGTATACCTTATCGACGAGGATAAGTCGCTGGAATACCGGGGGATATGAACGCAACGCAGGCAAGTAAAATCGCTCCGCCATTGCACCACACCCGACGAGCGCAATGGTCGGCCATCTCGGAAGTCCATTAAGATATTTGCTTCTCATCTTCTTGAACCAGGAGAAGTGATTATTGAAGGACAACGTTGTCTTGGGTCCTGGGGATTTCTTGCTGTGACGACATTGCCATGGGAGAACCTTTCTTATCGACGAGCAATCGATACACCCGGTCTAACTCTTTTCCTTTCTCCTCCCAGTTGTATCTTTCCACAACATTTTGATAGGCCCTCTCTGCCAGTTTTCTTCGGAGCTCCGTGTCATTGAAAAGTCGGACCACTGCATCTGCAAACTCCCCGGGTGTATCGGCGAAGAGTGCAGACTCGCCATGATTCAGGTCTATCCCTTCACAGCCGACTGTTGTAGTCACTATAGGTATTTTCATGGCCATTGCCTCAAGCGCTTTCCCCCTAATGCCTCCCCCGATGAGCAAAGGAATAATGAAAACTTCGCAGCGAGCAAGGAATGGCCTTACATCCTCTACAAAACCCGTCACGATCACTCGCTCAGAGACACGGCTCCGCACTCGCCTTGATGGGTTTGCTCCGACGATGTAAAGCCGTGCATCTGGTTCCCTTAACAGAATTCTAGGAAAGATCCGATCCAAGAAATACAAGATTCCATGATGGTTAGGGTAAAAGCTCATCAGGCCCATGAACAGCATAGTTTTAGGTTCACGCCGAATCTGGGTATCCTCGAGAAATATCGAGGGGACACCATTCTGGATGACAAACATCCTCAGGTCAGGTAGGTCTCTGCGGAAAACATTATAGTCACGCTGCGTCGTCGCGATGAGTGCGTCAAAACTCTTGCAAAGCCTGATTTCTTCAGGCTTTCCAAGCTTGTATCCAAAGTAGCTAACCAGTTTCCACAGGACATTTCGGCTCTGTTTAAATGTTCGGTAGAGAAGGTCATATTCTACCTCGTGTGTATCGCTGACGACTGGTATCCCTTCTGGAAAACGAAAGTAGCCAAACATTTGTGCACAGCAGTGAATGACATCAAAATTCTCAGCGGCGACCATTTCATCGAGCGCTTTCTGCATCTGCTTACGATACATCTGGCGGAAATGGCTTCGTCCTGTGCACAGAAGCCAGATCCTCTCCATTCCATTGACGATCCGCGGTCTTTTCCTATTGACGAAACGGATAAGCTCACAAGCCTTTCCAACACTCTCCCGGAATATTCTTTCCTCTTCAGGGGTTCCATAGGAAAGCACCGAAACGCTATGCCGCTTCAGGTTCTCCAACAGGAAGGGAAGGTTGCGCCGAGTCCCCCCCAAGTCTCTCGGCGGGGGGAGTGGCGCCTGAGCAAATATCATCAAGATCTTCATCGTCATTCTGTTGGTTTAGTAAAAACCAAAGTCCAGCGGCGGGTCATCTCGTTACCAGAGAAAAGCCACTACTGAAGACCCCAGTGTCAACCCGCTTCCTAGTAGAAGATACGAGCGACTGATATGCTTCCTCGACCTGCCGACCGATCACTGACCACTCGTATAGCGCCTGTGCGAGTTCGTAGCCGTTCTGGGCAAGTTTCCGTCGAAGCGCAGAGCTGCGCATAAGCTGGACGACTGCTTGTGCAAATGCCTCCGGCTCGTCCGCTATGAGTATCGACTCCCCGTTTCTAACCTTGAGTCCCCTGCAACCGACGGATGTGCTCACGACAGGCTTTTTCATTGCCATGGCTTCGAGGATCTTCAGACGGGTCCCACTTCCCATCCGTAACGGCACGACGTAGACCGATGAGCGCCAGACATAAGGCCGAATATCCTCGACATACCCAGTCACAATAACCCTGTCTGACGCTCTCGCACGAAGTTTCTTCGGCGGCTGTCCACCAACAATGTAGACTCTTACGTTGGGAACTTCTCTTTCAACAAGAGGAAAAACACTATCCAAGAAATATAAAATGCCGTCAGAGTTGGGAATATATGACATTAAGCCGCTAAACACGAGAGACGCTGGCTCCGAGACTTGGATTGATGGTGTGAAGTATGCAGTATCAACCCCATTGGGAATCACGATCTTGGGGATGGCTGGAACTGCATTATCCAAAAGCACCTTGTCATTTTCCGAGGTCACGAAGACGGCATCTTGTCTGCTGCAGGCCTCAATCTCCTCCTCAAGGACCTTCTTCTGTTCTCGCAGGTAGTACAGTTTGCGTAGAGGAGAACGGGCGTACCCCTCCATCTGTCGGATCCTGTCATGTTCTAAGTCATGCATATCGAGAACTTTTACGGCGCCTGTGTTCAAGCAAAAAGAACCCATAATGGAAAATTCGCACTGAATAACATCATAATCGTTTTCGCAAAGGAGCCTGTCGATCATGGACTGCATCTGTAGGCTTTGAACCGAAAGATGATTAAAGCTGCGCCGAGTCCCCAATGCCAGAAACTGGCCCAAGCGCTTTTCTATGTTGGACCGAGCTGGCCATGGCCGGGGAACGACGCGAACATCCTGCAAGCGCAAGTCAATCTTTTTTCTCAGGTGGTGCACCTCGTCTGCTGAACCGAAAGCTAGAACGGTTACCTCATGCTGTGAGAGGATTTTTAACATATGATAAACTCGGATCGCTCCCCCAGAAGCCAGAAACGAGGGTAAGTATGGCATCAAGTGCAGGACTTTCACGTTCGCGTCTCTCTATCGGGTGCAAATGTGGCCATAAGATTTCGTAGCGAAAAGAAATTCCGGAGGAAAATGATTTCCGAGGCACTCAGTGTCCTCATTGACAGGAGCGCGGTGCAGTAGACAATCATCCCGACAAGGGCTTGTAAAATCCACGGAGATGATAAACTACGCAGGAGCATTACAGAAGCCAATAAAAGTGCCCCAGCTACTACGCCTTTCAGGTGCGTGCGAATGCCAGAAATCTGCAAGATCTCCCTGGGAACGAGCGCCAAAGCATTGATCATAACGAAGGATTCAGTGATAAATGTTGCGGTCGCTGCGCCAAGACCCGCATTGCCGTAGCGATTCTGAGTGTATGGGATCAGAAAATAGTTCAGCGCTATGTTGAGTGGCACCGCAACCATAGCGATGACAGACCAACTTCGTTGCTTGTCGGAAGCCAGAACCGTGTTCACGAGAATGAAGTCAAGGTAGACAAGGATTAGCGTTACAGAAAAAATCCGAAGAACTGGGACTGACAGACCGTACTCTCTGAGTCCAAAGAAGAACTGAATGATCTGCTCAGAAAAACCGAAGACGGAAATACTGACAGGGATGGCGGCAAGTGTAATCAACTCTAAGCTCTTCTGGGTGGTTTGAACGAGTCCTCCCCCCTCCTTGACCCATAGGCGCGAAAGGACCGGGAAGACTGCAGTACTGAAGATGAAGGGCAAGAACATGAGGGCATCGAATAAGCGATACGCAGCTCCGTACGACCCGACAATGGCCGCGGGTGCCATCAACGACATCAGCACCGCGTCTATACGAAAATAGATCACCATGAACACTGAGGAGAAAAAGTATGGAACACTCGCTTTGATTAGGTCGACCGAGGCTTTCCACTCAAATTTAGGAAGAACGGAAACGATCCGGCCAGAGTACCTTAAGCACACCAGGAAGTTCAACAGCATGCTTACAGCCATAACAATCGCAATCACAAGGGAATCAGCCCCCATCACCAGTGCCCCCACTCCTACGACCGTCATGAAGATCCGCTCCAGAATCGCCGCCAGCGAAGGATACCACATCATCTCGAAACCCCTGAAAGCGCTGCCCAACACTCCCCCAGCGCCCACCCACAGCGTGGAAAATCCGAGAACGAGGATAATCGCTTTGCTCTTGCCCGTGTAACCAGCCAGAGAGGTGAAAGCGATGAGAATTGCCATTGAGATAGCCCACAACACAATTCGGATGCCGATGGAATTCACGATTAAGTGGGGCGCATCCTCCCGTGCGCGAGAAACCTCTTTCGTAATCATGTAATAGCCACCAAAGTTGACGAGAAGCTGGGTGATCGTCATGATGGAAATTCCGAGATACAATTTTCCATAGTCCTCGCTTCCAAGGTATCGCGGCAGAAAAAGCATTAGCACGAAGCCCGAAATCCAAGTGACGAGCTGAGAACCCATCAGGACGCTCGTGTTCGTGGCGACTGATTTGGCAATCTCCCGATTCATTGAACCAAGCCCTTCTCTGTGAACGAAGGTTGTAACCCCTTAGAGGTCAAACGCCTCACCGCTATGCGAAGAAGAAATTCAGGAATTTCAATAAACACTCGCTGCCATTTAGATCTTGGGTCGCGAACAAATCGGTAGAGCCATTCGATCCCCAATCGTCTCATCCACAAAGGCGCCCGAGCCTTTTCTCCGGACAAGAAATCAAAAAGGCCTCCCACGCCTATGCAAACACCCACTGCCAAGCGTGTCGCGTTACGAAGTATCCATCGCTCTTGGGCAGGCGTTCCCATACCGACCAGAAGGATATGCGGTCGAGATGAGTTAATCACCTCGATGATCTCCTTTTCTTCTCCAGCGGAGAAATGACCATGGTGAAGCCCCACAATATTAATGCGGGGATAAATCAACCGCATCCGGCGAGCACAATTTTCGACGATGGTAGCCCGGCTCCCTAAGAGGAAAACCCTCAATCCCTCAGATTCTGCCAGCCCTAAAAATCTAGGAATGAGATCAGTGCCATTTAAGTTTTCGACGATTGGGGTTCCGAATAACTTCCCGGCAATCTTTAATCCGCTTCCGTCCGGTAGAACAAGTTCCGCACTGTTGATTGACGATCTCAACTCGGGATCTCGACGTGCGACATGAACGGTGTGAACATTTGTAAAGAACACCCGCGCCGGAGTTCCTCCGGCACCACAGAGGGCGAAGGTGCGAAGGATGTCCAGGGCCGTTCTGCTGTCGATATTATCCGCACGAACACCAAGTATCGAGATCCTCCGCCGTCGCAGATACTTTCTCGTGTATTCAGTGCTTCGATCTACTTGTGCTACAACCCTACTCATGGAAGTCAAGTGGTTGATAATTATGAAAGGGCAGCCGGCCTGGGGAGTTCAGTTCGGTTCAATCTTTCCAGGGTGGGTAGAAGCCCCATCAATACACCGAGATAGATCATGTTTCGAGGGTAGGTCAATTGCAAGTCGTAGTAGGAAACCACGACTTGGTTTATAACCACCACAACACAGACGGCACACACTGCCTTCAGATATGGATTCTGAAGTTGGGAAAAAAGGGAAGCTCCCCGGAAAACAAAGCAGATGAAGAATAACCAGAAGAAGAAGAATCCGATTGAACCCATCTTTACCAGAAGCCACAAAATCTCATTGTGTGGAATGTAGTCCCTAAGCGGGAAAGAGATGCGTGCAAGTGCAATGGGCTGATCGTACCTGTTCCCGAATCCTACACCACTAATTGGGGCGCGCTGAACAGTCATTGCTAGGTTGTAGCGCTCATGCTCGCGGTAGATGTTGGAATAGTACCGCTCGCCTGCCACCTCAGGGTCATTTGAAAGCGACGATTTGATCAGCTTGGCCACCGAGCTGAATCTACTCTCACTGTTCCAGAAAGCACCTAGATAAAGGGCAAAAAGAAAGGTAACGGGCAGGACAATTTTGAGCACTTTCCAGAGCTGTTGTCGTGGCAACAAAAGAAGAAAAGCCACAAACGTGGCGGCCATGGATGCATACGCTGCCCGTCGCTGGGCAACGTAGAAGCCGCCCATCAGTGGAATCAATAGCAACTGGAGAGCCAGCTGCTGCTTCTTACAGCCCCCAAATAAGGACAGCCCGAAGAGCAAAATGATGAGAGAGACAAAGAAAACTGGGTCTTCGTGATTCGTCAGGGTAGGCAGCCCTCGAAAGCTGAACCCCAAGTCAACAAATCTGCTGATTCCCTGGAAGGCTTTAAACGAAATAGCGCCGATGCACACCCACATAAGGGTTCTAATGTGCTTTTCTGCTTGGAGTATTTGCGGGACGAAGAAATACATCATTCCGAGGTAGAACATTGCCCGCAGCTCCCAGAGAGCTGGCAAGAAGTCCCCGCCCCGTCGCATTCCGTACGAGAAGGAGAGAATCAGGCTTCCATAGAACAGGAGGGCAGCAATCCATGCCGGAACCCTGTTCAGCATTATATTCCTTTTCACACCGAGCAGAACGAGCCAAGTGAGAAGAAGAGCAAACAGATAGATCTCTAATGGGTTGACCACGAGCGCCTCAAAGCTCGGTAAGTAAGGGATCTCTTTGAGGTTCCGGAAGAAAGATACTCTGTAGGTGAGTGGGTTGAAACCCGGAATCACTCCTTCATCGAAGACAAGCACCATGCAGACAAACATATAGAAAGCCCACTGAATCCGATAAGCAGTTAAGAACATGACCATCAGCAGACCAAGAAAGGCCGCTCCTACAAAAACGTTTCCATTGGAAAGGACCAAGAGAACAGAGAGCGCGATGGAGCCGCCGAATGCAAACAACAGGACAAGCCGGTCTGTCCTGCTCGGTCCCGATAAAACGAGCACTCGTTCTCCCAGTGAGTAGAACGGCTTCGCTAGCATGGAAACTGTCGTCGCAGACCTCACAGACCCCCTATAGGACTGGATACGGCATGGTGAACATGTCGTAAAGGATAAGACCTACCAATGCAAATGCAAGGAGAGCGGCAAAGAAGTATACTTGTACACTGATTTGCCGCATATGCTTGCCGGCGACAATCGCAATCCCTAGTATGAGTAGCATGGCGCCTATCGAAATCATTAGTGACCCTTCGGTGCGGGAAATTCGTCACGACATCGATTGAACACAAACCCATAGACTTGAGCCTCGTTCAAGAGCCGGAACATTCTGTCGACTTCCTCCCTTCTGGTTCTACCGGCGTTCAGCACCACCAGGAGCCCGCTGAGTTGATTAGCAAAGAGGAGCGGAAAACCGGGGATACCCACTGACGGCATATCGACAACGACAAAGCTAAACTCCCTGGTGAGGGAATAAATGACGTCACGAAAGAATGGGAATTGCTCCAATCCCAGGGGATGCGCCAAGTCCCCCCCCGCCGGCAACAGATACAAGTGATCGATTCTAGTCTCTGAGACATGAATGGCGACATCATTGAATGCCTCTACCAGACCCGGTTTCAGAGGCGTGCCAAAGATTTCATGAAGCCGTGGCTTGTGAATGTTGAGGTCTACAAGAACTGTCTTCCTTTGGTAACTTAGTGCAAGTGCAACCGCAAGATTCGACGCAACTAACGTTTTACCCTCCGCGGGGTTGGGACTCGTAATCCCCAGGGAAACGCTGACATCCAATTCGTGCTTCGGCAGGAGAGAATAGTTGAAGCAATTGTAGTATCGGAGTGAGATGATGTTGTGATCGATTTCCCCAACGCCATCGGAATTCACGATGACTGACTTTACCAGGCGAACAAGTTTGCTTTCGCTGGTGTCCTTCGCAGCAGAATCTTCTGAGTTGGGTGGTTCATCATCTGAGAAAGGCGGTCCGCTGCTCTCTATCATGTCAGAATCTACTAATGGCATTGTGGGCGTCTAGCAGGGTCAATTCGAGTTAGTCTTTCAGTTCCTCATACTCCGCATACGGAATGAAAGCTATCACTGGCCTTCGGTACTTCTCGATGTCGACTGGCGATCTCACCGTCGTATCTAGTAGTTCTGCCGCAATCATAGACAGAATACCAAGGAGCAATCCAAGCCCAACTCCCGCGCCAATGATCAGCCTTCGATTCGGCTTCGATGGCTGTGTCGGTAGGTCCGCCGGATCAAGGATAATGTACTGGTTGGCCCCACGACTTCCCAAGTCTCGTGTTGTACGTGCCTGCTCTAATTTCACCTTCATCTCGTCATAGAGCTTCCGGTAAATGCCGTAATTTGATTCCTTGTCCTCATCTACCTTCAAGACGACAGAATAGCGTTTTATGTCGTCCACAACCTGGGAGCCCTTGTTCTCCAGCTCCCAGCGAAGTTCCTTCTGCTTGGAAATCTCTGATTCAATGGAGAGACGTATCCTGGTCAGGATTTGCAGAATCTGCTGTTCCAGAGCCTCCACCTCCGGGTACTTTCCCGTATATCGGCGGGCAACGTCCTCGTATTTCAAAAGAGACCCACGCAAATCCGCTGCATGCGGAAGATCAGAGCGGACAAGGTCGAACAACGCCTGCTTACCTGTCTCTGTATGGAGGGAATCAGGGAATTGCCGAAGTGCCTCGAGAGCCTCTCTGTAATTCCGCATCCGAAGGTCAATGTCGGTAATTGTCTTATTGATATCTTCCAGTTGAGTATAAAGCGCTTGCACGTGCCGAGGGAGACTGTCTACCCTTTGAGCTAAGACAGAAACGAATTCCCTCTGGGTTTCTTGAAATTTCTGACGGTAGTCCTCCAGCTTTTTCTCAAAAAACTGCACCGTAAGTTCGTTTCGTCGAGTCTCAACTTCAGTATTCGTTTTGATAAAATAGTCAGCGATCAATGCTGCCGCTCGCTGCGCCCGCATAGGATCGGTATCCGCATAGCTAATTGTGAAGGAGTCAGATCCGCGTCGGTAGATCTGTATGTTTCCCTGCACTTTTTTGTGGAGGGCATCCCTCTCTGCCTGCGATTTGAGGTCCTTGTCAATGTGCAGACTATCTATGATCACCTGGCTCATTCGACGACTGAAAATGATCTCGTTGAATGTTCGCAGGCGGTCTTCAGATGCCAAGGTTACGGCCATTGAAAAACTTACTAACGGGTTAAGGGTTTCGTCTCGCTGTACCAAGATCTTGGTCGTTGACACGTATCTTCGTGGAAGCGTGTAGGCCCCAATAATAGAAAGAATGATCACAGTGAGGCTAGTAAACACGAGAAGTTTCCAGCGGCGTCCAAGGACGGCGCGGATTTCGTCCATGGTGAGTTGGGCAGAGGTCAAGGCAATAATCCTTACTCTGAGAATAATGGAACGATTAAGGGATGAATTACAATAGATGACTCGCAATCCCTATGCCAAGACCACCATGGCTCCTCCGGCGCCCATTAAGTGCAAGAAATGTCCTTCCAGATCATCTTTTCGGAAAGCTTTTAGAATTCCTTGTGACCCGTGGGGCTTGGGGGTGTCGCCATGTGTGTAGTTACTTTCCAACAAGCAGGGGAAACTGGGTAATTTTGAAACGGCATAAGGAGACCAGTTCTATCTTTTTTCCTCTCTGACCTCGACGCCCACAAGCCGATCAAGTCAGCGGAGGATCGACTGGCACAAGCCCGACCTTGAAGGGAGAGCACTGTTTTGTGCAGAACCTCGGGCATGAAGAATTCAATTCATCTGTCGTCTCTGGTTCAAACAGTCTGATGTATAGAGGGTACCGGCATGCACCGCACTTACTACTCTGCCGTGGCACGCTTGTTGTAGTTCGACAGGTGACCAACAGCGCACGCAGAGCGCTTTGTTGTGCGTAGGAGGCGCTTTCGACTTCTGAAACTTTCTAGTGCCATTTCAACTACTCTTATCAAAGAAACTGCTGGTAAGATTAACGTTGGAATGAGCACACGGCCTTCTCTATGACGGGATCAACACGGCAAACAACTGTTGGGCATGCACTTGTTTGGCCCAGCACGCCCACGAAGCTATGTTCCGTCTCGACTGAAGAGGCGAAAGCGAAAGGCCAAAAAGGCAACTCTAAGACAGTTTGAACGGAGAACCTGTGAAGTATTTACCCACAATTGCTTTTCTTGCTGTGTCGGCGATTATCCAGTATAACTGCGCGACCCAGGAGGCGACAAGGAAACCAGAGACTGGAGTTCTACGGCCCCGGGTCTCAGGGGTCCAAGAAAGATTTGACTCAACCTACTCAATCAGAAAAGGAGACCAGGTACAACTGTCGGTCTGGGGATATCCTGAGTTTACTACAACAGCAGTAGTGAAAGAGGCGGGGACAATAACAATCCCGCTCATTGGAGAGGTCATCGCAGCTGGCCTCACGAAAGATCAATTCACCGAATCCTTGCGGAAAAGATTATCTGAATACATAAAAGGCGAAATCAGAGTGACGGTCAGTATCGTGACCACAGTGGGACAAAAGGTCAACGTGTTTGGAGCAGTCAGTCGGCCGCAAGGCTATCCTGTGGTGGAAGAGGCCTCGCTGCTGGACGTCCTCATTGGTGCTGGAGGGATGGGATCTGACGCCGACTTGACGAGTGTCAAAATTTGGCACGCCGGAGAAAACAATGAGGCTTCGGAGGTTGATCTCAGCGGGTATTTAGAAAGAGGAAATATCGACGATATACCTAAGCTTTACCCTGGAGATACAGTTTTCGTTCCGCGGAAGGAAAACTTTGTGCGGGAGGTTACGGAGTTCCTCCGCGATATAATCTACCTTTTTGGCTTTTTCGGTGTATTCCGTTGAGGGCAACTTTCTTGTGACTAGGACATTGGAGCAGCTCTTTTACAAGGAGACCACCTTCGCTTTGCTGGTAAGCCTCGTTGCGATCCATACGGCTTCTTCTCAGCTGAAGGTCGCATCCATCAAGCCCGCCGATGGAATCAGCGCTAGGGCTGCTGCACTGCCGGGTGCTTATGTTTCCGAGGCTTATGATGTAAACAGCATGTATTGGAACCCTGCAGCTCTTGTCTTTCTGCAGAAGTCCTTTGTTGCGATGAACCATTCACAAGATCAAGAGGACAACGTACTGACCCAGAACCTGGCCGTCCCTTTACTCAGAAGGAAGAGCGCACTGGCAATTGGTACATCCCTGAGACATCTTGGGTATGTGAGGGACAGCCCCCTAGGACCTGAGTTTCGTTTCCGGGAGTTTGGTCTCGACCTTGGCTTTGCAAGAAAGATTGGCCGCTCTCTTGGTCTTGGGACGACTATAAGTGGCCGTCTTGGCCAGACCGAGACTGCCCGCCTGGAAGCAGCGTTCTCTTCCTTCGGGCTGGTTTATTCCCCCTCGCAAGGAATCTCGTACGGAATTGCTTACCATGGGTTGGGATGGAGAATTCGTTATTCGTTTGACTCAGCGTCAACAAAGCTACAACGGGAGAATCTGCTTGGTAATTTGCAGATCGGGGTCACGATGCGTTTCCCCCGATCGCCATATAAACCTTCTCTCGTGACGCTCACCGCCTCTAATGAGAAGAATTTCGGCCAGGACGGAATCAGTCATCGGGGTGGGGTAGAGCTGTGTCCATTGAGGTTCCTTGCGCTTCGGGTCGGATATCAAGCCGATCCTTCAATGGCGGCGGGAAGATACGGAGCGGGCCTGAGGTTTGATTGGCTCCAAATCGATTATGCAATTTCCCCCAGTCGAGCGTCTGATCGATTCCAGTGGTTCTCTGTTTCCATTGCTTTCTGGAATTGGTGACTCTTGATCGGGTTCAGGTAAGACTTCTCGCAAGGATAGGAATCTCGAATCTCAGTTCATTCACGAAGGAGTAGAAGTGATTTCTTTCATCTGCGGATAGGCAGATATCGATATGGAAGACTATCTGATTCCAACTACTCTAGGTTCTCTGCTTGCTACTGCCCACAGTGCAGTGATGAAAGATCTCGTAGCAGTCATTGAGCAGATTG
>JBBIJH010000020.1:0-21347 GCA_037446075.1 Ignavibacteriales bacterium
GGTCGCGTTCCCGCCCGAGATCTACATGCATGAGTGGGCCTCTTTCACCACCAAAGATTTTCCTGAGAACAGAGATGCGAAGAATGGCGACACGGTGAGAATAATAATGAGAGATGTAGACGATCAGAGACCGGTGGAGGACATCCTCTGGACAGACGAAGCCTATCGAGAAGTCTATGAGCGAGCAGGATTAGAAATAGTTAAGATGTATAAGCCCCTGGAGAGAGAGCGAGCCGTACAAGTGGGCGAATGAAACAAGAGTAGCACCGTGGGTAATCTATGTTTAAGGAAGGCAAGACAGGCGGGTTTATAAGCCTTTGCAACGCGGCCATGTCAGCTACCTGAAACTTTTCAATCTCAGACCACGGGGTTCGTCAACAGGGATTCCACCGCTTCCTAATGAAGAATCCCCAGCGGGGTTTCGTATTCAGAAGGAATTCTCACACTTTTGTTGTCCTTTTTCCGCCGGTGCGATTTAGGGGACGACTCCGCGAAAATATCCAGAATTTTCTCAAAAAACTACTTGACAGAAAGATCGGAAAACACTATATTCGAGGTGATGAAAACTACTACTACAGTTCATGCTTGTTCCCCCCCCGAGCCCACGAGGAGTTCCATACTGGAATCCCTCACTCGCCTACGACTATGAGCAAAACCGTCTTTGTCCCTTCAGGACTACTTCTAACCGTTTCGCTTGCCGTTGCCTCCATCTCTTTCCTCCGCACACAAATTGTCCAACCTTTGCCAGCAGGACAACGAATATCCACACGCGGCGCTTGCGTTCCTCGGTCACTAACTATGTAGGTCGCTTGGTAGTACAAATCGCACGAAACAAATCGTGCTGCCTTTCTCTACTGAATGGGCCTCAGGTCAATTATCCTCAGAAGGATATCGAAGCGTCATCGCAGTGAACGTGCAAAGGAGAAACAAGGACAATCTCTTGACTGGGTAACACAGACCAAGAGTCCTTGCTCGCTGGTCTGTTGGTTCTGAGCAACGGTAAGGCGCTTGGCCCGCCCCCACGCGCTGAGCCGGAGCTCATGAGCGGCAGACGGGCCGCGGCGGGCAGGAACTCTTAATCCACTGAACCAAGAACCATGACTCTCTGAGAAAGGAGATTTAAGTCATGAGGAAGCTGGCTGTGATCGTTGCGATATTAATCTCGCTGGTAGCTTTCTCGCCCGCGGAAAGCATAGCAAAACCTGCATACTGTTACGACGCGCTGGTGAAATGCGTTGCACAGTGTGGTGACGTCTACGGGGGCGGCACCCTCCTTTACTATACATGTGCAGCGGGCTGCAACATCGGTTATTTGGCTTGCGGATCTTAACTCAGCGGGCCGACAGTGAATTGTACGGAGCAGAGCGCAAGCCTGCTCCGTACGGTTGATAAAATTCCTTGCTTCATATTTGTCTTGAACTAAGGTTCGCGGAGCTCCACGGCCCGTCGGTTCCCAATGGCGATAAAATATTTGGCCGGTTCCAAGTGTGTGGTCGACATTTTTGGTCAATTGATTGCGGAGTATCGACCAGAAACAATTGACCCATCGAACGAAGAATTTTGATGCTCTCAGAAAGGAGAATCAGGTTATGAAGAAGCTACCTGTGCTTACTGGATTCATGATCTCACTGACGGTTTTCTCGCCGATGGAGAGCATGGCAAAACCGGCTTATTGTGACACAGACCTCGCGGGTTGCATCCAGGATTGTGGGAATATTTTTAGTGGAATCCTTGCCCCCCTCTACCCTGCATGCGTGGCCGGCTGCTATATCGGTTACATCTCTTGCGGACAGTGATCGATTTTTCTGCGGATGTCCCGTGCGGAGTAAGCAGACGCATGCCCCGCATGAGTCTTATCCAATGAGACCCTTGGTATTTACTTAAACTTTTTCATCCCATGCAGAATGAATATCATAGTAGGATTTGTCGCAACGCTAGGTTTCACATTATTTCTTGGTGAACCAACGGTCGTTGTGAAACCGATCGGCTCTCTTGTCGATACAACAAAGGTTGAGTTCCTAGGCGTGCGGGATCTGGCAGCTTTTGATGACGGCTCTGTTGTTGTCGCAGATGAGCTTGAGTACAGGATTAAGATTATCGATAAGAAAGGTCGATTAGTTGCTTCTACCGGGCGGCGAGGTAAAGGACCAGATGACTTCAGGAAGGGACCGGGGAATCTAGCTGTGTGGAAAAATCTGATTGCAGCGGCTGAGTTTACTGGAAATACGATTCATCTCTTCGCGAGAGACCTTGTTCACCTGAGAAGTTTTAGGACACCGGGTGCCGTGGCGGATATCGGATTTGATTCGAGAGGCATTCTCTACACCACCCAACACACCGGTAAGAAATCTCATATCTTGCTTGCGTACGATTCACTTGGCACCCTCGTGCAAGTGATTCCACTCCAACACGCCTCAGATAATATTTGGGAGCAGATAGCAATATTCACAGTTACTTCCTAGGACACACTTGTTTCGGGCTACTACGGTCAAAACTGGTTGGAGATAATGGCAGCCGGATCGTCACCGACGCATTCGTTTACCATTCCTCTTCTCCCTCCGAAGCCCAAGTACAAAGTTGTCTCGAAAGGAGCAGGTTTCTGGGGAAAAGACCTTGTCGCGCCAGAATCGAACTTAATTCGTTCCCTAACATCCGACGGAAAGAATCGGATTATAATTCTTGGAGACGAATACTCGCTTGTTCCCAACCAGGATGTTTACGTCTTCGACCTGAACGGCAACTACATAGCTGGCTTCACCCTGCCTGTGCCCAGCAAAGGGATTGTTTGCGGCGGGAATAACCTTCTTTACTCTATAGAGAAAGGTGGAACCAGAGTCTCGAAGTACTTGCTGGAATACGGCCATCAAAAGACCCGATAAGCATGGGAGCAGAAAACAGAATTCTCAACAAGAGAACCATGGTTGGCACGATACAAAAGATATTAACAATTGCCACCGGAATTGTATTCTTGAGTGCGGCAATCGGAAAAATATTCTCAATTGAAAATTTTATCGCCTCAGTGTCGTCGATTCTCTTAACAAAGCAATCTACCGCTGCTAGTCTGTCATATACCCTCGTCATCCTCGAATTCTTAGGTGGCCTTGCATTACTGACACAATTCCGAGTCGCGATAACTTCTCTTGTTATGTCATTGGCCGTTGCATTTTTTATCGTTGTTCTTTCGAGGGCAATTCTTGTGAGGAAACAGGTTGTTTGCCATTGCTTTGGGATATGGCTTGATTTGTCTAATCGTACAGAATTAGCACTCGATTTCATTCTGCTTAATGGCCTGATAAGTATCGCCTTCTTGGACAGTATTGCATCCAAACGGCCCCGGGCATCAAGCGTGCGATCAAAGGTATGGCTAGGCATTTCAGTTGCAGTGGTATTGTATCTCGAGGTCTCTTTCGCTATCTCGATTACAAGCCAAGAATCGGTCGTGCCGAAGGAAGCTTTGAAACGGATCATCGCGTATGCCGAGGAAAGCTCTCTTGAATTTTCCGCATCACGGCAGCGGAATAGGCTCATTCTCCTTATGAATTATGAAGATCTAAGTTGTCCCCTCTGCCTCGAGGACTTCCTGGTGCTGAATGATACTCTAGGAATTCATTATAGTGGAAATGCGGAGACGCCCACTGTTGCCTTGTTTAAACAAGAGAGCTTTCTAGCAGAGGAAGGCGGAGTTAAATTAAGGCGTTGGGCAACGAGCACTTCGTTTCTTTTCCCCGCTATCCTCTCTCCGAAAAACCTGCCTGAGGGTGCGAGGATCACAAAGAGTCACGCTGTTGTCGTTTCTCCGAATGGAGAACAACTTTTCTATGATTCGTTCCCTATGGGAGAAAGCAAAAGACGGCAACTAGTTCAGTTGATAGTTGCACCGGGATCCCTATGAGCAGTCATCCTCTTCTAGAAGTCCGCTCAATTTCGAAAACATATAATTCTCGAGCGAAAGCCAAGAGGCAAGTGCCTGCCCTGTCAGGTGTCTCGTTAGAGGTGCGGGGCGGAGAAATTTTGGCAGTGCTTGGACTCAATGGTGCTGGTAAAACAACCTTAATGAAGATTATGCTGGGACTTTTATTCCCCACTGATGGAGAGGTAATCCGGAATTCACTTCAAAATAACGCTTTGAAAATTGGCTATCTGCCTGAGGGACTCAAGCCACCGTGGCACTTCACAGGGCAATCATTTTTGCAGTATGCTGCAATGGTGGACGGATTGGATAAGAGAACGGCTCAAGAAGCAATTGCCAGAATTTCCATCCGGCTCGGTATGGAGGAGTATCTTGGCCGTTTGGCGAAGTCCTATTCCAAGGGGATGCTCCTGCGACTTGGCATTGCTCAGGCGTTGCTGAGCAACCCGCAAGTAGTATTCCTAGATGAGCCGACTGATGGGCTCGATCCCGCAGGGAAGAGGATTGTTCGAGAGCTTCTTACTGAAGTACGCGATCGAGGCATTGGAATCGTTATTAATTCTCAACTGCTTTCTGAAGTGGAACTTATGGCCGATACCCTGTGTATCCTGCACAGGGGAAAACTGAAGCGTTATGGAAAGCTATCTGAGATGCTTCCTCGAGAAATGTCCTATGAAATTCACCTCCGCTCTATTCCTCAGCATATCTCTGGCATATCCTTCATGCGAACAGCCACCGGTTTCGTCTGTAAAGCCCACAACACGAAAGAAATGCAAACACTGCTTAACAAACTGAAGGAACACAATGTTGAAGTTCTTAACGTCTTTTCCCAGCGCACATCGCTTGAGGATGTTTTCTTCTCCATTATAGGAGATTAGCTTCTTGAATATAATCATTTTCAGAAACTCCTTCCGCTCTAGTCTGCTTCAACCGGTGACCCTTTTCAGTCTTGGTATTATGCTCGTCGTTCTCGGTATTCTTGCGTTCGGTTTCTCGGCAGAAGTTCAAAATGGTTTTGTTGTGTCCTTTAAGCTACTTACCATAACTGTTGACTCGGTCAACACAGCGACGTTCTTACCAGAATTTGCAAAGACAACCTCAGGTTTTTTCCGAATGATCTTCACCTTTCTTTTTCTTCTCGCTTTAGGGGGCTTCACGCCAGAGCTTTTGACAAATCCTCTGACACCCCTTACCCTCACAAAAGGAATTCGCCGCAGCACGTTGTTTGTTTCGTCACTTCCTGGCGTGTTTTCTGCTCTCGTGGGTTTACTTGTCATCTTTGGTTTCCTTCTTTCCCTCATTCTCACCTTCAAGATGTGGCCACTGATTATCAGTTCACCTATGATAGCCATGCCTTCTTTTGCTTACGAAATACTTGTCCTATTGGCATATGGATCCCTACTCGGGATGCTCATACAACACCCAACAGCGACTTCAGTTGTACTCATTGCGGTCAACATCATTGGTGGATTATTAGGATCCACTTCCAAACTCACGAGTCCTTTTCTGATTGCCGTACGCTTGATCCTCCCTCCGGCGGGTCACTTAAACGCATTTACATCTGGAATTCTGTTCCCTCCTCTGGAAAGTGCAATTCCATGGCTATTTATTCTTCTTTCTTTGGCGCAGGGACTTACATGTATCGCTGTTACATTGTTTCTTTTTCAGAGGCGTGAATTCTAGAACGGCCCTAAGTGAATTGGTCAAGCACACGCATCTATGCGGCCGCTCTGCTCGACGTCTGGCACGAGCCAAGTCAAGCGCTCAGGCGAGTCAACCTTACAGACGAAGGGTACGAATTTGCGCTGCTTACAGTGTTCTGTTATCTTCTACTTTCTTTCGCCATGAGCTGGTGGTTTTTCTCGCGACCCGAATTAGTGACTGCTTACCTCGATTTCGTCACCCCTCCCGCTGCAGTTCAAGCACGTCAGGCTGTCGAACTTGCCTTAAGCAACCCCGGGATAGTACTCCTAGTCGTTGCGTGGAACGACTTAACAACGATGCTCTCTTTACTTCTGCTTTGGGTACTCCTGTTCGTTGTTTATGGTGCCGTTTTCAACTACTGGAAATTCAATGGTAGGTATCTGAATATCTTCACTATCCCGTTGAGCATTTTGGCATTCGGAGTTGTGGTAGAAACTCTGATGAAAGCGATTTTAGTTGAATATTCCGAGGTGTCGTCATTGAGCTTCTTCTTACCAATAGAGGACAAACAAAGCCTCTCATATGTCCTCGCGCATCAGGTCAATCTTTTCAAGCTCTGGTATCTTGGCGTAGTTTCCGCCGGAATCAAAATAAGAATCGGCAGAAGATATCTCACTGTAGCAGTTGTTTCCTTGGTAACTTGGTTTTCCCTCGGAATAGCAAATCACTATCTGGTATTGCATCTACCATTGTAAGGAGATTGTCACTTCAGCAGACTAAAAAAGCGCCGTCATTGTTACGAGGGCGGGGATGCTTGGTCCTTCTGTCAGAGTACCAAGGCGGCGATCTTCTTCACGGGGGTCAGCCGCATTGGGATAATTAGCAAAGTGCGAGAAGGCTATTTACTCTTTGCTCATGGGCCGCGTTTGTTCATCTTTAACCTGAGGAGCCAGAAGAAGATATTTCAAGGAAGTGTAATCTGCTTCGACGCCAGAAGATATCTTTTCCCTTTCCATCACGGCCACAAGCGCTTCTGGAACGAGAATCCTTGCGGTAATCACTAGCCTAACAACCTCCGCAAACTTCGCCGGGTGAGCTGTAGCTAAGACAATAAAACTTGGCAGGTCTCCTGTCATTGCAGACCTCGCTCGTCTCGCAGCGGCAACACCGACAGCCGTGTGAGGATCTAGGATATATCCGGTTTTCTCATAGGTCCGCCTGACCTCATCAAGCGTTTCTCGCTCATCAACGCTTACGGCTTCGACGTCTTGCTTTAACTTCTCAAGATCGTCCTCGTAGAGTGCTCTCATGCGTACGAGGTTGCTCGGATTTCCCACATCCATAGCATTTGAGATCGTCGGGATAGCTGGGCGGGGTGTGTAAGTTCCAGTCTTGAAGTACTGCGGCACAATGTCGTTCACATTTGTTGCTGCAATGAACCGCTCAATCGGGAGTCCCATCTTCTTAGCGAAGAGACCCGCGGTGAGGTTTCCAAAGTTTCCACTCGGCACAACAACCCAAAGGGGCTTGTTCTTCTCTGCGTGGGCTTGCCATGCGCGAAATCCAGCAAAGTAATAAAATATCTGGGGTAGAAGTCTGCCAACGTTAATCGAGTTGGCCGAGGAGACGAATCGATCACGGCGAATCTCTGGATCAGCAAGCACTTGCTTTGCCAGTCGCTGGCAGTCGTCAAACGTGCCCTCGACTTCCACTGCTGTGATATTCCCCCCGAGCGTTGCGATCTGCTTTTCCTGCAGTGGACTGATCTTTCCACTCGGATAAAGGACGAACACTCTGATACGTGGCTGATTGTAAAATCCGTGCGCAACAGCACTTCCCGTATCCCCGGAGGTAGCTACGATGATGGTCAGCTCACGGTCTTCATGACGGAGGAAATACGCAAACGCTTCCGCCATGAACCTCGCCCCAAAGTCTTTGAAGGCGAACGTCGGTCCATGGAAAAGCTCAAGGAGATACATTCCCTCCTCAAGTCGAACGAGCGGAAGCGGAAAATTCCACGCTCGCTCTGTGATTTTCTCTAGTTCTTCCAGGGGAATGTCGTGGATGTAGGATGAGAGAATCTGAGCCCCAGCGGTATGCGTCGGGAGAGTGAGAAGCTTTTCAAGCAACCTTTGGGAAAATGTCGGAATAAACTCCGGCATGTACAGCCCGCCATCGGGTGCAAGGCCGGCGAAGAGTGCATCACGGAAGGAGACGAGCGGGCTTCTCCTCTCCGTACTGTAATATCTCATTTCCCAACACACGGGACGAGGCACGCTCCTTCCCTGTTGATGCGTGAGACGATCAAATCGCTATTCAAGCCAGCTCGGCGGAAAGCCTTCTGCATTGCCCGACCTACCCGTTTAGCGTCAGCTTGATTCGTGACGAGTGCAAACATTGACGGTCCAGAGCCGGAAATTGAGCATGCCAAGGCTCTTGCTTCCATCGCGGCTGACTTAACGCTTTTAAATCCAGGGATTAGTCGAGCTCTTACCGGCTCGACGATCACATCTTCGATGCTTCGTGCAAGGAGATGGATGTTGCCCAAGCAAAATCCGGCGATAAGCCCACCAAGATTTCCCCACTGCAGCACAGCCTTTGCAAGCGGCACTTTGTTCGGGAGGATCTTCCTCGCGTAGGCAGTACGTATTTCAATGTGTGGGTGAACAACAACCCAGACCAGCTTCTTCGGGTACGGCAACTGGATGACATCAAGTTTTTTCACATCTCGGATGAAGATCACTCCACCAAACATCGATGGAGAAACGTTGTCCGGATGCCCTGCGTCGGAGACAAAACGCTCACCCTCAACGGCATAAGGGAGCAGCTCCCTCTTGCTTAACGGGTTCCCCAGAAGGGCGTTCACGGCAAGCGCTGCAGCAACGGCGCTTGCAGCTGAGCTTCCAAGCCCCGACCCAACTGGCATTCGCTTATGGACAGTGATGGCAACGCCAAAGCGTGGCTTGAGGTCCTTGAGTATCGCCGATGCGACGTAAGTCGCGACGTTCTTCCTCGCGTCTCGCGGGAGGACGCCGTTGTCTCCATCGACGCCGATAAGTTGGACTCCACGCTTCTCGGTGCGCTCTGCAACAACGTAATCGCCCGACTTTTCCAGCGCAAGGCCGATTACATCGAAGCCGGAGCCGAGGTTCGAGATTGTAGCGGGAGCGAAGGCGATGACCTGCTTTCTCAGCTGTCGTGAACTTCCCATGCTTTCTTTTTTGTCAGATGTGACTCAGACCGGCAAGTAGTGCAATAGCTTCAGGATATCCGAGAACACCGCTGCCGCCGTTACCTCCGCACCTGCACCGGGACCCTGCACAATGAGAGGTGTTCGTAAGTAGCGATCCGTTGTAAATGCAAGGATGTTGTCGCTTCCCTTTGTCGAGGCAAAAGGATGATCTCTTGGAATCTCTTCCAATGCGGCACTACCACGGTGATCGACGAGCCGGGCCACATACCGCAAGACGCAACTGCGCGCACGAGCCTTCTCGTACCTCTTCTGAAAATTTCTGTCAGCCGATGGCAACTTCGCTAGGAATCTCTTTGTTGTCATCCGCTGGAGTCCTGAAGGGATCAGGTTTTCTGTGCGGATGTCCTTGAGATCCATCTCCCATCCGAGTTGGCGCGCGAGGATGAGGAGCTTCCGGGCTACATCTTCCCCACTAAGATCATCTCTTGGATCGGGCTCTGTGAATCCAAGCCTGTGGGCTTCCCGGAGGATTTCGCTGAAAGGCTGTGACCCGTCATAGGAATTGAAGAGGTAGCTCAATGTTCCGGAGAGGATTCCCTCAATCTTTCGCACTGTATCTCCACTGGCAATTAAATCTTTCAGCGTGGAGATTACTGGTAATCCGGCACCGACGTTTGCTTCATACAGAAAGAACTTCTGTTTTTCTTTGAGCTTTTGCATCAAGGCCTTGTACTGGTCTATCGGCTGAACGTTCGCCTTCTTGTTTGGCGTCACAATGTGTACATTAGCATCGACAAAATGTGTGTAAGCCTGGCTTAACTTTTCACTTGCCGTGCAATCTACGAGCGCAACATTCGTCAGATTGAGCTCCCCTACCGCATCAACCATCCGTTGCAAATCCATTTTCTCTTTGGATTGCCTGAGAATCTCCTTCCAACGACACAGGTCAATCCCCTCGGTGTCAAAGATCATTCGTTTACTGTCGGCAAGCCCACAGACGCGGACATCAAATCCCTGAGAGAGAAGATAATTTCGCTGCCGATGGAGCTGCTGCAAGAGAGTAGAACCGATATTCCCCACTCCAACGACGATGAGGTGGAGTTTCTTTCTCTTTTCAAAAAAGGCGCTATGAATGACATTCAGCGCTCGGTCTCCGTTCGCTGAGTCGATGACAAAGGAGATATTCCGCTCCGACGCCCCCTGTGCAATCGCAGAGACATTCACCCCATTCTGTCCGAGCGTCTGGAAGACTTTTCCTGCTACCCCGGGTGTTCCGCGCATTCCATCGCCAACGACGGCGACAATCGTTTGCGAAAGCTTCTCATCGAGTGCCGTTACCGAGGCCTGCATCTCATAATGGAACTCCTCCTGAATGGCCCTTCGCGCCGCAGGAACATCGCTCGTTCGAACGGCGAAGCAAATCGTGTGTTCTGAGGAGGCCTGTGATATGAGAACGACACTCACTTTGCGAGTGGCAAGGGCACGAAACAACCGCTCTGCGGTTCCCGGTACCCCGACCATTGCAAGGCCACGGAGCGTGAGGAGTGCAATATCGTCGATGGAGGTGATCCCCTTAGCTACACCCTCCCAGACTTGAGGCTGGTCTGAAATCAAAGTCCCGGGCGCGGTCGGATTTAACGTATTCTTGATGAGGATTGGAATCTTCGCGGCTATTGCTGGAGCAAGCGCTGCCGAGTGAAGCACCTCTGCGCCAAAATAGGAAAGCTCCATCGCTTCTTCATACGTGAGTTGAGGAAGAACAAACGCATGAGGCACAGACCGTGGATCGGCGCTCAGGACGCCGTCAACATCAGTCCAGATTTCCACCATTGATGCGCGAAGAGCGGCCCCGAGGATAGTTGCTGTGTAGTCTGAGCCGTTGCGGCCGATGGTCGTGGTTCGCCCGTCTTCTGTCGCTCCTAGGAAACCTGTGACGACCGGCGTCCCCCTTGTAGACCGTCTGAAGTGGGAACGGATGGCCTTGTTTGTTAGCTCAAAGAGCACACGCGCGTTTGTAAAGTGGCAAAGGCAGGGCGCACCTGATTGAAGTATGCGGCAACAATGACGGAGGAAAGTCTCTCACCAAAGCTTGCAACAAGGTCGAGTGTCCGGGGTGGGCAATCGTGAAGGAGCGCAATACCGCCCAAAGCTTCTCGCAGTTCGCGCAGAAGGCCTTGAATAACCTGGATTGTGACGTGGCGATTTTTCCCACGGAGCAACGATCTTGCTGTTTGCAGGTGCCGTGTTGAGACCTGTCGGAGGAGTCTCCGGTACTCAGCATCCCCCTTTTCGGCGGCACGTGCGCATGTAAGGAGTTGATTCGTTACTCCCTGGAATGCGGAGACGACAACGATGACGCGCGTTTTCTTCTCTTCTCTACGGACAACTTGTTCCACTACCCTGATGCGGTCAGGGCTGGCAACGGATGAGCCGCCGAATTTGAGGATTTTCATAGTGAACTCAGAATATCGGGCAAAAAGGTTTCCAGAAAGATAACAGGTGGAATGAGAAAGTCAACGCTTGTCTAAGCGGCGTGGGTATCTGCCCAGAATTTAGAAGGATAAGAATGAAAGAATAAAATTTTTTCGGGGGTTTGACAAAGCGTTCCTTATTGCCCGTAGAACGCCACCATCAGCCGATAGAAATTCCAGACATCAACCTTCGAGGATAGCTCATACGGAGAATGCATGGAGAGGACTGCAACGCCGAGGTCAATCACTTCCATATCTTCACGAGAGAGAAATCCACCAATCGTTCCTCCTCCGCCGACGTCAACTTTGTAGGTGTGCGTCTGATAGGGAATCTTATTGTCATCGAGCAGCCTTCGGATGCGTGCAGTGAACTCGGAATTTGCATCGAACCCACGCCCGTAGCGCTTGATGACAACGCCGTAGCCGAGCCGGGCTGTATTCGTTATTTCAGAAGCTTGGGAGAAGATTGGATTGACACCATCGTTGACGTCTGCAGAGATCACCTGAGCGTTGCTTAGAGCCTTTCTTGTGTCGGTATCGGAGTAGTCTTTTCCACGCTGCGCCGAGACAAGAGTTGCGTAAAGATTGTTGAGAAACACTGATGCTGCACCGGTATTGTTTCCACTTCCTACCTCTTCATTATCGGTGAGGTAAGCAATGGCAGTATACTTCGGGGTCTGCTTCAGGTCCATGACTGCGCGAGCGGCAACATAGGAAGAGAGTCGGTCATCCTGCCCAAAGGCAGCCGTCAACCCGCCATCGAATCCAGCATCGCGAGGCTGATCTGCCGGTACGAGGCTCAACTCGGCACTGACAAAGTCCTCCTCGCGAATTCTGTATTTGTTGAAAATTGTTTTCAGCGTCCCGTTAAAGACGCTTCCGCCTTCATCCGGAACCGATCCGACGATCGGGTTCAACTCTTCTCCCTCGATCACATCTGTGTAGGTCCGGTTTCGGTAGGCTCGGTCGGAATGCGGTGCCACATCTGGAATTACAAACACAGGATCTTCCGGTTCCTTTCCCATCTCCACCAGAACGGTCGTTCCATCCTTAAGGTCCACGCGACCATCGAGTGCGAGCGGGATATTGACCCACTGGTACTTTTTGATCCCGCCATGATAGATCGTCTTGAACAAAACAAAGCCGTGAGACTCATACACTGGCCGTGCCTTTACGTCGATGCGAGGGCTGTCATGGTGTGTGCCGACAAGGCGGCTGCCGTTCCTCAGAGGCTCGGTGCCGATGACAACAAGGGCAACGGCACGGTCGCGATTGTTGAAGATGAGCTTCGCACCTGCGCCTACCTGCTCCGGCTTTGAGTATTCTGAGAAACCCGCAGCTCTTGCAAGGCGGATTATCTCTCGCGAGGAACTTAACTCGGTTTTCGCCACCCCCAAGTACTCTTTGTATTTCGCATTGAAAGCGAACACCTCTTTGCGCTGCGCCTCAGTGATCAGTTGCCAGCCTGACGGTTTCGTCTCCCAGACACTCTGGCTCGAGATGAGGGGTGAGAGGAAACCCGAAGCGATCATAAGAAGAGAAAGATGTAACGTTGTTTTCATAACATGTGCTTCCATTTCTAACTCCGGTTGGTTCTTGCTGGTCCCTTAACTCACGACCGAAGTCGTGGGCTCAAATAGAAAAGGTGAGATAGGATCGGTGAAAATTGTGCTGGAAGGCTATCTCACCTTAATTGGTGAACGTGAATATCGACTGATCGCGGTTTGTGATGGTTACGCGCGTTTCTTTTTGTCCCTCGGGTCTTTCGAGGGCTTTTTCTTCTCCCCATCCTTCCCTGTGGATTCAGCAGCAATACCTTTCTTCGATTCCTTCTTTTCTGCTGTTGCTTTTTCTTCTTCCCGCCTCTGAACTAACGCCTCAGCCTCACTCTCCTCCTCCGCGGGCACGACCGCAACGTCAGCCACTGTGTCTCCTTCCTCCAATCGAATGAGGCGAACACCCTGCGTGTTGCGACCTAAGACGTTGACATCTTTGACATGCTGGCGAATCACCATCCCCTTTGTCGTTACAATAACGATGTCGTCCGTGTCAGCAGTTTCTTTGATCGCCACCATCTTACCGATCTTCTCGTTTGTCCGGACTGTGATTACGCCCTTCCCTGCTCTGCCGGTTGGGCGATACTCCTCCAGTGGCGTTCGCTTGCCGTATCCCTGCTCGGTTGCCACCAAGATGGTCGTACCGGTTCTTCTCAAAGGTACCATTCCCACCACTTTATCACCTTTGTTTAGGACGATACCCCGCACGCCGAGCGCGGTTCGTCCCATTGGGCGCACCTGGCTTTCGTGGAATCGGATTGCCAGACCATCACGGGTCCCGATGATGATGTCCTGATTTCCGTCTGTCAGCTTTACGTCGATGAGCTTATCGCCGGATTTCAACCCGATGGCTAAAATTCCCGTCCTGCGAGGATTACTATACTCCGAGAGCGGGGTTTTCTTAATCAAGCCACTCTGGGACACCATGAGAACGAATCGCTTCTCAGTGAAGTCTTGGATGTTCAGGAACGCCGTGATATTCTCCTCAGGCTTTTTCTCTAAGAGGTTTGCGATGGAACGGCCGCGCGCCATTCGAGCTGCTTCGGGAATCTCAAAAACCTTCAGCCAGTAGCAGCGACCGTTGTCAGTGAAGATGAGCATATACTGGTGAGTGGAAGCCACAAACATATGCTCAATGAAATCGTCTTCTCTGGTGACTGCAGCAGTGACGCCGCGCCCGCCCCGGCCCTGTCGTCTGTAGCTGCTGACAGGAGAACGCTTGATGAAGCCGTTGTGGCTGATTGTGATCACGACGTCTTCTTCCGCGATCATGTCTTCGACGCTGAACTCCTCGGCCTGCTTAACGATTTCTGTGCGGCGGTCATCTCCGTGCCTTTTCTTCAATTCCAGCAGCTCTTCCTTGATAATCTCGAGTTGGAGTTTCTTGCTTTTCAGAATGGCTTTGAGTTTCTCGATGAGCTTTATCGTTTCTTTATACTCATCTTCAACCTTTTTCCGTTCCAGCCCCGTCAGCCTCTGAAGTCGCATGTCCAGGATGGCCTTTGCCTGAATCTCGGAGAGCTTGAACTTCCTCATCAGGCCCGCCTGCGCTGTCGGCACATCCTTCGATTTTTTGATCAGGGCGATCACGGCATCGATGTTATCGAGGGCGATAATGAAACCCTCGAGGATGTGAGCGCGTTTCTCCGCCTCCTCCAGCTCGAACGTCGATCGGCGGACAACAACCTCATTTCGATGCTCGATGAACTTCTGCATCATCTGCTTCAGCGTGAGAGTCATCGGGCGCCCATCAACAAGAGCCAGCATGTTCACGCCGAAGGTTGTCTGCATCTGAGTATGCATGTAGAGGTTGTTCAGAACGACGTCGGGCATTGCATCGCGCCTCAACTCGATCACAATCCTCATGCCGTCCCGGTCGGATTCGTCGCGGATGTCAGAGATATCTTCGATCTTCCTGTCGCGGAAAAGTTCTGCAATCCGCTCGATCAAGGAGGCTTTGTTGACCATGTAGGGGAGCTCGGTCACGATGATGTTCTCTCGGTCGCCTTTGGCCTTTTCGATGCTTGCCTTGGCGCGAACGACGATCCGTCCCCTGCCGGTTCGGTAGGCTTCCTTGACACCCTCATAGCCGTAGATGATTCCACCCGTTGGGAAATCGGGTGCCTTGACGTACTTGAGTAAATTCTGGTCCGAAAGCTCGGGGTTATCAATGAGAGCAATGAGACCGTCTACTACTTCACCAAGGTTATGGGGGGGAATGTTTGTCGCCATGCCGACCGCGATCCCCGTTGTCCCGTTGATCAGCAAGTTCGGAACGAGGGAAGGAAGGACCGTCGGCTCTTTGAGCGACTCATCGAAGTTCGGGACAAAGTCCACCGTGTTCTTCTCGATATCACGGAGCATCTCCTCTGCCAGTCTCGTGAGCCGTACCTCCGTGTATCGCATCGCAGCAGGAGAATCACCATCAACGGAACCGAAGTTGCCTTGACCGTCCACGAGGAGATAGCGCATGTAGAAGTCCTGTTCCATGCGGACAATCGTATCGTACACTGGTGCCTCCGCGTGCGGGTGGTACTTTCCGAGAACTTCGCCGACGACGCGCGCACTCTTCTTGTAAGGACGGTTGCTCGCAAGACCCAGTTCGTTCATTCCGAAAAGGACACGGCGATGGACGGGCTTCAGACCGTCTCGCACATCAGGCAACGCCCGTGCAACAATGACCGACATCGAATAATCGATGTACGATCCTTTCATCTCGTCTTCAATATCGACGGGGATGATTTTTTCGGTGATCGTGGCCATGGAATACGATGGACTTTCTAGCTTGTTCTCTCTGCGCGAGACTGGAAGCCTTTCCTTACGAGCTCAATGACCTCAGAAAGCCGTGTAATCACCTCTTGACGTACCTCCCCAAGCTTAGCCTCCGGTCAGCATGCGTTGATCGCCCTTGGCGCCAGATCCCCCACATCCAGATTCCTCACATACTTTGGGTCTGTGCGCAGGCACATCCTTGGATTCTTAGACATCGAGGTTCCGCACATATTTAGCATTCTTTTCAATGAACTCTCTTCTAGGCTCGACATCATCACCCATGAGGATCGAGAAAGTCCGGTCGGCGTCAGCGGCATTTTCAATGCTGACCTGTAGAATGGTACGCGTCTCGGGATTCATCGTCGTTGCCCAGAGCTGCTCCGGATTCATCTCGCCAAGTCCCTTGAAGCGGGAGACCGTGATACCATCGAGACGGATCCCCCCTTCTTCAGAAGCCACCGGAGCTTCTTCGGGGATGGCGGCTGCTTCTGCCTTCTCTGGCGATTTGCTCTTGTCGGCTTTTAGCCGCTTGATGATCTCGTCGCGCTCCTCTTCATCGTAAGCATAAAGCTCTGTCTTCCCTTTCTTCACCTTGTACAGCGGTGGCTGGGCGATGTACACATGCCCCAATTCGATCAATTGCTTCATATACCGAAAGAAGAGGGTCAGAAGGAGCGTCCGGATATGAGAGCCATCCACATCTGCGTCGCACATCAGAATGATTTTCCCGTAGCGGATCTTGGAAGGATCGAACTCGTCTCCGACGCCAGCACCGATGGCGGTGAAAATTGCGCGTATCTCTTCGTTCTCCAGCATTTTGTGCAGCCGAGCCTTTTCCACGTTCAGGATTTTCCCCTTGATCGGCAGAATTGCCTGGAATCTTCTATCTCTTCCTTGCTTTGCACTTCCGCCAGCAGAATCCCCCTCGACAATGAAAAGCTCACAGAGAGCAGGATCCTCGATGGAACAATCGGCCAGTTTCCCCGGAAGCCCGCCGGCATCGAGGGCGTTCTTTCTTCGAGTAAGCTCTCGCGCTTTTCGCGCTGCCTCGCGTGCTTCTGCGGCCCGCAGGCACTTCTCGAGGATGCGCTTTGCGTCGGTGGGATTCTGCTCGAGCCAGGCATTGAGCTGGTCCCCAACGATGGACTCCACAATGCTCTTTACTTCACTGTTTCCGAGTTTTGTTTTCGTCTGTCCTTCGAACTGGGGTTCAGGCACTTTCACGCTGACTACGGCAGTCAAGCCTTCGCGAAAGTCATCGCCAGTCAGCTCGATTCCGTTCTGTTTGATCAGGCCGTTCTTCGCTCCGTAGGTGTTCAGTGTCCGCGTGAGAGCGGACTTGAATCCGATGAGGTGGGTTCCCCCTTCGTGAGTATTGATGTTGTTCACGTAGGAGAAGATGTTCTCGTTATACGATTCATTATACTGCATTGCCACTTCGACAATTGTCCCGTCCTGTTCTCCGTAGATATAAATAGGTTTTTTGAACAGAGAAGGACGCGTGAGATCAATGTACTTCACGAAGGCAACTAGACCTCCGTCAAAGTGGAGAAGTTCCTGCGCGCCACTTCCTGCATCTCGAATAAAGATGGTGATCTCTTTATTCAGGTATGCCAGCTCACGCATTCGTTCCACGAGCGTCTCGAACTTAAAGACACGGTTCTTGAAAATCTTCCCATCGGGAAGAAAGGTTACCTTCGTTCCCGTCTTCTTTGTCTCTCCAATCACCTTCACAGGGGCGAGGGGTTCTCCACGCTCGTACCTCTGATAACCGACTTTTCCGTTCCGGTGAGATTCCACCTCGAGCCACTCCGAGAGTGCGTTGACAACAGAGACACCGACGCCATGGAGACCCCCGGAGACTTTGTACGAGCGTTTGTCGAACTTTCCACCCGCGTGAAGCACCGTCATCACGACCTCGAGCGCAGAGCGCTTCTCCGTGGGATGCATTTCGATCGGGATTCCACGACCATCATCGACGACGGTGACAGAGCCGTCCTTGTTGATCGTCACTTCAATGTTCTTGCAGTAACCCGCAAGCGCTTCGTCAATACTGTTGTCAACGACCTCATAGACGAGATGGTGAAGTCCGCGGCTGCTGACGTCCCCGATGTACATCGCGGGACGGCGGCGCACCGCTTCGAGGCCTTTCAAGACTTGGATTTGCTTTGCACCGTAATCCTCCGTTGCGTAAGAATCGGGCATCGGTGCCTTGGTCTCGACCGCAGCCTGTGTTTTTGATTTCGCCTTTGCTTCCCCCTTTTTTCCCATAGGCTCTTTCCCCCTAAGAGAACTTGATATCCCTTACAACCTCTTCCTTCAATGCGGCGTTTAGTCTTCCGATTATTTCTCTTTTCAAAAGAGACAATTCATTTCTCCAGGTGCTTTTTTCCACCTTTACGATGAGAACACCGTTGATGATCTTCGTAGGTGTCGCAACCTCGGCAATACGTTCGCCCACAACATTTCTCCATATTCGAACAGCCTCGTACTGCTTCAGCTTTTTGCCGAATCCGAGGTCCTCCATGAGCGAAGTTAAGACCTCTCCGAGGGGTCGGACGCTTGTCCTCGTCATAGTCATGACCATTTCAGATTAAGAAGCGCGCCGTGTGCAATGTAGAATCTTCGACATCGCTCCTCCGGGACGGGCCCCAGCATTGGGTCCCGCGCAGCGGTAATGAATGTCTGGCCAACGTTATTCAAGAACTCAAGGAGAAGTTTCGCGCGTGACTCATCCAGCTCGCCGAACACATCGTCCAGAAGCATCATCGGTGTCTCTCGTCGGCGCTCTCGCAAGTACGAAAATTCAGCCGCTTTCAGCGCGATGAGAAAAGTCTTATGCTGACCCTGGGACGCGTATTTCTGTGCCTCGAGGCCATTAATCGTGAAAACGAGATCGTCACGATGTGGACCCACAAGTGTCATACCCGCTCGTGTTTCTTCGTTCCTTGTTTCGTAAAGTGCATCTCGGAACACTCTCTCCACATTCTCTCTTAGCCGAAGGCTCTTCCTAATTCCTCCGTTCTCGCCGATGGTTGAAAGATAGCGAACCCCAGGGTCCTCTGTTCCTTCGATGAGTTCCCTATATGCTTGTTGCACGAACAACTCGAAGGTGTCGATAAACTCCAGCCGTGCTAAAAGAAGGCGACTTCCGTATCGGGTTAACTCCTCATCCCACACTTCGAGGCTTCTAAGAGAATCTGCACGGCCGCCTTTCAACTCCTGCAGAAGGCGGTTACGTTGTTTGAGAACGCGCCGGTACTCCAGAAGATCAAGTAGATAACTCTTGCTCGCCTGTGAAAGCACAAAGTCCAGAAACTTCCTGCGGTCTGCCGGTGCGCCGAGTGTAATCGCGCGGTGTTCCGGAGCCAGCACGACGATTGGAAAGAGGCCGACAACGTCGGAAAACCGTGCGACTCTTTCTTGATCGATCGCGATTGATTTCTCCCCTGCGGCAGCAGAATAGGCAATCCGCACAGCGTTTTCTATCCCAGCGTCAGACCGAAAACGCCCCTCGACTTCAAAGTATTCCTTCCCAATTGCAAGTACGGTCGCATCGCCACTGCCGAAGACGCTCTTGGTGAGTGAGAGGTAGGCAATTGCCTCGAGGAGATTTGTTTTCCCCTGTCCATTGTCCCCCAAAAGCAGATTACATTGATCAGAACAATCGAGCGTTGTGTCCGTGTGATTGCGAAAGTTCCGAACACGGATAGACAAGAGCTTCATGTTCTCTCAAACATTCAATCGGACGGGCATCACGAGCATCAAGAGATCTTCTCTCTCCGTCTCTTGCTCGACCGGTTCAACGATGCTCGCCCGCGTCGGCGTGCTCAGCCGGAATCGCACCCTCTCGCCGTCGATGTGAGACAGGATTTCGGCAACATAGTTTGCGTTGAACCCGATCTCCAATCCCTCGCCCTGAAACTCACAGGGGAATTTCTCCGTTGCTTCTCCCCCAAAGTCGACGTCCTCAGCCGACACCGTCATCTCCCTCTTGCCAATGGAGAATCGAATCTGATGCGTCGTAGAGCTCGAGTACAGCGAGACACGGCGAACGGAGGACAAAAGAGTCTCTTTTTCAACAATCAATTCTTTATCATTTTCCGTTGGAATCACGCTCTCGTAGTTGGGGAAGTTTTCCTCAATCAGCCGCGAGATCAGGGTTGTGTTCCCGATCTTCACCATCACATGAGAGTTGTTCAGGGAAATCTTGTTCTGCACCTGCTCTGTCGACCGCGCGATCAAGTTCAGCGCCTTCGAGGGAATGATCACGTCTCTCTGCATCTTCGGCGAAGAAAAGTTCTTCTTGACGTACCGTACCAGCCGGTGACCATCGGTGGAAACGGCGCGAAGCTCGTTCTTCTTGATCTGAAACAAGACACCCATCATGGAGGGCCGCAGCTCATCGGTGCTGACGGCAAATAGCGTCTTGTTGATCATCCGGCGGAGGTCTTCGTACTCAAAGGTAAGCTCCTCCTTGCTCTCAAACTCCGGGATGGTTGGGAACTCTTCGCTCGACTCCCCTGTAAGTTTATACTCGCCGTACTCCGTTTTCATCACAACCTTGTTCGTCGGAGGATCAGCCTGGAAATTCACAACGACGTCTGGCAGAGCACGCACCGTTTCCACGAGTCGCCGAGCGGGGACAGCGATCTTGCCGTCCTCCATCCCCCTCACCTCAAGAGCTACGATCATGGAAATTTCCAGGTCCGTTGCAGTAATCGTCAGCGAGTTCTTGGAGAGTGCGAAGAGAAAATTCTCCAGAATTGGAAGGGTGGATTTCACGGGAATCACTCCACTGACTTTTGCAAGAGCCTTCTGTAATTCAGCATTTTGGACACTAAATTTCATCGTGAGGTCTCCTCTGGAGGCTAATTCGGGGGATTCCAGGAGTATCGATTTGTTTTAAATTTATGAAAAGAAAGGCAGAATTTCAACCGAGCGCAGTACGTGCGCCAAGGCACCGATGCGAGTAATTCAGGAGTCTCGGAACCTACACCTTTGTTAATGCTCGTTCGAAGTCAGCAATGAGATCTTCGATTCCCTCCACGCCTACAGACACGCGAATCATACCGGGCGTCACCCCGTGGCGGGCCAGCTCACGCTTGCTCATGTTAATGTGAGAAGAGTATACAGGAATACTTACCAAAGTTTCAACACCTCCAAGACTCATCGCATTGATTGCAATGCGGAGATGATCAACCACCTTCACGGCTGCTCTCACACCGCCTTTCACCTCCATCGTAACAATCCCGCCGAATCCTTTCATCTGTTTCCTAGCAAGATTATGATAAGGGTGAGAAGGAAGCCCGGGATAAATCACTCGATTCACTTTTCCATGCCCTTCAAAGTATCGGGCGAGATTTAGAGCGTTCTCGTTCTGTCGCTGGACTCGTAGCTCAAGTGTTTTCAAACTCCGAAAAAGGAGATAAGCCGCAAATGGATCGGCACACCCACCGAAAGACTTCGCGTTGTGCTTCACTCGAGTGATGAAATCTGAAGTTCCCAGAACCACCCCCGCCACGATATCACTATGACCTCCGAGGTACTTTGTCGCACTTTCAACAGCGACGTCCACACCGAACTGAAACGGATTTTGATTCACCACCGTTGCAAAAGTGTTATCAAGGACCACCAGAATCGGGCGTCCGTATTTCTTTCTTACCTTCGTCGTCCGCGCGACAATCTCTTCAATGTCGATGACATCTAAGGTCGGGTTCGTGGGTGTCTCGAAGTAAACTGCCCGGGTCTTCGCCGTTGCGAGCTTTTCGATCTGTTTAAGGTTGTGAGGGTCAACATAC
>JBBIJH010000020.1:21357-29322 GCA_037446075.1 Ignavibacteriales bacterium
GTTGTACTTCGGAAGAACATCCCGGAAGAAACGATACGTTCCACCGTAAAGAGCCGGGGTGCTAAGGATCTCTTCGCCTGAGGTCACAGCCGTGAGGATTGTTGTCGTAATGGCGGCCATCCCAGAGGAGAAAAGTGCGGCTGATTCCGCCGCCTCCATGAGGGCGAGCTTTTCCTCCACATCGTGGACGGTGGGATTGTGATAACGGGTGTAGACGTATACACTGGGGTCGCCTTCTGCAAATCGGATTGGATCGAGGGAGTTCTCAAATCGGTAGGTCGAGGTTTGATAAATGGGAAAGGCAACCGGTCCTTTGAAGGGATAGAGCATTCTCCCGTGGATTGCCCGGGTAGCAAGTGAGAGGAGTTCCGGTTTCAGGGCGTTCGATTCCATAGGTCTTCCTCGGTCATTATGGGGTGATGCACTTTGGTGAAACCGCCAGGTGAATAAAGGCGTGGAGTTGGTATCACAATGTACAAATTTTTCCTCAAAAAAAGCTCGCCCGTCTGTTTTACTTGAATGTGAACCTCGCAGGATATATCTTTGCAAGAGAAACCGGGGAGGAAAATGCGCAGGAAGTGGCACTCACACCGATCAAGGACTCTCGTTAGCGCTTGCCTGGCACTTACACTCTTGTGCTTTGTCCGTTTCAACGTTCTCGGCCAAGAGCGAGTGTTTTCTTTTCATGGAAAAGTACTCGACGGGGAAACGGGTTTACCGTTGCCAGGGGTGACATTTCGTGTTCTCCATACGGGTCGAGGAACAGTCAGCGGCGGGGATGGCGCGTTCTTGCTTACTCTGCCAGCGGGCAACTATACGATTGTAGTCAGTAGTGTTGGTTATCTTGCGGATACCCTTTCGGTCATGCTGAGATCGAGTCTTGAGCAAACGATCAAGCTGAAGCCATCGCCGGTCGTTCTGCAGGAGGTTCTTGTGGAAGCAGAGGATCCCGGAGTGGGGATTATCCGTAGAGCGATTGCCAACAAGAGAAGGTGGATGGATCTCTTGCAATGCTATGAGTTCGATGCCTACACGAAGCAGATCCTCCGCCGAGACACGAGCATTGCGAGCATCACAGAATCGTACACACGAGGTTACTGGCGAAGAAACGATGGGCTCCGGGAAGTTATTCACCAGAGGCGACAGACGGAGAACATTCCCGCCGCGCAGAACTTCACGATTGTCGGGCAGATTCTGAACTTCAATGAGGATAACATCCGACTTGGTGGGTATACATTTGTAGGCCCGACCTCGCCTGATGCTCCCGAGAACTATGAGTTCAAGCTTGAGCGGATCTATGAGTGGCGGGGGGTGCGAGTCTACGAGATTTCTCTCAAGCCAAAAAGTATCTTGAAGCCACTTTTCGATGGCACGATCAGCATCGCCGATAGCACCTATGCCGTCATGCGCGTGAATGTGAAGCCGAACGAAGCGTTTCGCTTCCCATTTATCCAAGGACTGACGGTCAATTATCAACAGCGTTTCAGCCTGTTCGATCAGATCTTTTGGATGCCGGTTGATATTTCCATCCAGGCAGGGGCGGAACTGAACGTTCCTGGCATTACCCTGCCACCATTCAGACTTGAGCATCGTTCAGTTCTTTATGAGTACAGAATCAACCCAGCAATGTCGGACAGCATTTTCGACCTTCATCGAATCACCGTTGACTCCGCGGCAAACAAAATGGATACTACGTTCTGGCAGGCAAACCAGGTTCTGCCCCTGACGACGGTTGAAGAGATTGCCTATCGAACACTCGACAGCACGCAAACACTGGAGAAGCAATTCCGGCCCCGGGGGATCCTTGCTTCTGTCTCGACAGTTTTTCAATCCCCGATCCGCTTCCTCGACTGGCGCTTCAACCGTGTCGAAGGGCTGTTCGCTGGAGGCCGTTTGAAGCGGGATAGCGTGCTCACGCCTTGGACCCAAGTTGCTGTGGGAGCCGGCTACGGGTTCTCTGATAAAGTGTGGAAATGGGATTTCAACCTCACCCACCAGATTCTAAGGAGCCCATTCCTCTCAGCTGGAATTCAAGCATACCGAAAGCTGGATCATCGGCCAGACGAGAATTTCTTCAGTCCTTTTATTATCTCCCTTGGCTCACTCATAAGGAAGAACGATTACAGGGACTACTACCAGGCTTCAGGCTGGAACGGTTTCATCGACTTTCAACCTTGGCGGTTTTTTTCACTTCAGCTGGGATACCGTAGTGAGAACCAGAAGAGCGTAGCGAACAACACGGATTTCAGCCTATTCTCTCGCAACCTGCGCTATCGATGGAACCCAACGATCCACGATGGTGATCTGTCCAGTCTCGAGCTTTCGATTGCACTTCGGAGACCGCGGCGAGGCAGGTTCGTCACCGTCGGTGGGCTCAGGCCGGAAGACCCACTGCTGAGAGTCCGCGTTGAACATTCGGCGCCGGGACTCGGCAGTAACTTTGATTTCACACGGTATGCTTTTGTGATCTCTTTCCGGCAGCCAACATTTCTAAGCGGGTTGCTTTTCGCGCCTCAACTCAATTTACGCGTGGCTGGCGGAACAGCAACGGGCGTTTTACCACCCCAGAGGCTGTTTGATCTGGAGTCGCGTTATACGGGAACCGGGCCTTTCGGAGTGTTGCGCACGTTGCGGGTGAAAGAGTTTTCAGGAGATCGATACCTGAGCGCGTCGGTGGAGCACAATTTTCGATCGCTTCCCTTTCACTGGTTGGGAGTCCGGTATCTGGAAAGAGAGCAAATCGAGTTGATCATCTCAGGCGGACTGGGCCGTACCTGGCTGACCAGCCAAACAGCAAATGAACTGCCGTTCGTGGTACGGACGACGGATGGGTGGCACAAGGAGGTCGGTTTCGCACTCAGCAGGATCTTTGGGCTGCTGCGAGTGGATTTCACATGGAGGTTGGGGAAAGATTCCGGAGAGAGCTTTTTCTCCTCGCTCTCGTTGGCGGATATCTTCTAAAGGGCACGCAAGTCATCGCGCGCACGTATTTGCGCGCCCGCCGTCAATGCTGTAGGTCACGCCGGTAATCCAGCGCGCTTTGTCGGAGGCAAGAAAGAGGACAAGGTCCGCCACTTCCTCTGGAGTACCAACTCGTCCAATCGGGTGAGTTTCTTTGCTTCTCTCCAGAAACTTCCCGTAGGTTTCCTCATCCATCCCGCTTGCTCGGTGGAGATTCGTCAAGACTACCCCAGGATTGACTGCGTTGACGCGTACACCTCTTGTTGCAAGCTCTAAAGACGCACAGCGTGTGAATTGATCCAGTGCAGCCTTACTGACGCAATAGGCGAGGACGTTTGGAAACGAGCGAATCCCGGCAACGCTGGAGATGTTCACGATATTTCCTTTCCGTGCGATTAAAGAGGAGAGGGCAAGTTGAGTTAAGCGAAAGACCGATCGGAGGTTGACATCGAACATTTCGTCCCACTGTTCCAGTGTCGTGGTTTCCACGGTTCCGGTGCCGATGATGCCAGCACAGTTAACGAGGACGTCGATTCCTCCGAACCTTGTAGTCGTCCGATGAACGATTTCTTTCCGATCTTCTTCCTCCGTCACATCAGCAACAATCGCTTCCACGTCTGAAGTGGCCGCCTTCATCGCGGTCTCCTTCAGACCCTCTTCTCGGCGACCCGTGATCGAAATCTTTGCACCAGCATGAGCAAACGCAACGGCGCAAGCGCGTCCGATACCGCTTGTTGCCCCTGTGACGAGTGCGACTTTGTTTTCAAACTCTCTCATGATGGGTACCCTTTCCCTATTCCTTCCTGTTCTGGTGACATTACAATTTCCTCGTTTTTTCTTTCATCTTCAACGCAACGAGGATGCCCGAGAAGAATGTCAACCCGCCGACTGCCACGACAGCGCTGGAGATTCCAACGGTATCAGCAATAATGCCAGAAAGAATTGCACCGATGGCATAACCAAGATCCCTCCAGAGTCGGTACACACCCACTGCCGAAGCGCGCCAGCTTGGTTGCGTTGCATCGCTGACAGCAGCGAGGAGCGTCGGATAGACCATCGCTGTTCCAATGCCGAGTAGAAACATCGTACCGACCATGGATACCCAGTTCGATAGAATGGGTAGCGCAATGATTGCCGTAGCCTGCAGCCACATCCCGAGCACGATCATCCACTTTCGACCCAGACGGTCACTAAGCGCACCGCTAATGAGTTGTGTTGTCCCCCATACGCCAGGGTAGATCGCAGCGAGAAAACCGATTTGCTCGATATTCAGTCCGCGTGCAGCGAAGAACAAAGGAAACAATCCCCATGCTGCGCCATCGTTCAGGTTGTTCACCAATCCAGCCTGACTGCAGGAGAAGAGAGTCTTGTTCTTCCAGCTTGCCCTCAGAAATATCTGTTGAAGGTCCACTGGTGGTTGCTCAACTCTGACTCCTTCCAGAAGGGTTGTGATTGGTTCCGTCGTCTGCTGTTGATTCATCGCCTCGAGAGATTCCGCCTCGGCGTGCCCCGACGTGTCTTTGGCCATTAGGAAAGAGAGGAGAAAACCCGTCGCAGAAAAGCCAATGCCAAGATAGAAAGGGTACGGTCGAAGTCCATATTCAGCGGCGAGAGTCGCTGAGAAATAGGCAACCAGCGCAACAGAAAGATAGCCTGAGAATTCATTCAGCCCCATCGCAAGCCCTCGCTGTCGAGGTCCCGCAAGGTCGATCTTCATGATCACGGTAGCGGACCAACAGAGGCCTTGGTTGACACCAAGGAGTAGGTTTGCAAGCACAACCCAGTCCCAGGATCGAGCGAAGATAAGCAAAAAGGGAACAGGCAAACTGAAAAGCCAACCGGCAAGGAGGACTTTTCTTCTCCCAATTTTTTCAGAGAATCTTCCCGCCAGGAGATTGCTGAAACCTTTCACGATTCCAAAGCTGACGAGGAAAGAAAGAATCATCGTCTTCGAGAGAATCCCAAACTCATGTTCAGCGATGAGGGGAAGAATTGTGCGTTCCAGCCCAACCATTGCCCCGACGAAGCCGTTGATGAGGACAAGCAGAGAGAATTGAGAAAGGTTGGCGCGAATGCCGAGACGGGGTGAGGGATTGGATGAGAGTGCAATGAAAGGCAGAACCGCACTTAGAGTGCGGTTCTGCTGTTCGTTGGTGCGGTTCCGCTCTTTGCTCGCTTTCTTTTTCATTGCGTAATCAAAATTCGTTGTTCCTTCGTCCTATTTCTCTGCATGGTGTTCCTTCTGACTTCTAACGTATTGAATCGCCTTCCAGAGATTCGATTTGCTCACAGTGCGAATGTCGTATCCCCGCTGCCGTTTGAGGAGTTCTTCTCCCTTTTTGTTCACCAGACACGATGAAGCCCCTTTGAACTCCTTCAGGACCTCTGGAAGATAATGGAGTGGCTTGGTCCCAAAAACTACATGAGGATGCTCAGGATTAAACTCAGCGGCAAAGAGCCTCACCTCGATTTGCCGGGCCTTTCTGTAAAGGATTTGCTTCAATTCGTTTCTCATTCCGTTGGAAATGAGTGCGAGCCGATTCTTTGTTGACCACGTCGCGTGGTACTAAGTGCGTAACTCGTATGAGTGATGCCGACATCTTGATCGAGTTCGAATTTGCGGCGGTATTGTTTCGGAAGGTAGATCCGGCGAGGCATGGATACCCCTCCTTTTGTACGACGGATATGGGGAAATCAGAATAGCGTATTTGGTACAGAATTGATCCGACGCACGTCTTTTCGTTCAAGAGCAGCGTATGCCGATTATGCAGAACCGCACCCTAGGATTCTTTCCTAATATCTCGGCATGCGTGGATCGATCTTCTGTGCCCAAGCATCGATGCCGCCTACGAGGTTTTTCACGTTCTTGAAGCCGGCGTCGTAGAGCATTTCTACCGCCCGCTGACTCCGAGACCCAACATGACAGTGGACAACGATCTCTTTGTCTCTATCCAGCTCAAGCATCCGCTGGGGAAGTTGCCGAAGGGGAATGAGATAAGCACCGAGGTTGCAAATACCGTATTCGTACTGTTCGCGCACGTCGAGAAGAAACGGCGGATCTCCTTGATCAAATCGTTGCTTGAGTTCCTCGACAGTGATCTGGAGTGACTTCACGTCGAATGTCTTATCGATTGGTGGCTCGGGGAGGAAGCCGAGATTGAATTGACGCACCTTCTGGAAACGTGGCGGCTGCACCGGAAGGTCCTGGGTGATGTATCGAACGAACTCGTCTCTGTGCTTCAACTGCAGGGATGGATTAAAACGCCGCTCAAAACCGATCGTGGAGCTTGGTTTCGGGCTCAATGCTTTTCCACAAACGGAGCCTGCGTAGTGAGTGGGATAAACTTCAATAGCATCATCGAGCCTCAGAAGCTTCTCATGGATACTGTCATAAAGTTGTTCTGCGCTCCCGTCTAAGTCTGGCCGGCCAGCGTCTCCGACGAAAAGTGTATCGCCGGTGAAGACGAACCACGGTTCTGAACTCCGCGTTGTATCTGTCACAAGAATGCTCATGCTGTCCGGAGTGTGGCCGGGAGTATGAAGGATCTTCAGTCCAATGTTCCCCACAGTCAGTTCCTCCCCGTCGCGCACGGGAGCTAGAGGGAATCCGGCCTTTACCGATTCATGGTAGTGGACGGGCGCACCCGTGGCCTGCGAAAGCTTCTTGGCCCCCGAAAGGTGATCGGCCTGTGCATGGGTTTCAAAGATATGCGTGATTTGGATTTCCTTCGCCTTCGCATACTGGAGGTAGAGTTCAATGTCGAGTTGTGGGTCGATGACGGCACCAACCTTTTTGCCCGTACAACCGATCAGGTAGGATAGACACGCCCCCTCCTCGTGCTGAAATTGCTTAAAGATCATGGAAACACCCTTTCAGCAGGTGGATTCTCTAGGGAATTGACGTTGGCTCTTGTATAAAGTTCCCGGCACATTATATCAAAAATGAGTCGCTTTTTCAATTACTTTTTCTTATCTTTGAGAAAGCACCGAATCCACTTCAACTTCTCATTTGTTGGAACTCTTTTCCCCTTTCAGCGTCTTCTAGTCAAAGCTCTCCGTGATGGCATTCACTGATCACGAAAGGAATGAGTTCAGAAGACTTGTTCTTCCGCACCTCGATGCGCTGCACCGAGTTGCACTTCACCTGACGCACCGGGCGGCTGAGGCGGAGGAGATCGTAGCGGAGACGATCTTCAAAGCCTGTCAGAACTTCCGACGGCTGAGAGATCAAAATCGGGTCAAGCAGTGGCTACTTAGGATCTTGAGCAACACCTTCATATCGTCACGTCGGGTGAAACAACGACGTCAGGAGACATCCTTCCAGGAGGAATGGGAAAACGAAACTAAGTCCGTCGCCACATTTGCGAACCTTTCTCAGCCGCTGTTTCCTGGACAGGACAATCCCGAGCAACTACTGATTCAGAAATTAACGGACGAAGACATTGAGAACGCAATCAAGTCGCTTCCGGAAGAGTATCGCGTTGCGATTGTCTTGTGTGATGTTGAGGGATTCAGGTATCGTGAGATCGCGCACATCTTGAGGATCCCGATTGGGACTGTACGATCACGGCTATCACGGGGACGGTTGCTTCTTCAGAAGAAATTGTGGTACTATGCTCCAGACGCGGGCCTTCTACCGCATCGGAAGCAAGAACCCAGAGAGGAACCCTGCACATGCAAGTCCGAAGAAACACTCCAGGGTCAATTAGTTGCAGCGAAGCCCTGAATTGGCTCTTCGACTATCTCGACGAAGAGTTGCACGGTTCGCGACGAGAGGAATTCGAGAAACACCTCGAAGAGTGCCGACATTGCTTCAGTCGGTTTGAGTTCGAACGGTTACTGAAATCAAGATTGCGGAAACTCAAGGTTGAGAGTAATTTAAGCAGACTGCGAGAGAGGATGGAAGCACTTCTCGAGCAGTTCTAGCAAACTGCCCACCACTACAACAAGGAGGTAACAATGATTGTCGTCCGCAATGTCTTCCAACTGAAATTTGGGAAGGCC
>JBBIJH010000021.1:0-15854 GCA_037446075.1 Ignavibacteriales bacterium
CACGAACGGTATCGACAATTCTTTGGAACAGAGTTTGGAAAAACCGTTACGGCTTCGTTTACGGATGAGCCTTTGATTGGAACTGCGGGCGCCTATGAAGCGACGCAGACTGCGCTTCCCCTGAGTCCTACCACGATCTCCGAATTTCAACATCGAAATGGATATGACCTCGTCGGCTGCCTTCCCTCACTGTTTCTCGACGCGGGAGAGTATCACAAGGTACGGTTCGACTACTGGCAACTTCTCCATGATCTCTGGGAAGAGAACTTCATGCAGCCGCTTGGTGAGTGGTGTGCGAAGCATAAACTGGCGCTGACAGGCCACTACATGGAACACGAATGGCCGGCTCCATTCATCACTCCTGACGATATGTCTCTCTATGCTTGCATGCAAATGCCCGGCATCGACCTGCTCCTCACAACTCTCCTCAAGCCAAACCGGCGCTACGCTGGTTACACCTTGATCAATAATGATACACACATGCTACTGACGATGCGGATGCTTTTTTCTGTCGTCAATCAACTTGGGAAGCCACGTGCCCTGGCAGAAATGTGGGGCGCCGGGGGCTGGGACTCGACTCTGGAAGACTACAAGCGGATGGGAGATTGGGCGCTCGCCCATGGCATCAACTTTTTCAACCCGCATCTCTCCTACGTGACAGTGCGTGGAAGTAGAAAGCGAGACCACCCACAATCGTTCTCAGACCACGCGTCGTGGTGGGGGGACATCAAAGCTCTGAATGATCACATCGCCAGACTTTCTCTGATTCTCTCTCAAGGCGAGGTGAACAACAGGATTCTTGTCCTGCAGCCGACGACGAGTGCATTCCTTGCTGCAAAACCTGATAGCGAAGCCGAAGTCCAGTTCGAAAGGATGCGAAGAGAGCATGGTGCCCTTATCCAGGCACTCTGTGACCAGCACGTTGATTTTGATCTGGGGGATGAGTACATCCTTGAGAAACATGGTCGTGCTGCAAAGGGGAAACTGAGCGTGGGGAATCAAGCGTACTCGCTCGTCATCCTCCCAGCGTCGATGACGAACATGCGGCATCAGACGGTTGATCTACTCGGGAAGTATTTGAGTACAGGCGGACAGATTGCTGCCCTGACTGCTCCGCCCCGCTGGGTAGATGGACTGCCGAGCGATGCCGTTCTGAAGCTCAGGAGAAGATTCTCCGCGCGGTGGCGAAGCTTGCGAGATACCCGGCAGCTTCTTATGCTGATTCACACACGGTATCCGCCTCGGGTTCGTTTCCGATCAGCGGTGCCAAGAAATTTTTCTCATCACATGCGCGCCCTCGGCGGCGGTTCCGCTTTTCACTTCTTCTTCAACGGAAGTCCTAGGTTTGTACGAACTCAAATCGAGGTTAAAGCAACAGCGGTCGAAAAATGGAATACGTTCACAGGAGGGGTCGAACCAGTTCATTTCCTGCGCCAGGGAGATGACAACGCTAGCGTGCTCCTACAGCTGCATCCGTTTGAATCTGTTCTTTTCCGAGTCTCCCCTGACGAAAGGGGATCTCAACCGGTCCGGCAATTTCCAAAGAAGAAGCCGGAGCGAATTCTTCGGATGAAAAAAGTGCTCGTGTCACCCGCTTCTCCCAACGTCCTTGTCCTCGACTATTGCAATGTGAAGTACTTTGAAACCGAAGAGAAGAACATCCATACGTGGCAGGCAAATTGGAACATCTGGAAAGCCCACGGCTTCGAGCGTCCTGCATGGGACAATGCGGTTCAATTTCGGACGCGCGTCCTTGACCGAAACGAATTCACAGCCGGGACAGGCTTCGATGCGAGGTTTCACTTCCATGTTGGCCAGGGGACAGACCTCAACTCACTCGAACTGGCAATCGAGTGCCCAGAGTTTTACCACGTCTCCGTGAATGGAAAGAGAATCGATTTCAGAAACGCTAAGAGGTGGATCGATCCTCACATTTTGACTGCGCCGATTGCAAAGGCGGTACGCTACGGCCGAAATGAAGTGTGGATCAGTGGGCGGCCATTCGATGTGAGGATGGAGCTCGAAAACATCTACATACGAGGAAAATTTTCTCTTCAGCCGACGACCTCCGGATTCAGAATTTTGCCCCAGCGCAAATTGAACCTTGGCGCGTGGTCAAAGCAAGGATTCCCATTCTTCAGCGAATTAGTTCACTACGAGGCCGTCGTAAAGATTCCGAAAATGAATGGACGAATCTATCTTCAGCTTCCCTCGTGGAAAGGCGGCTCTGCTTCCATTGACGTCGATGGGAGGCGCGTCGGAACCATCGCATGGCCCCCATACGAGCTCGAGCTGACCGAATATCTTTCTCCGGTTACGCCTGCAGCATCAAGCGAGCCGAGCGAGCACCGGATTCGGATTACGATCGCCGGCACACCCAAGAATCTCTTTGGCCCCTTCCACGACCCCCATCGATCGAGGAACACAGCTTGGCCTCAGATGTGGAGCAGATTTCCTTCAGCCGGGCCTCCACCGGGAAGCGATTACGACGTGGAACGTTATGGCTTGTTCCAGATGCCACGGCTCGTCGTCCGGCCAGCGTAAACCATCTGGTTCCACTCAGCCTCAGGCTTGCAGTGAACATGAGGTGCATCAATTGGAGTTCAGCATCGCATAGATTTCACTCGGATCCTGAACATTCCCCGGCTTCAATCGGATGTTAGAGCAAGCCCTGTATTCATCAAACTGATAGCACTCCAATTCAGCAAGCTTCTCGCCTTTGAGCATAAGCCACTCGACACAGTATGCTTCCCTAAGGTTCGTTCTCACGAATCTCCACTCGTTCCCACTAGAGCCGCGAACCACTCTCTAAACGATCCCAACCGCTTTCAGAATCAAAGCTAAGACAGCCAGACTGATGAGCACAAGGAGCAGTATCGCCTGAACTGGGAAACCCTGCCCGGTATCCATATCGGCATTCTTTAAAGGCGCCTCCTTCGTCATGGTAGTCCCCTCCTTTTCAAGAGCAATGAGAAAGCTAAGCCGCGCCAGCATTCTATTGAAAAGAATGCGGTCTACTAGCTCGGTGCAGTTTCTTAAATCCTCTACAGGGAAGAGCTACGCCAACGGAGGATCACGAGGTCGATAAGGAAGATAAACTGAGTGCAGACTCTCTGTTGAGTCTGCATGGGTTTGAAGGGTGACGAAAACTGAAGTCGGTACAAAATCGGAAGAAGGAAGCTCGGCCTCCGTTGGCGGTTCTAGCTTCTTCGTGGTGGAAAGTAAATGCTTCTTCACCGCCCAGATAGGCCGAGGGTCACTTGGGTAGCACTTCTTCGCAGAGGTTACCTGTCGCGACCCGCCCGCCGAATTCAGAACGGTCGCAAGAACCTGAATGTGAGCACCGCAGGTCGGAACCAGATAGCTTGCTAAGAATCCCCAGAGCGCGATATGTTTCATTCTGCTTCGCACAAAGAAAAGATACATGATTTCCATGAAAGTCACAAGCTCTCCTAAGAACTTTTTCACAGTCTTCAAAGCATTTCACTTGCAAAGAAGCGCTGAAATCGCTATCATAAAATCAGCCCGCTCGCAACAGATTCAGGTATGTGAACTCATCGTGCTGGAGCGGTCCCGGATTGTGAGTCAAATTGTTCTCCCCCGGAGAACCCTCAATGTGGAGACAGCACACATCGATGCATTGTTAGACCCGACTGCTTTCCAGAGTCCTCCGACTCATAAATTCGAGAGCGAATTTGATCCGACTTCGGCTGAGCCCTTCAGCCTGGAGAACCTCGAGATGGCAGCCCTTGCGAACCGCAGGCCCAAATACCTGACAGGTTGCCCCGGCTGCAGTTGGGATCGTGTCACTCATTGGGGATGCGTAAATAGCACTCGAGAACCTGGAGGCTCAAGAAGATGAAGCACATTGGGATACTGACGAGCGGGCGCGATGCCCCGGGATGAACGCCGCGATCCGCGCTGCAGTTCGAACGCAGTTGCGATAGGTTGGGCAGTTGATCGTGTCAGGCATGGTTTTGCCAGTTTGATTACTGGTGAGTTTCTGTCCCTCGGTGCACGTGAAGTCGGAGGAATTATTCAACCAGGCGGGACAATTCTCGGAAGCGCTCGCTCAGTCTTTTTCATGAAGGAAGAAGGTCAATTGGAGGCCCTGCGCCAGCTATCTGCCCGTCGAATCGATTCCTTAGGCGTGATAGGAGGAAAAGGCTCTCAGGCAGGTGCAGATGCTCTTTCCCAACGTGGGTTTCCCGTCGTCGGAATCCCCCCGAGGATTGACAACGACCGGTACGGGTCTGGGATCAGCATCGGAGTGGACACAGCCCTCAACATCGCTCTAGAGGCGATCGATCGGATAAAAGTCACAGCGTCTTCACACCAACGGGAATTCCTCATGGAGGTCATGGGGCGCGACTGTGGCTACCCCGCGTTGCATCCCGGGATTGCCGGTGGTGCCGGGGCGCTCGTCATCCCCGAAGTGCAAACCGATCCAGTGGGTATCGCTGAGACATTATGAAGCGCACACAAGCGGGGCAAACCGCAGGTCATCGTCGTTGTCACCGAAGGCGCAGAATACAACGCCGAAGGGCGGGCGCGATATTTTCGCGAGAACGGCGAAGGGCTTGGCTTTGAGTTGTGAGTGACGACCCTGGGTCACGTGCAACGTGGTGAGACGCCCAGTGCTTTCGATCGATTCTTGGCAACTCGGTTTGCCGTTGCCGCCATAGAGTGCCTCGCTCACCGGAGACTGGGCATCTCGTAGGGTTGATCAAAGGCCCTATTAAAGAAACATCCCTCGCTGAAGTGGTTCTAAATAGAAAGCCCTTAGATGTCCATCTGCTGGGACTTGCGGAGATCTTGGCGAAGTAATTCAAGCAACCAGCTAAGTAAACACAAGATCGGAGAGAACCGATGCCTAAGAAGCAGTATTTGAAGAAAAAACCGCTATGCAAGGTAACGTTCGAGTTACCCAAGGAAGTGAACGCAACAACTGCTGCCTTGTGTGGTGAGTTCAACCTCTGGGACCCCCGAGCGCATCCCATGAAGCGTCGCAAAGATGGCAGCTTCAGTCTGACGCTGAATCTCGAGACGGGGAAACGCTACCGTTTCCGCTATCTGCTCGATGGTGAGCGATGGGAGAACGACTGGGCAGCCGACGCCTATGTGCCAAATCCTTTCGGGACCGAAGATTCCGTCGTCGAGACTTGAGGGGGCATTAGCATCCACGAGCGAATGTGCCGGTGGTGAGTGACCGTGAACTCCTGAACTTCCCTCAAGGAGAACTGCTCTCGATTGGCAAGAGTCCTTCTTAAACTGCAGATCCGGGGCGGAACCAGCCCGGATGATGCCTCACGGCGCCGCGAGGCACTCCTACGCGCGATCAACGTCTTGTTATTGATCCTTGCCCTCCTGGCGGCCGGTTCCCTGGTTGCGGAGTATGGCTTCTACATCTCCGATCGAGTTCAGGCCATCGCGCAGAACATCACCACCATCGTGCTTTATGGTTTCGTCGCCCAAGCCATTTTAAAAGTCCTGATCGCCAAAGACAAGCTCGCACACATGAAATCTCGCTGGGCAGAGCTTGCGATACTTTCTCTTGTTTTCCTTTATCTCCTTTTCCCCGGCCAGCTCGAGAGGTTCCTGCTCGCTATTAACCCGCTTCTTGCGCCAGAGGCACTGACGCGCATCTACATCATCTTGACACAGTGTCTTGTCGTCCTGGCAATGGCTGCGCCTGCACTCCGTGCCAGCAAGCGGATCATGAGCCTGAACATTCAGCCCTCGACATTGATCCTGCTGAGCTTCCTGTTTCTAATCGTCCTCGGAACCCTATTGCTTTTGCTTCCAAAGGCCACGGTCTCAGGGTCGTTCCCGTTCATGGACGCACTGTTCACGGCCACGAGCGCCGTCTGTGTATCAGGGCTGATTGTCGTTGACACAGCGACGTACTTTACTCCGCTCGGACACACGATCCTCATGCTGCTGATTCAAGTCGGGGGACTTGGGATTATGACTCTCACGACGTTCTTTGCGTTTGTCATGGGCGGTGGGGCACGGCTCAAGGAGTATTCCACAATGCAGATGCTGTTAGGAGAAGAGAGCATCGGAAAAATCCGTCAAACAATTCTCCAGATTGTGCTTGTCACGTTTGCCTTCGAAGGGCTAGGCTCTTTTCTCCTCTACAAGGCCCTTGATGGGGAAATGTTTGCCTCAAATGGGAAGAGAGTCTTCTTTTCCATCTTCCATTCCATCTCTGCTTTCTGTAATGCGGGCTTTACCCTTACGTCGGAGAATCTCGCCAGCACATTCCTCCGGATGAATGTTGGAATCCTGAGTACAGTGATGATCTTGATTATTCTCGGCGGTTTGGGATTCCCGGTCCTGTCCAACCTCGGCTCTCTTCTAGTTCCAAGAAAAAAGAGTTCTCCACGCCGAAGACTTTCCCTCAATTCAAAGATCGTCTTATGGATGTCCCTGATCCTTGTACTTGTCGGCGCGTCGGGAATTCTCCTCCTTGAGGGATCCAGCACAATGAAGGGGTTGCCCGTTAGTCAGAAAATCCTTGCCTCACTTTTTCACTCCGTTTCCGCGAGGACTGCTGGTTTCAACACGCTGGATGTTGGGTCTTTCGCCGCGCCCACTCTGTTTCTCATTTCGGTGCTCATGTGGATCGGAGCTTCTCCCGGTTCGACGGGCGGCGGGGTGAAAACGACGACGGTTGCTCTCGCACTTCTCAATATCCACGCGATCGCATCAGGAAAGAACAAGGTTGAGGTCTTCCGGAAACGTGTCTCGGAGGCATCGATTGTTCGAGCATTCAGCACCGTTCTTCTCTCGCTCCTTTTCCTGACGATTGCACTCTTCTGCTTGCTCTTGAGTGAGAGAGCATCGTTTGAGCAACTCCTATTTGAAGTTGTTTCTGCAGTTGGGACAGTGGGATATTCCGCGGGGATTACACCGCATCTGTCTGCCGTAGGCAAGTTTATCATCGTCGTGTCAATGTTCGTCGGCCGTGTCGGTCTGCTTGCCGTGGCCGTCGCCCTGACGCGAAAACACGTTGGGGGCCGCTACGAATACACTGAAGAAAATGTTCTTATCACGTAAATTGAAAAAGGCTTCCCCATGACAAAAAAAATCGCAGTAATCGGGCTGGGTCATTTCGGGACGGACCTTGCTCTTAGTCTTGCGGAGAAAGGCGCAGAGGTGCTTGCAATTGATGAGAACCTTGAAAGGCTCGATGATATTAAGGATCGTGTCACACACACGGTCTGTCTCGATGCAACGGAAGAAAGGGCTTTACGAAGCCAGGGCTTGCACGAGTTTGATGCCGTGGTCGTAGGAATTGGAGATGATTTTGAGGCCACCCTCCTCACGGTTGCCATGCTCCAGCAGATCGGAGTCAAGCGGATCATCGTCCGCGCAACGACCTCCGCTCACGAACGAATCCTAAACCACCTCGGCATCAACGAGGTCATCCTGCCGGCGACGGAAGCTGCAGAGCGGCTTGCGAACATGTTGATGTTTGAAAGGATCGTCGATTCGTTCGAACTCTCCTCGGATTTCACCATCGTTGAAGTAGCCGCGCCAGAGACCCTCATCGGCCAAAGCTTGCAGAAGCTTGATTTGCAGAAGGAATTGGGGGTGAGTTTAATTACCATCAAGCGGATGGAGAGAAGAAAGGGGATCCTCGGTCTCGGTTCCAGAACCGTCGAACGCGTTCTCGGCATCCCCACGCCGGAAACGACCATCGAAAGAGGCGACGTTCTTGTTGTCTTCGGAAACAAGAAAGATCTCCAGCGTATTCTGAGAAGCTGAAGGAGCAATCCATTGGAGACAACGCTCGCAATTCTCTTCGAGCATATCCGCTTGTCAGTACAGCTCTCCGAAATCTTGACGCTACCATTGGCGGCCATTCTATCGCTTTTGCTTCTTATCCCCAGAGTTATTTCGGTCCGCCTATCCACGGATACATGGACAACTTCGAAAGATGACGCCTTATCGATAGCAATTATGGTTCCCAAAGGGACAGCGGCAGCTGTACTCGGTTCGTTACTCTTGCAGCTCGGAATGGAAAATGGGGCGATTGTGCAGAATTTGGTTTACGGAGTCATCCTCATCAGTATTCTTATAACAGCAGTTTTGATCTTCTTCCAGCAGAAGGGCCTCCTGGTTCGCTTGTCCAGTTGGTTCTTTACTGGGTATGCTACGAATGGTAAAAGGTGAAGTAACGATCTTTGCACTTGGCTGAAGATGATCGGAATCGAATATCTTCTTCTTCTGTGGTCCGTGCTCATCCTCCTGAGCATCGCCATCGCAAAAGTGTCTGATAACCTCGGCGTCCCTACACTCCTGCTGTTCATCGGGGTTGGAATGCTCGCAGGCTCTGAGGGCCCCGGCGGAATCCACTTTAATGATCCTCAACTCGCCCAATCGATTGGCATCATTTCCCTCGTGTTTATCCTTTTTGCTGGCGGACTTGATACAAGCTGGCATTCGGTGCGTCCCATCTTCTGGCACGGCCTCGGCCTTTCGACCGTCGGTGTGTTTCTGACAGCGGTCTCTGTTGCGGTCTTTGCGTCGCGCGTCTTGGCCTTCTCATTTCCTGCGGCACTCCTCCTCGGCGCAATCATTTCTTCAACCGACGCCGCTGCAGTTCTTTCGGTGCTTCGATCCAGAAAAGTCTCCCTGAGAGGAAACCTGAAGCCGCTGCTCGAACTGGAATCCGGGAGCAACGACCCAATGGCTGTGTTCCTCACCGTGGGACTCATTCAGGTGTTGACATCCGCTGAGAAGTCTGTTCTAGACATGCTGATTCTTTTTCTCTTTCAGATGGGAATTGGAGCCGTTGCCGGATTCTCTCTTGGTAAACTCATGGTCTTGATTCTGAATCATTTGAGATTTACTTACGAGGGCATTTATCCCGTCTTCGCTCTCGCTTTTGCCTCGCTGGTGTACGGAGCAACGAGCCTCGCTGGAGGGAGTGGTTTCCTAGCCGTCTACATCGCTGGACTCGTCGTCGGGAACAGCGACATCGTGCATAAGAAGAGCCTGCTTCGATTCTTTGACGGCCTCGCATGGCTCAGTCAAATCGCCATGTTTCTTACGCTCGGACTTCTGGTGTTCCCGTCGCGGCTTGTTCCAGTGCTTTGGGTGGGGTTGCTCCTCTCTGCGTTCCTCATGTTCGTTGCTCGGCCGTTCAGTGTATATTTCTCACTGATGTTTTCGAAATTTCCGATGCGTGAAAAAACTCTCGTTTCGTGGGTCGGCATTCGGGGGGCCGTCCCCATCATCCTCGCCACCTTTCCCCTGCTGGCAAAGCTGCCTGACGCTGAGTTGATGTTTAATCTTGTCTTCTTCATTGTGCTTACCTCTGCCCTCCTCCAAGGCTGGTCCGTTCCGGTCGTCGCACGGTGGCTCGGGGTGGATGCACCGTTTGAGGAAAAAAAAGCCTACCCGATCGAGTTCACCCCGCCGAAGGGAGTTGACACTGAGCTGGTGGACTTGATCGTGCCTTACGACTCCCACGTTGTCGGAAAATCCATCGTCGAGCTTGGCATGCCAGATGACAGTCTGGTCGTTCTTCTTAGCCGAAACGACGATTTCATCGTACCGAGTGGTGGGACGACCCTGGAAGCGGGAGATACTCTACTCGTTCTCGTCAACAAGCGCAACCTTCCTGAGATCCGCGAGATCTTGTCCAAGCCGAAGGAGCGGTAATGCTGTCCACTCCCAGCCTTGGAAACATCGAGCAGAGACGAAAAGTAAGCTTGAAATTTTGCCGAAGGATTTGTAGTTTTGAACCCAGGCTTTTCCTTCACGAATCCTTTACCTCACAGGAGGCATTATGAATACCAGGAGATCCACTTTCAGCATTCCTATTCTCTCCCTTATCCTGTTTCTCCTCCTACGTGATCCACTTCTTCATGCGCAACAGAGACCGCTCCTCAGCCCGCGTGACTCGACGATCCTCTATCTTCAGGGGAAGAAGCTCGTCGTGGACTACGGCCGGCCTTCCATGCGAGGCAGGAGAATCATGGGCGAACTTGTCCCCTGGAACAAAATCTGGCGCACCGGCGCAAATGAAGCTACGACGTTCAGGGTCGATACGAGCATCATCATCGGTCCCGGTGTGCCTCTCCAGAGAGGAGCCTATACGCTCTGGACTCTCCCACTCTCAGAGACAAGCTGGAAACTGATCATCAACAAGGAAACAGGACAGTGGGGAACGAACTATCACGAAAGTCAAGACTACGCACGCTTTGACTTGAAGGTGGAGAAATTGGAAAGCCCCGTCGAGCAGTTTACGATTACGTTAGATTCGACTGGCAAGAATTCGGGAGTCCTGAAGATGGCCTGGGAACATACTCTGCTTTCAACTCCTTTCATGATTAACGAGAAGCGCATCCCTCCAAGCCCGAGGGACTCCTTGGAGATTACAATTGCTGGGAAGAAACTGTCCGTGAACTATGGGCGTCCTTACATGCGTGGCCGAAGGATCTTTGGAAATGTGGTTCCTTACAACTCTGTCTGGCGTACTGGGGCAAACGCAGCGACGGCGTTTACCACGGAGGCAGACCTGGCTATTGGTGGTGTCACTGTACCAAAAGGCAAATACTCACTTTGGACACTTCCCTCGGAGAAGGGTTGGAAGTTGATTATCAATAAGAAGTGGGTACCCGGTGCGCCGCAGTATGACGAAAAAGAAAACGTCGCCCGGATCGACATGAAGCGGGATTCTCTCTCCGCTCCTGTCGAGCAATTTACTATTGCACTCCAATCGCTGGGGAAGGACACGGGTATTTTGAAACTACTCTGGGAACGCACTGAAGTCTCTGTCGACTTCAAAGTGAAGTGAGCGGAGTATTGCGTTTCCAGGGAGACTTTGCACATAGGAAGAATCAAGAACGAACGGCGAGGATCCATTGTTTCCGGGCTAATCTCCGCAAGACCGTCAGTCGCGTCCGAATCCTCCGTGGTGGGGCTCGCAAAGAGATAACTTATGATTGAATGAGACCTGGAGGGTTGAGTCGCGCTTGATGGTGCGCTTCTAGAGGTCTGGCTGGGTCTCTAGCTTAATTCTCTCTCCTCCTTCAAAACTGTCAGACTCTTGCCGAGATGGCTGATCTTCACTGTAAGAATCATCGTTCTCGGCTGCCAAAAAGTCCTTCCTCCACTAGACAAGAAGTGCCCTCCCCCTCCAATCCTAGCAATCTTGCCTGTTTTCTGTAGGTCCAGTGTTGGCACGCAGGTTGCAATACAGAAAGGCGGAGAGTCAAATCAAGGAACTGAATTGAATCAACAAAGGAGGTGCGAACTATGTCTCTCATTCGTTGGAATCCAATCCGTGACCTCTCGCCGTGGACTTCAGATCTGGCAAGTGAACTCAGCCACATCCAGCGGGAGATGAACCGGATGCTCGATACATTTTTCCGTGGCGGAGTTCTTGATGACGGATCCTTCGGGGCCTTTTGGACTACACACGTCGACATCACCGAGCGAGACGACGCCTACGTGGTTGAGGCGCAACTCCCCGGCCTCACTAAGGATGATGTGAAGATCACCATGGAGAACAATATCCTCACGATTCAAGGTGAGAAGAAACTGGAGAAGGAAGAGAAGAAGGGGAGTTTCCACCGGTCTGAGCGCGCCTACGGCTCCTTCACTCGTTCGTTTACTCTACCCTCGACCGTGAAGAGTGATCAGGTCGAAGCAGAGTACAAGAACGGGATCCTGAGGATTACGCTCCCGAAAGTAGAAGAAGCGAAACCGAAGGCCATCGAGGTCAAGGTGAGATAATCGGAGGCCATTCGGAAGGCGACTGACGGCGGTGAGGTTCGCTGCCCAGCCTGTGGCAGCCGGAGGCTCGCTGCCGTTTTTTTTCCAGAAAAAGGAGGTTATGAAAAGTGGGCCGGAAAAAAACGACTCCCGACGATAACCAGAGTGAATATGCTAGAGCAACTGAGACGAAGCAGACAATGACACACATCCCCGAAACATTTCCTGTCATCCCGCTGCGCAACGCTGTCTTCTTCCCTCGACAGGTGCTTCCGCTTTCCATCGGGCGGGAGAGCAGCCTGCGTGGAGTCGAAGAGGCGAAGCGCGAGAACTCTCTCGTCCTTGTCATTGCGCAACGCGACAGCACCATTGATCAGCCCAATCCGGCTGACTTGTTTGGGATAGGCACGGTTGGAAAAATCTTGAAGACGTTCACTCTACCCGACGGGTCGAAGAGTGTTCTCCTTCAGGGTCTCTATCGGGCACGACTACTGACGTACGTTCAGCTCGAGCCGTTTCTGAAAGCAGCAGCGCAGCAACTGGATGACGAGGTCGTGGATGGCATCGAGGTAGAAGGGCTGACAGAGGCTGTGAAAACCGTTTTCCACCGGGCTGTTGAGCTCTCGCCTGAGCTGAGCGAGGAACATCTTTCTATCGTTCTCAACCTCGAGGACGCCGGCGGCGTCGCGGACATCTCCACTTCCCTCGTCAACGTCCCCACGGCGGAAAAACAAGACGTCCTTGAGACGATCAACGTGAAAAAGCGGCTGGAAAAAGTTCACCTGATGCTCAGCAAGCTCGTCCAGCGCCTCGAGATCGGAAGCAAGATTCGGTCAGAAGTTCAGGAAGAAATCAACAAGAACCAGCGAGAATACTACCTCCGCGAACAACTGAAGGCAATCCAGAAGGAACTTGGAGAGGATACGGAGAATGTTGAAATCAAAGAGTTCCGACGTCGGATCGAGGAAGCAAAACTGCCCGATGAAGCGAGGAAAGTTGCCGAGAAGGAGCTTGATCGTCTTTCGAAGATGCACGCCTCCTCGGCAGAATACACCGTCTCACGGACGTACCTTGAGTGGCTCCTGGAGCTGCCGTGGTCAGTTTCCACAGAGGACAATCTCGACATCGGAAAAGCGCGCGATGTCCTTGAGCGGGATCACTACGGCCTAGAGAAAGTCAAGAAACGCATCCTTGAATATCTCGCTGTCCGGAAGTTGAAGAACGACATGCGCGGCCCGATTCTCTGTTTCGTTGGTCCACCCGGCGTTGGCAAGACGTCGCTTGGCCGATCGATCGCAAGCGCACTCGGGAGAAAGTTCGTTCGTATCTCACTCGGCGGTGTCCACGACGAGGCGGAGATTCGCGGGCATCGTCGAACCTACATCGGTGCGCTGCCCGGACGAATCATCCAGGGGATCAAGAAAGCGGGATCGAACAATCCCGTCTTCATGCTCGATGAGGTCGATAAAATCGGGATGGATTTCCGAGGTGATCCATCATCGGCGCTTTTGGAAGTTCTGGATCCTGAACAGAATTTTTCTTTCAGTGATCACTATATCGAAGTTCCTTTCGATCTCTCTAAAGTCCTGTTCATCGGAACGGCGAATTTGATGGAGCCGATCCCTCCGCCGCTGCGCGATCGGATGGAGATTATTGAAATCCCGAGCTACGTCGAGGATGAGAAGCTCCATATTGCGAAAGGCTTCCTGATCTCGAAGCAAATGGCTGAACACGGATTGACGGAAGAGATGATCCAGTTCGAGGACGACTCCATCAGAAAAATCATCAGTGGTTATACTCGGGAAGCGGGTGTGCGTGCGCTCGAACGGAGAATCGCTGACATCTGCAGAGGTGTTGCGCGTGAGGTTGCAGAAGGACATCGAGAGAAAAAGGTCATCACTGTTGATGCCTTGCCAAAGTATCTCGGCCAGCAGAAGTATTTTCCCGAGGTCGCCGAGCGAATCAACAAACCCGGAATTTCCACGGGCTTGGCGTGGACGCCCGTCGGCGGCGACATTCTCTTCATCGAGGCGACAAAGATGAAGGGAAAGGGAAACCTGATCCTTACCGGACAACTCGGTGAGGTTATGAAAGAGTCTGCACAGGCAGCCTTGAGCTACATCGCCGCACAGGCCGAGTCGCTTGGAATCGATGAGAATTTCAAGGAGAAGTATGACATTCATATCCACGTACCAGCAGGTGCAACTCCCAAAGACGGCCCCTCGGCTGGCGTGGCGATCCTTTCCGCACTAACGTCGCTTCTCACAGGACGCCTTGTCCGCAATGACCTCGCGATGACGGGAGAAATCACACTGCGAGGCGCTGTTCTTCCCGTCGGAGGGATTAAAGAGAAGGTCTTGGCTGCCCATCGAGCAGGCATCAAGTACATCCTGATGCCGGAAAGGAACAAGCTGGATTTAGAGGAGATTCCGCAGCATGTGAGGCAGGATCTTCAGTTCCAGTTCGTGAAGGAGATGGAGGAGGTCATCAGGTTTGCACTTCAGCATAGAGAGGAGATAAGCGACATCGAATCACTTGAGAAGCTCGCACGTGTACCTCTCTCCAACTGAACTCAAATGCGATCTGCATTTGTAGTGCGCTGCAAGTCCATCCAACCGATTCCCCACATAAGCACCGAAACGAAAAGTCCCGGATACATCGGCTCCACCCCAAAGGGATAATCGGGGCTAGCTGGTGTTGCGCGAAGCTGGCCGTACAGAAGGCTTGCAGTCGAGGTTAACCAACCGAGCAGCATAGAGTAAAAGGCCCACCGAGCCGAAACCCTCAGCCGATCAAAATAGCTCGTGACCAGCGGGACAAACAGCCCGGGAATGATTGCCGTCCCGATAACATACCACAGTCTAACCACCGAGGGAACCAGCAGCGCAAGAACCACGGACACCGTACCAGTCACGAAAAGTCCAACTTGCGTGTATCGTTGATCCTTCATTTCTCCAGCCTCCGGACGAAGCTTCAGCAGGACGTCTCGTCCAAACGAGATTGCTGAGATCAGCGCAAGGCTGCTTAATGTCGACATGATCGTCGCAAGCATGCCGATGTAGAAGAGACCTTTGAAGATCACAGGTAGGGTAACCTCCGCTAGCATGGGATAAGAGAACATCGGCTGTTGAAGATCAGGGAGAGCCGCCCGAGCATAAAGCCCCGCAGTACTTGTCATGAAATCGAACACAAACCAGAAGAGGATGGAGGTAAGGATTCCCCACTTTGCCACTTTTGTATCCCTCGCAGCATAGCAGCGTTGATGAAACGCAGGATCGACGAGCGTCCACAGGGCAATGAAAAACCAGACAAGGATGTATTGCACTGGATTCCCACCGTGCCATGTGAGGTGGAGTGGTGGAACGTTGGATTTTATGAACTCAAACCCGCCAAACTTGCTGTACGCAAAGGGGAGAACGACTGCAAACCCGACAAACATCAAAAGAAATTCAAAGATGTTCGTGTAGACATCCGATCTTAGGCCCCCAAGGTAAAGAAAGGAAGTTGTAAGCAGCGTACAGACTACGACGCTGAGAGTCAAGTCCCATCCAAACATCAACTGGACGAGGATTCCAAGCAACAGGACATACGCAGCAGGGGTCGTGAGAATAAAAGTGAGAAGTGCCCCGAGAAGAGAGGTCTTCCGGTCGTAAGAGAGTTCGAGCTTGTCAGGGATCGTGTAAAGATTCGTCGATCGGATGCGGCCAGCGAGAAGAAAAGCAAACAGAAGCGCGAAGAAGTAATATGGGACGCCGAAGACGACCCAGTTTGAGATTCCGAACCGATAAGAGAATTCACCAACTCCAAGGATTCCTCCGTACCATGTCGATACAAGCGTCTCAACAAACATCGGGAGCGTAAGCGCACGGCCCGCGATGAGGTACTCGTCGAGGCCGCGCTTCTCTCGACGGGCCGCGCGGAAGCCTATGAAGAGAACAGCCGCAAAATACAAGCCCACGAGGATGGAATCAACGAGGCTGAGATGAATCATCGAGAGAGTGTTTCTGTGGGCTCGTTGGGTACCACGTACTTTCAGAGTGGACGCCGTGGCCGCGGGTGCGTGGCACCTTCAGTTACTGCCTTCCCGTAGACAACCTCACGAGCAGGAGCTTCCCGCGCCT
>JBBIJH010000021.1:15864-28852 GCA_037446075.1 Ignavibacteriales bacterium
GACCCGAATGTCAACGTTGCGGCCGATTGCCTCATTGCTAACACCTCGACTTCCGGGTTCCAGACTCCCATCCTTCAAAGGGTACCGAAGCCCACTTGTTGTAACGCCGCTGACGGTTCCGAGAGGCAGAAGAGAGATCACTTCCCCGGGTGTTGCATGAAATCGCACCTTAGAATCAACAAGTTCAATCGTGCCTGTGGGGTCAACGACGGTCAGGTGAGCTTTTCCTCCGTACTTTTCAAGAAGGGAAATGTTTGCAACGGTCTGATCGATCCGTTTCCCCGTTGCCCCGAGGATTGTGATATGCTTCACTTTTTTCTTGATGAGATACAGAAGAGCTTTTTCGAGGTCGGTTGAGTTTTGGTCCGTCGAACCAATAATGGTTGCTCCCTTCAAGCGTGGTTGAAGTTCCGCCGGGAGCGAATCAAGATCCCCGATGACAACGTCCGGCTGGAGACCCAAGCGGAGTGCATGAAGGGCACCTCCGTCTGCACAGACAAGAAAGGGCGCCTTCCGTAGCACACGACGAACTTCGCGTGCAGACGGCAGTTCACCGTTGGCGATGACGACCGCAGTTCTCACAAAATTCTCTCAAAGGTTAACAGAGAGCCCGAAGAAAGCATTCCGTTCAGCAGCGGGGAAGAACTCCGCTCCGTTTCCGTACATCGCGTACAACTTATCAAAGAGATTATTCACTTGCAACTTCAGCTCCACTCCATTCAGTCCAAACGCTTCTCCGAATCGATAGCTTGCAGTGAGGTTGACGACAGTGTATGCTTCAACCTTGTTGTCATAGGTCCGTAGCTCGTAGGTTTTGTTGCCGACTACCACCGTCGTCATGTCGTCAAAGTTGTCCGTGAACTGGTCACCAACGTACTGGAGCAGAACGGATCCCATGAACCCTTGGTATCGGTATGTCAGTCGAGCGTTCGCGATCACGTCGGGAAAGCCCGCGATCCGATTGCCGTCGAGCGTGACCCCGACGATCTCTTTCTTGCCCGTCGCGGTGTTTTTCAATTTCAGATAATTCGTGTAAGAGGTCAATTCGTTCCTGCTGAAGGATGCGTTCGCGGCAAACTCTAAGTTGTCACCGACACGAAACAGCCCCGTGATTTCTACACCCTGATGACGGGTCCGATCTGCGTTCCCTGTTCGAGGCTGACCGAACCGGTCAAGACCTCCCCTCTTGATGATCTCGTCATGGAAATCCATCCAGAAGAGATTGACAGCGACACGAAGTTGATCCGTTGTGTAGCCGAAGCCGAGCTCGGCATCGTTGAGTTTTTCAGGAACAACCAGTGGTTTGCCGAAGTTGTAAGAGCCATCCGGATTCAGCTCGAATTGTGGAGTCTGACCGCCGCTCGACTCTCCGGCATCATAAAGATTCTTCAGTCGCGGTTCGCGCGAAGTCCGTGAGACGCTTGCATACACATTCCACCGATCCGTGATGTTGTAGTTCACGCCGACGCGCGGGTTCAAGAAGTGGTAGGGAACGCTGAAGTCCGTCCCGATGAATTTCTCATTGTTCAACTGATACCGATTGTAGACATACTGAAGATTCAGCATTAATGTGAGGTCAGGCCTCAGCTTGTAGATCTCCTGTCCATAGAGCGAGATGATGTCTTTCTTTCCGTTGTATTCGTAGTAATGGAAATCCAAGGGAATTTGAGGGGATAAGTTCTGTGCCCACTGAATGCGACCCCAATGGAGAGATCGATGGAGTCGAAGTTCCGCGCCGCCCGTAAACTCGCCATCGCGATGCCGATAGGTGATGCGTGGCAACCAGCCATATTGCTTGTTGTCAACGAACGCGCGGATGAGGGCGTTCTGAGGGTTGGAAGTCAAACTGAACCCGTTCGCTGCGGTCAACCGGAAGTAGGATGTATCGGCCCACGAGCCGTCGTAGTCGAAGTACCCCTCACCGCTGACGAAGAAGAAGGTGTTGTTCAGCGTGAGTTGATCACTCAGACGCCATTCGTGCAAAAGCTCGTAGTGTGGCTGACTAAAACTCTCCACTTCTTCCTCACGGGCAATCGGGTTAGCCCGGCGCTTCTTCTCATCCGAAATGTCTGCCTTCGGGATGCCATAGTATGCGAGATGGTCTTTGATCGGACCACCGAAGAAGTTCAATTGCGTCGTCATGTTCTCATCGAACCGAACTGCCCCGAGGAAGTAGCTATCGAAATCGACCCATGAGCGGTCACGGTATCCAGAACTTTTGATTTTCCCAAGACGGCCATAGATTGCATACTGATTATCGATGATCCCCGAACTTGCTGAAATCGAGTACTTCCGGGTATTGTAAGTTCCGTATCCTCCGAAGGCCGAAACCTGCCGCTTCCCGGTAAACGAACTCGTGATCAGGTTGATGGAGCCGCCAATAGCAGGGGGGCCGTAGAAGGCACTTCCCGCGCCGCGCTGGACTTGGATGTTCGCGAGGTTCGATGGAAGATCGGGGAAATCAACCCAGTACACGTTGTGATCTTCTGGATCATTCTGGGGGATCCCATTGATCATCACGGCCAGCCTTCGCTGGTCGAAGCCGCGAATGTTCACGTAGTTGTAGCCAATGGAGTTACCGCTCTCCGAGTAATACGTCGTCGAAGGAAGCTCGGAGAGAAGGGCGGGTAGGTCCTGCACGGTGTAGCGATCTCGGACTTCTTGAGCGGTCAGGTTGGAGAACGTGGCAGGGGTCTCTCGCTCTCGGCCGAGACTGGCTGTGACCACGATTGTCTGTCCGGGAAGCGCCGTCTCCTCAAGGTTGAAATCGACCCGAAGGGATTGACCTTCCACGACCATCACAGTCTTCGATTGAGAAAGGTAACCGATGAACCTCGCGGACACGGTGTAGGTTCCTGCTGGGACATCGACAAGCTTGAACTCCCCCTGCCGATCTGTGCTTATGCCAATTGTTGTCCCGAGGAGGAGAACACTTGCACCCGAAAGAGGGAGTTTCGTTTCTCTGTTGATGACTTTCCCCGTAATCGTCCCGCCGATTTGTGCGAGAACGGGCGAGAATGCAAGAAGGATGCCAAACATCGAGAAAATGACTTTGCGACCCATAACACGCCACTCCTTTCTGTGATTGACTCCCTACAAACAAAAAGGCCGTTGAGCCTGCCGGGGTGAACCAGCATAAGCGCAACGGCTTCGGGAACGTGCAGAGCTGTTTTCCTACGCTGGCATTACCCAGATCAGGTGCAGAGGGTATGATCTCAGCCTCGAATTGCCTGAATAATTCGAAGCACCCCTAACAAAACTAACGTTGTGAAAGAACCGGACTAAACTCTGACTCTAATATACAACCTTGTAGAGCAAAAAGCAAGTGTGCGAACCGGGAAGTGTCAAGACATCGTTAGCGTTTGGCACCCAGCCCTCTCTTCTTGACTCTGGGGGCAGGACTGGATATCTTAAGAATATTGAAGCATTCATCGGTATGGTCAAACAACCTTAAACGGAGCATTCTATGCTAAAAGAATTCGTCGATTTTCTCAAACAATACGGCGTCGTCGGTCTCGCCTTCGCCGTCATCATCGGCGGGAAACTCAACGCCCTCGTCGGCTCGATGGTCGATGGCATCTTGATGCCGATCGTCACCTTCTTTATTCCCGGTGGAGCGTGGCGGACCGCCACGCTCGACATCGGCCCATTCCATTTTCTCCTTGGCCCTTTCCTCGGAGCCGCAATTGATTTCCTCATCGTCGCCTGGCTTATCTTCATCTTTGCTAAGAAGGTGCTACGGGAGGAAAAGGTCACAAAGCGGTAGGGACGATCATGTAGCGAGCACTCTCACGTGCGCCTCAAGGCATCTCGGGAGCGCCCGGAGATTATAGCCACCCTCGAGAACGGAGACGATTTTCCCATTGCAGTATTCGTCTGCGATCTCCTTAACCTTCCGAGTGATCTCCGCATACGTCTTCTCAGTCAGAAGAATTCCCGCCAACGGATCATCCTTGTGTGCGTCGAATCCTGCGGAGATGAGGACAAACTCCGGCTTGAATGCATCGAGAGCCGGAAGCGCAAGCTGATCGAATAACACGATGTATTCCTCATCGCTCGTTCCCGCCTTAAGAGGAATGTTGAGGGTGAACCCTTTTCCCTTTCCTTCGCCGATGTCCTCTTTGCTTCCCGTACCGGGATAATACGGATACTGATGCGTGCTGACGTACAGCACGCTCGGGTCTTCATAGAAGATTTCCTGTGTCCCGTTGCCGTGGTGTACATCCCAATCGACGATGGCGACTCGTCCGAGGCCGTACTCTTGCTGGACATACCGAGCACCAATAGCAACGTTGTTGAACAGACAGAAGCCCATGGCACGGGAGCTTTCCGCGTGGTGCCCGGGGGGACGCACAGCACAGAAGGCGTTCTTCGCCTTCCCGGTCATCACTACATCAATCCCAGCGAGAACACCACCGGCCGCGAGCAATGCGATCTCGTAAGATTCTTTACACACGCGCGTGTCGCCCTGATCAAGTACTCCTGTTCCCCGTTCACACATCTCCCTCACAAACCTCACATGAGCCTCGGTGTGGACTCTCTGAATCCATTGCACCTCGGCTGGCCCTGGCCTCACATGCAAGAGGTTTTCCCACAATCCCGATTTCTGCAAATGGTCGACAATGGCAATCAATCGCCCTTCGTGCTCCGGGTGCATGTATCCGGTGTTGTGTTTTAGATAGGCTTCGTGATACACGAACCCGGTCAAGGCAAATTCCTCAGAGCAATTTCAAAAGAAGAAGGATGGAAATGATCCCGTTGATGCCGTGGCTCATGAAGCAGAGCGGGCAGGCAGTCTTGAGCTTGAACAGCAGTGCGTACCCAAGATAAATGCTGAGGAGTACCACAGAGAACGATAACGCCGTCAGCGGGACAACTGTCAATGAGCCTCCATCAGAAGATTCCAGAAGGGTGTCCAAGAAAACAAGTGCGTAGTATAGGATACCGTAAAGGAAATTCGGAGCCCCAAAGAGTCTTGCCTCCCGCGTTGAAAGGATGCTCTGGCATGTGGATTCTTCCATACGACAGAAGCGGGGAAGAAGATAGTAGTTCGCCGGGATTCTCTGGTAGTAGACAAGCGTAAAGTACAGGGAGATGAGAAACCCGACGACACTGACGATGATAAGGAACAAATTGCTCAGCATGCCTCAAGATACGCTGCCCTCCGCTGAGATTCAAGGGCGTTGAACACTTTGCATTTCTGGGCCCTCGTTCGTATATTCGAACAGAGAGGTTTTCTCTTCTCCATGCCTCCAATGAATCCACGTATTGTTCTTTACCGAAAGCTCCAAGACGCATTCCGCGAGATTATCACTGGCAAAGGAACAAAGCGATCCAAGCACCAGCTTACACTCGAGGGAGTCAGTGTCGTAGGCCAATTCATCGAAGAGCTAGAGCGGCATGGTTACAAACCTTCTACGGTTGCGAACGCTTCCGTCCAACCCGGGGAGCGCGTCCCTGCCTTCTATATCGAGGACACGATTGCATACTTCGGATGGGTATTCTGGGAAAAGTTCACTCCCACAAAACTCCGAAAACTCTGGGGGTCCGTAGTGAAAAACGAAAAAGGAGACTGGGCAATTCAAATAGCGCCGACGAAGATGACGACCGTCTATGTGAATGAGAAGCTGAAAGCAGAAATGGATCTTGATCACCCGATAGACGTATGAAAATTCGCCGCAAGACAGCCACAGAAGAACTCACCCTCTTCGACGAACAGCCAGAGTTCGCTAAGAAGTACTCCCGGAAACTTCGGCAGCTGGCAGACCGCGGCGTGTGGTTTGGAACATCTTCGTGGGTCTACACAGGTTGGCGCGGAATTGTGTACCGGTCAAGCATCGCTTCAGAATCGGAGCTGCGCCGAGTTGCATTCAAAGAATACACGAACGTCTTTCCGACGGCTTGTGCGGACTGGAGCTTTTATGATTTCCCCGATCCCCGACACATCCACCAGTACAAGGAGGAAGCACCAAAGGACTTCCGTCTGGCGTTCAAAGTCACCGATCTCATCACGATGCACCGATATCCGTACGTCAAAGACCGATGGGGTGATCGTGCGGGCCAGCTCAATCAGGATTTTCTGAACGCCGGTAAGTTCGAAAGCGAGTTTCTTCGCCGTGTGGAGCTTTTGCAAGAACGCCTCGGCCCCATCATTTTCGAGTTCTCACCCATACGCTGGAGTGAGATCACGCCGAAACGGTTCCTGAAGCAGCTCGATGACTTTCTCGCTGATCTTCCACCGGGCTATCTCTACTGTGTCGAGATCCGAAATCCTGAACTCCTCACTGACGAATATCTGGAAATCCTCCGCAACCGCGGTGTCGCCCACGTCCTGAATAGCTGGACGGCGATGCCTCCTATCGACGAGCAGCTAGAACATGACAAGATCATGACGGCAGACTATGCAGTGGTACGGGCACTGCTCAAACCCGGACGACCTTATGAGGAAGCTGTGAAGATGTTTCGCCCGTACCACAAGACCAGGGAGATCTTGCCCGACGTGAGGAGAACCATAGAGGGGCTTGCAATTCGATTCTTGCAGTCTGGGAAGACGATTTATTTTTACGTGAATAATCGTCTCGAAGGCAATGCACCTTTTACCATCGCCGCGGTCGTCGATGGAATCGAGAAGCACGTCACAGTGAGTTCGGAATGAGGAAAAAAACCACGTTAACATTCCTGGGTTACTGATGTGACCGTCGCCCTATTTTTTCTTACCTGGATAATGTTTCTAGTCACGGAGTTTGTCATCGGAGGAATTCCCTCCTGGGGAACGAAAGAGAAACGAGATATCGTCTCCAGCATCATCATCTTTGGACTGCCCGCGGTTGGGTTAGCCGTGCTCGGTGCTGCCCTGTTACTGTCAATGGCAGCGTATTCTCGTACCCCCTCCGAGGAAGTAAGCTGGTACTATCGACTCATCCTTGGAAGCACAAAAGTCAACTTCGCAAGCATCGCGGGGCTTCTCTCTGCGTGGGGCGCGTTCCCAGTTCGTTTGGCTGCGAAGCAGGCGCTCGGGAAGTATTACACGATCAATGTCGCGATCCTTAAAGATCATCAGCTTGTGGATACCGGAATCTATCGCTACGTGCGCCACCCGCTTTACCTCGGCATCTTGATGTACTACCTGGGATTGCCGCTGATCGTCAACAGCGCTGTTGGCCTTTTCGTTGTTACGCTTCCGGCAACGATTGGATCCCTCTACAGGATGGGGCTGGAAGAAAAAGCACTCATCAGCCGCTTCGGAGAACGCTACCTTGCTTACGCCGAGCGAACCGCACGACTGATCCCGTATGTTTGGTAGACTGTCGCGGTACTAGTTGATACTCAACTCATTTCCAGATACGTGAGTCCATGCCCCAGTCCGAAAGCGTGACAGACCACCGCATCTTGCTTGACCGAAACGAGAATCCCTACGGTCCAGCGCCCGCCTGTTTTAAAGTCCTCCAAAATGTAACGGCCAAGGAATTGAGTGCCTACTCTCGAGATTACGAGCGAAAGGTTAAGAGTAAGCTCTCGGAACGCCTTGCTGAGATGTTCGAGCTTCCCGAGGATCAGGTCCTTCTCTGCTACGGAAGCGAAGACATGCTCAAACAAGCGGTCCATTGCTACCTTGCACCCGGCGAGAAAATCCTCACACCAAATCTCTCTTGGTGGTATTACAAGTCTGTCGCCGCCGAAGTGAACGGAATAACGCTTGAGTACGAGATTCACGAAGGGCCAGATGCATATTATTATGACCCGGAGAGCCTTTCCCATCAATTGGAGGCGGAGAAACCCCGGATCCTTCTTCTTGCCTCTCCGAACAATCCGACGGGGAACAGCATCTCGACTGAGTCCCTTGATTCTCTCTTCGAACGGACCGGATCGACGATCACCGTCCTTGACGAGGCGTATCATGGCTTCTCACGGAACCGGGACGATCCAGCACCGCGCCTCGTTCGTGAGCATGACAATCTCCTTGTTCTCCGGACTTTCTCAAAGTTCTATGCGCTGGCGGGGGTGCGGATCGGATTTGCCCTTGCAGGAAAAAATCTTGATCGTCTGAAACGATTCAGTGCAAGGTATCTCGGGTACAATCTCCTCTCGGAACAACTCGCTCTTGCCGCTCTCGATAGTGTCGAGTATTACGAGAGGGTGCGTATGCACATCATTGAAGATAGAGGTAGATATCTTCAGGTGTTGAACTCAAATCCGGGCTGGAAGGCGTACGACTCCGATGCTAATTTTCTCCTCGTGAAGACACCCGAGGGGACCATCCCACCACTGAAGAATTGGTTGCTGAGCAAAGGGATCAAGGTCAAGTTTTTCAACGAGGCTCCCATGCAGGACTATATTAGAATCACGGTGGGGACAAAAGAACAGAACGAGGTTTTGATCACCGCCATCAAAGAGTTTGCTGAAAACAGTGTCTCCTCCCGCATGCTGCCCTGAGCCATGAAATGTGTGATCCTTGCCGCAGGGGTCTCCTCGCGCCTGTATCCTCTTACGGCTTCCATCCCGAAATGCCTGCTTGAAGTCGGAAAGTATACGATCTTAGAGAGAACAATACGGAACGTTCTCCTCCAAGGAATCGACCGCTTTGTGATCGTCACGGGTTTTGGTGCAGACGCAATCCGTTTATTCATTGCAAGCGCCTTCCCGCGCCTAAAGATCGAGTTTATCCACAATGAACGATTCACTGAGACGAACAACGAGGTCTCTCTCGCGCTGGCAAGCCAAGCATTCCAGGGGCAGGAGATTCTTCTTCTGGACAGCGACATCGTCTTTGATCCCCGGCTGTTGGGCAAACTTTTTGCTTCGGGATATGAGAACTGCCTTGTCGTACGTACCACGGGCGATTTCGATGAGGAAGAAATCCTGGTAAGCGTGGACGAGAATGGAAAAGTGAGGAAAATCGGAAAGCGCAGGAAGAGCGAGGACGTCCTAGGGGAATCGATAGGAATGGAGAAGCTTTCCAGTATCTGCGCCGCGCAACTCAGCAAAATCCTTCGCCGCCGCGTCTTCCATGAGAAAATCGAGAACGACTACTACGAGGCTTCATTCCAGGATCTGATCGATTCAGGGACCGATCTCTACGCAGTCGATGCTGCCGACTATTTGTGCGTGGAAATTGACTCGCAGGAAGACTTGAAGATCGCACGCGAGACCATCGCGCCGAAGTTAGACCAAGCCTAAGGAACTGCGATGACTCAGGTCTCCGACTCCCCCTATCACTACGAACGTTCACTAAAATCCAGGTATGCCGACGAGCCTATCAACACTTACTTGCTTCGCCCCATCGCTGGCGTTATTGTGTGGCTGCTATATCGTTCGCCGATTACGCCAAATCAGCTTACGATTGCCGCGATCTTCGCAGGCACCGCAGCAGCCTATTGCTATAGCCTTGGCCAGACCATGGCCACTTTTCTCGCCGGTCTGCTGGTGACCTTGAAAGACATCCTTGACTCGGCAGATGGCCAGCTTGCTCGTGCAAAGAACCTCTACAGCCGTCGAGGGAGGTTTCTCGATTCGATCGGCGATTTCCTCGTTGACGTGCTCATCTTCGGCGCTATCACTACCACGCTTTACAGAGTCTATCCAATGACAGGAACGATCCTGCTAGGCGTTGCAGGTCTGCTTGGCATCACCCTTCGCGTCTCCTATCACGTCTTCTACTATGTCAGTTTTCTCCATCTCGAAGATCGGTATCTAACGAACCGGTTGATCGAAGAGATCCGCGATGAAGATCGACGCGGCGATCCGGTTGCTCTTCAGCTCCAGAAAATTTTCATTGCGATTTATGGGTGGCAAGATAAGTTAGTGGCTCGTATCGACGACTGGTCGAAATCGAGGGCAAGAAGTCTAGGAGAGAATGGACACGAGCGGTTTCGCCAGCGGTGGTATGCAGATCGTATCGGCTTGTTGTTTTCGGGGTTCCTAGGGTTCGGGACAGAACTCGCTCTGCTGACAATTTGCTCACTTCTGGACCAACTTCTACTTTATCTGTGGCTGAATCTCTTGCTCATGAACGGCATCTGGATTCTGGCAATCTTCTATCGAAAGATAATTCTGGCTCCGCGGACAGTGAGGTTAGTGTTCACGCAGGCAAACAACTGAAGGATCAGAGTACAGAGACCAAGCGAGGAGACAGACGTAGAGAGGGGGCCTCAAGGGGCGGCCAGTACGTGAGAATGCACCTCACCATTTGAAAGTGAAAAGGGACATATTCAATGGATTGCTGAAATGAACTCTAATGCACTTTCGCGGCAACGCCTCTGTAGCTCCGATGTCAGGGACTCACAGGCCCTGATCCGCCACGTAGTCGTCAATGTCGTACCGCAAACTCTCATCGAAGCTCGGCGGTGAAGGCCGAGTTTTCTTTAGCAGCATGAGAGGGACGACAAGGAGGGCAGCGATCAACAATGCCCACTTCAACGCTTTCATGTTTACCCCCAATTACCCCTGATGAGGTAGTGAAGATCAAGAGAAGGGAAGGAAGCTGCAAACCAACCCCTCAAGTATACCTCTTCGCTTCTGACGTTAACCTATACGAAAAAGTTTTCTTCTGCAAGAAAATTTTCATTAAAAATCATTAATCCGGAACAGACCATGAAACCGGGTGGGTAAGTTCACTGTCGTTCACTCTCCTCTTCCTCGTTCCAAGTACAGCAAGATTCCTCTCATGAACCCCTTGGAGTATCCACGCCAGCTGACCGCACAATATTGAAGGCCCTTTTCCCTTTCGCCTCCGTCCGCAGATCGAACTTCACTGTGTCACCTTGGATCAAAATCGAACGAAAACCGGTGTCCTTTACATCGTTTCGGTGGAAGAAGACCTCCTCCCCACCTTCCATGATAATGAAACCATATCCTTTCGTCGAGTTGAAAAACTTAACTACCCCTTGTTTCATTTCTCTCTCCTCCTATTTTCCAAAGAATGGAAACGAAAAACCCCGGCGCAGCTGCCGGGGCTTTCGCGTCCCGAGCTTCTCGTTAGACCTTCTTGACGTTTATGGCCTGGAGTCCCTTCGGTCCTTCCTGGACGTCGAACTCGACCACGTCGCCCTCGTCGAGCTTCCGATAACCTTCGCCCACGATAGACTTGTAGTGGACGAAGACATCCTCTCCGGATTCACGCTGAATGAATCCGTAGCCCTTGGCTCCATTGAACCACTTCACTTTACCTCTTTCCATTGATGCAACCTCATGTAAAGTTGTTGAACATGATCCCGTCACAGACGGGAAGTACGACCGAGTATTGGCTTTCTAAAAAAAATCGCATTGGAGGGCTTCCCGAACTCCACCGTTCCAATGCGACCTTACTCGTCTGCATGTCTCCTCGATCGCTCGAGGAGGGATACGTCCAGAAGGACTACCGCGGCAGCAAACTTCGTCTCTCCACGAATTGCAGAGAGAAAGTAAAAGCACAAAAGACGGTGTACTGTTATTTAGCTACACGCAAAAGATACAAGATTTTCGTTTTAATCGCAAGCAAGATTTCGAGAATGCAAAGGGGAGTACCAAGAAACCCATAGAATCTGCCCAAATCATACTAGTTTCGGCAATTTTGCCGCCCACCGGAACCTATCCCCTCCCGCCTTTGCACCTGTACACAGCACTACCTCGAAGGCGTTTTGAATGTTTTCCCCGGCGAGATTTCACATCAGAGATCATAAAACTTGAGATTCCGTCCCGTGCGCAGCTTCGTGATGTAGACGATCTGTCCCGTGTGGCCCGAGAAGTGCTCCACAGCATGGAAGATCGCATCCAGGCAGGTCACGTCGAAACCTTGAACCGTCCGCCTCTCCAGTAACCCGCTTACATCGAAGCTGGCAAGAGTGTTATCCGCTTCACGAAGTGTTTGCTCTAGCCGTTGGCGGAGATCTTCTTTTGTGAGGGATCCCCGGGCTAAAAATTCCGCTGGTCGATTCCTTACATCCTCCTTCCCTCCGACCCCTGAGATGATCCATTGACGAATGTTACCACACAAATGCAGAATGAGATTTCCTACGCTATTGTTTGTCTCGTGCGCCCGCCACCAGACATCCTCTTCGCTCAAGAAATCCAGACATTTCCGAAGCTTTGGCAGATTGTCCTTAGAGAGCTTCTCTCGAGCGAATCTGACGAAGGCTTCCCCAAGATGCCTGTCGTTTGCCGTCATTATCCCTCCTTACTTCAGTTGATTTTGGGCGGAAAAAGTTTAGCTTTCGTGGTTGCTGGAACATCGTCGGAGACTGATTTGTCCATCCCAGGAAAAAGAAATCCAAAGGAAATCGATCGCACGAAACTGAGTGAGCCGGTTTTCACGGATGAGGACTGGGAAGGCTTTCGCCGCGGAATCGTATACTTCAACAGGAGAAAATTCTGGCATGCCCATGAAGCTTGGGAACAACTGTGGCGTCGGCATCACGAAGACAGTCGTCTCTTCCTTCAGGGTCTTATTCAGATGGCAGCTGGTTTTCATTTGATGATCGAGAAAGAAAGATTCAGCGGTGCCATCAGCAACCTGAACAAAGCGCTCGAAAGGTTGACACTTTTCGCTCCCAGATTCCTAAACCTGCCCGTGGTGGAGTTGATTGCTTCAATTGAGACAGCGAAGGAAGAGATTGGGCGACGTCAGAGGGGAGACACGAAAAGGCGCCATCATTGGCAACCGCCGCTCATTCCCTTGATCAAGAAGAGAGGGATCCTAGAGGAGCCTTGACTATCTCAATGTAAAAGTCAAGCTCGCAGTGGTGTCTTGCCCTCTTTTTGGGATCACATTCACAGATCTCAGCGGCGCGGTGACAGTCTGAACAAAAGAGAATCGTAGCCGTGACAGTATCCTCGCCTGTCTTCACTCTGACAAACCTTTGCAGGTCTCGGTCAAAAAAGAGACCAGCTGTTCTTGGATATGATCGGTCTCGACCACCCAATACTTGTAGCGGTTCTCCCAAATGTTTCCAAGAATTTCCTGTGCCCGGATTCCCCAGCATGGCATGGGATTATCCATTAATTCCTAATTACC
>JBBIJH010000022.1:0-27238 GCA_037446075.1 Ignavibacteriales bacterium
TTGTTCTTCAAGGTCAGCCGATTTTTGCAGGCATGCGGCGATTTCTTCAGGAATGTCCCGGATGCGAATCATTTCTCTTGAGTCGGCTCTTGCAAGGATTGCTGCTCGCTTAATAACGCTTTCAAGCTCCCGCACGTTTCCCTTCCAGTTGTATCGGAGAAACGCATCCATGACCGTCGAGGAGAGCTTGAGCTCCCTTCCCTCTGCCTTTAAAAAATGATCGACCAGGAAGGGGATGTCCGATTTTCTCTCCCGAAGAGGCGGAAGCTCAAGCGTGAAGACACTGAGTCGATAGTATAGGTCTTCCCTGAAGCGTTTCTTCTCAATTTCCTCCTTGACGTCTTTGTTCGTTGCAGCGACCACTCGGACGTTGACTTTCAGGCTGCTGGTCCCCCCGACGCGTTCGAATTCACCGGACTGAAGTACCCGAAGGAGTTTCACTTGAAAGATCTCGCTGGTTTCAGTGATCTCATCGAGGAAGATCGTGCCCCCCTCAGCCAGCTCAAATCTCCCAGGCTTTTCTCTTACGGCTCCAGTGAATGCACCGCGTTCGTGGCCAAAAAGTTCGCTCTCGAGCAAACTTTCTGTCAAAGCACCGCAGTTCAGCGCAATGAATGGTTTTTCTGCACGCTTGCTTCTGTTGTGAATGGCGTGAGCAATGAGTTCCTTCCCGGTCCCACTTTCGCCAGTGATAAAGACGTTCGCATCGCTGGGGGCTATTTTCTTCACAAGGTCGATGATCTTTCCCATTCTTCCTGATGGAGTGTAAATCAAGCCCTCAAAGTTTTCCCTTCGGAGTTCTTGGTCTTCCTCGGGAGGGACATAGGCGGAAAAGTCTGCCGCTCGGGCAGACAGCGACTTGATATCCTCGCGATATTGCCTGATTTCTTCCTGAAGAAGGGTCGCGCCTTTCTGTTGAGCTTTCTGCTGCATTCGATGCAATTCGCCTTCCAGCTCTACGAGTTTGGTCTCCTTCTGCCGTAACAACTTTTCCACTAAATCCTTGTCGGATTCAGCTAGAAGGAGTTCTCTTTTTACCCGCACATGTCTGGATGCCAGGCCGCCAGACAGAGCAACCAGGCCCATGAGAAGCGGCTGGATCATAGGGAGTGAAATCGAGAAGAGCAGGAAGATCGCAAAGTTCAGAACCAGGTACAGAGAAAGCAGCCCCGTTGCACTCAGGAAGCCAATGAGTTCTTGTTTGCGGAGAACCAGCAAGAACGCACTGAACGCCAGTAGCCACGAAATAAGCTGCTGGACCCCACGGGGCGAAACGGTCAGGAAATCCCCGGCGAGTAGATTATCAAGCACTGTGGCATGGATGCCAATGCCCGGGAAATTCTCCTCGTAGGGCGTGTTCACAAATCTTCCAAAGCCCGGAGCGATGATTCCGATCAGAACAACTTTTCCCCGAAGACGCTCGACTGGAAGGCGCGGCTGAAGCCCTGACCGGTAAGTGTCGTAGGATTGAAGGAATTCGATGAATCGATACAGGTTCAGTGAAGGAAGGCCGCCCCTGTGATTCAAGTGCAAATAGCCCTTTCCACTCGTTGGGATGGTGAGCTGTTTACTGCCTACTCCGATCGTCACCCTGCTTTTCTGGATCGCCACAGATCCTCGGTCGTCACTGCGGTAGAGCCTTGCCATCTCAAATGCCAGGCTCGGGATGGCTTTGTTGTTTGACTCTACAAAAAGGGGGATCCGCGTTGCCCCTGTCTCGTTCGAGAGGTTTGCATGTCCGATACTTGCCGCTGAATGAAGGAGCGCAGGAAACGGAAGGTGAAGGTTTCGACCTTTGAGTAAGCCCACCTCTTTGTCTAAATTGTACGCGAAAGCATCCCCTCCACTTTCTTCACCACTTTCTGAATTCCCTTCTTCACTAAGGATTTGAAAATAGGACGGGAAGACCACATTTCCGCTCTTCGATGCCACTGAAACCAGAAGTGAATCGAATTCTGCGTAGAGGGGAACGGGATCCTTCAGCAGAATATCAAAGCCGATGACTTTAACACCAAGCTCATGCAGTGCGGTGACAATCAAAGCGTAATAGCTCCGCTTCACTGGCCAGCCCCCCAGTGCCGCGATATCGGCATCGTTAAGGTAGATGATAACGATGTTACTGTCGAGGCTTCGTTCTCCCCTCAGGATAAACTTGACATCTAGCGCTTCAGACTCGAGCCTGGAAATGGGTGCAGCGAAGGGAAGCAGAAGAGCGAGGAGAATCAGCGTGGAGGCTGCAGCGATTAGATAGGTTTTCATCCTATTGGAAAGGAACTCTCTACTGGTTCTCTATGTGAGGATCCCCCGAGCATAAGAACAACAGCTTGGGAAAAAATATATTCATTTTCACGCCGAATAACAAGCAAAAAGCCATCCGTGCGGGTCGGCCGGATGGCTTCAAGCTCAACATGGGTCTCGGCCCTCGACCCGACTAGCGCTTCCCCTGAATGAATTCCTCAGCGATCTTTACGTCTTCTTCACTGCCAATGAATAGCGGCGTCTTTTGATGAAGGGAGGTGGGCTCGATTTCTAGAATCCGTCGGTAACCATCGCTCGCTCTTCCTCCGGCTTGTTCGACGATAAAGCCGAGAGGGTTGGCTTCATACATGAGCCTCAGCTTTCCCTCTGGATTCTTCTTGTCCCTCGGATAGGCGAAGATCCCGCCGTAGAGAAGTGTGCGGTGGAAATCGGCCACGAGTGTCCCGATGTAGCGGAGTGAGTAAGGGCGCCCGGTCGCTTTGTCTTCCGTCTTGAGATGCTGGACGTACCGCTTCATCCCTTCGTCCCAACGATCATAGTTACCCTCATTGACGGAGTAAATCGTCCCGCGCTTCGGGATCGTGATGTTTTCGTGAGAGAGAAGGAACTCCCCGACACTTGGGTCAAGCGTGAACCCGTGAACTCCCCGACCCGTTGTGTAGACAAACATTGTACTGGAGCCGTAGATGACGTAGCCAGCTCCTGCCTGATGGTCTCCCCGCTGCAAGCAGTCTTCGAGTGTCCCTGCTCCAGAGGTGCTGATACGTCTGCGAATGGAGAAGATGGTGCCGATGTTGATGTTTGCATCGATATTGGAGGAGCCGTCGAGTGGGTCGTAGAGGAGGACGTACTTCCCACGTGGGTAGTGATCCGGGATGTGAAGCAAGTCCTCGTTCTCCTCCGAAGCCATCACACAAAGATGCCCTCCGTGATCCATCGCTTTGTAGATCGTCTCATCGGCAAATTCATCAAGCTTTCGAATGACGTCGCCGCTGACATTCATCCGATCAGTTGACCCGAGAATGTTCACAAGGCCGGCTTTGCTCACTTCGCGCCAGACGAGTTTTGCGGCTAGGGAAAGGTCATGGAGGACGCCGCTGAATTCCCCTGTGGCGCCAGGGTGCCGTCGTTCTTCCTCGATGATGTGACGCTCCAGCGTCATGAATTTTCCTGTGATTGCTACAGCCATAAGGGGCCTCCTCTAAGGTCTTTTGAAGATGCTCAAGTGGACTTTTGGGGAAAACAAAGATAACGAAGGTACTCGATCACTTCCTGACCGGAAGACCTGCGTTCACGAGCTTCAACTCTTGATCCTTGTACTGCAACTGATACAGCTTGTAGTAGATGCCGCCCAGGGCCAGCAGTTCCTGATGATTCCCGATTTCCCTGACTTCACCTTTGTGGAGGACAATAATCTTGTTTGCACTCTGGATCGTGGAAAGTCGGTGTGCGATGACGATGGAGGTTCGTCCGCGAAGGAGTTTCTTGATCGCGGCCTGGATCAGGAGTTCTGTTTCGGTATCGACGCTTGATGTCGCTTCGTCGAGAATCAGAATCCTTGGGTTGTACGCCAGTGCCCGCGCGAAGGAAATGAGTTGTTTTTGCCCGACAGAAAGCGTGGCTCCGCGCTCCTTGACTTCCTCTGCATACGCAGACGGTAGTCTTTCGATAAAGCGGTCGGCGCCGACCACGCGAGCCGCAGCCCTCACGCGTTCGAAGGGAATGGACTCATCTCCCAGTGTGATATTCGATTGGATGTCTCCAGAGAAGAGAAAGACATCTTGTAGAACGACGGCGATGTGTTTTCGAAGGTCACGCTGGTTCATTCTCCGGATATCCGTCCTGTCAACCAGGATTTGTCCTCTCTCAAATTCATAAAAGCGACAGAGGAGATTGATGATGGAGGATTTCCCAGCGCCGGTAGCACCCACGAAGGCGGCGGTTTCCCCTGGCTCAATCCTGAACGAGACATTTTTCAGGACGTAATCCTCCCCGTTGTATGCAAACCAGACGTTTCGGAATTCGATCTCACCCCGTACGTTGTGGAGTGGGATCGGGTGGGGTGGGTCGGGCACAACGGTCCGGTCGTCAAGTAACCGGAAAATTCGCTCGGAGGAAGCCATTGCAGTCTGGAGGATGTTGTATTTTTCCGATAGATCTCGAATTGGTCGCCAGAACATCTCATTGAATTGGAAGAAGGCCATGACAGTCCCGAGCGTGATTGCCCCCTTCAGCGCATTCCCTCCGGCGTACCAAACGATAAGGCCGATGGCCAGTGCCCCGATGAGTTCAATCCCGGGATAGAAAATTGCGTAGTAGAAAATCGAGTGGATGTTCGCATCCCGATGTGCTGCATTGATCTTCTCAAACTTCTGGTAAGATTTCTTTTCCCTGTTGAAGATCTGATCGACCATCATGCCGGAAATGTGTTCCTGCATGAAGCTGTTGATTCGGGCGATCTGGATGCGAACCTGACGATATGCCTCACGAGCTTTCTTCCGGAAGAGGAACGTACCGTAGAAAAGCAGGGGAAGAACACTGAGCGACACGAACGCCAGCTCGACATTCATCGAGAACATAAAGTACAGAATCCCAAGGATCGTGAAGACGTCGCTGAAGACCATCACGATTCCGGAGGAGAACATCTCGTTCAGGACTTCGATGTCGTTCGTGACGCGGGTGATGAGTCGGCCAATGGGGTTGCGGTCGAAGAACTTCAACCCCAGCCCTTGAAGATGCTCATAAAGCTGCATCCTCAAGTCGAAGATTGTCCTCTGGCCAATCCACTGAGTGAGGTAGGTATTTAGATATTGAATCAATCCTCGCACAAGCAAGACTCCCAGAAACAGCAGTGCCGTGAAGAGTAATCCCTGCTTATCCTGTTGCGCGATGTTAACGTCCACGGCGTGTTTCGTGAACCACGGGCGCACGGCTTCCATGCCTGAGACGGCAACGCTCAAGAGGATGCCGAGTGCGACGTACCAGCGATACGGCTGCAGGTACCTCAGCAACCGCTTCATCAGCCGACTGTCGTACGCTTTACCGAGGACTTCTTCTTCGTACATGATTCAATTCAAGATACGTTCGTTTAGAGTTTTTCCAATTCCTCCTCCAGCAACTGCTTGTAGTAGAGGTCCGCGTAGATTCCACCGATTGCAATCAGTTCTTCGTGGGAACCTTGCTCGACAATTCTCCCGTTGTCGAGAACCACAATGAGATCGGCATCCTTCACCGTCGAGATCCGGTGGCTGATGATAACACTCGTCCGATCCTCCATCACCTTCCGGAGTCTCTTCAGGATTTCCTCCTCAGTGTAAGTGTCGACGGAGGATAGGGCATCGTCGAGGATGAGGATTTTCGGGTTTCGCATAACCGCCCGGGCGATTGCAGTCCGTTGTTTTTGCCCGCCGGACAAAGTGATGCCACGCTCACCCACGACGGTCTCGTATTGCTGAGGGAACTCCTCGATTTCTCTGGCAATCTGAGAGATTTCTGCGGCTGCTTTCACATGGTCGAGGGTTCCATCGTCCGCACCGTAAGCGATGTTCTCTGTGATTTTGTCTGAAAAAAGAAATGTTTCTTGAGGCACGAATCCGATACTGCTGCGAAGAACCTCTAAAGGGATCTTCCGGATGTTCACGCCGTCGACAAGCAGCTCGCCTTCTGTCACGTCGTAGAGGCGGGGGATCAGATTCACGAGCGTGGATTTTCCCGAACCCGTATATCCCACGACAGCGACCCTCATTCCCTTCCCAATCTTCAAGTTGATCTCTTGCAAGCTATAGGAAGAGCTACCCTTATGTCTGAACGAGACGTTCCGGAACTCGATCTCGCCCTCAATCTGGCGGATGGAATGATCCGTTTCCCCCGTGTCTTGAACCTCCGGGACGGTGTCGAAGATCTTGCACAGCCGTGCCATGGAAGCCCCGCCCTGCTGCAGGATGTTCACTACCCAGCCGAAGGCGATCATCGGCCAGATCAGCATGACGAGGTAGGCGAAGAAGGCCGTGAGTGTTCCGATTGAAATCGCACCGTCGATGACGCGAAGGCCGCCAAAATAGAGAGTGATCACAAGGGACAAACCTATGAGCATGAACATCAAGGGCCACATGATCGACTGCACACGTGCGAGAACAAGGTTCTTCTTCAAGTACTCCCAGCTCAAGGCGCGGAAGCGAGCGATTTCGTATGCTTCCCGCACATAGGATTTCACAACGCGGATGCCAGAGAGGTTCTCTTGTGCCCGTGTGGTCAGAAGCGCATACTGCTGTTGTCGGTCTTCAAACTTATGATGGACGATTTTTCCAAGCCGATAGACCGCATACGAGACAAACGGAAGTGGGATAAGGGCCAGGAGAGTCAGTTGCCAGTCTTTGTACAGCATCATCGCCAGCACCATGACGAACGTCATAATCGTATCGGTCGGATACATGATGCCTGGGCCGAGGGAATTTCGGACCGCGCCGATGTCATTCGTCGCGTGGGCCATCAATTCCCCCGTCGAAGTATTCTGAAAATACGAGTAAGAGAGTTTCTGAATGTGTGCGAGGAAATCGTTCCGCAGGTCGTACTCGATGTGCCGACTGACGACGATGATCGTCTGCCGCGTCAGGAAAGTGAAAAATCCAGCGATGAGGGTGAACACGACAATCAACCCTGCGTACCTTAGAAGGCCCGCTGAATCAATGAGGTGGGTCTCGATCCCTACTTTGATCTCATCGACGGCAAAGCCGATGAACAGCGGCTGAAAGACTGCAAATGCATTGCTCGCCACCACCGCCAGGAAGCCGAGGAAGAGCGTCCGCCGATATCTCCACAGATATTGTCTTAGACGGAGAAGGGATCTCATCTTAGCCTATCACTTCAAATCCCGTATACTTGTGCAACACCTTGGGCACGATCACTTTTCCCTCCGGTGTCTGGTAGTTCTCAAGAAGGGCTACCATCAAGCGCGAGGTGGCAAGGCCCGAGCCGTTAAGAGTGTGAACGTATTCGAGTTTCGATCTGGGATCGCGTCGGAATCGAATATTCGCCCTCCGGGCCTGGAAATCTTCAAAGTTGCTGCAGCTGGATGCTTCCAGCCAGCCGCCGCGGGCTTCTTCGGCAGGTGCATAGACGTCAATGTCGTAGCACTTTGTCGCCGAAAAACTGAGGTCGCCTGTACACAGCTCCACCACGCGATAGGGAATGTTTAGAGCTTTCAGGACGTCCTCTGCGTCTCTAACCAGCAACTCTAATTCATCATAAGAAGATTCAGGTGCAACAAACTTCACCATCTCCACCTTGTTGAACTGATGAACCCGAAGGAAACCCTTCGTCTCTTTCCCGTATGAACCCGCCTCGCGCCGAAAGCAGGCAGAGTACGCGACGTATTTGATAGGAAGGTCTTCATATCGCAGCACCTCCCCGCGATGGATGTTCGTGACGGGGACTTCCGCAGTCGGGATCGGGAATAGATCGTCTGATCCAATGTTGTACATGTCCTCCTCAAGCTTTGGTAGCTGTCCGGTTGCTGTCATCGAAGTTCGGTTGACAAGGAACGGTGGAAAGACTTCTTTGTACCCGTGCTTGTGGAGGTGAAGGTCGAGCATGAAATTCAGCAAAGCACGCTCGAGAGTTGCACCTTTCCCAAGATAAAGGGGAAATGCGCTGCCAGAGATTTTCGCCGCTCGCTCAAAATCCAAGATCCCCAGTTTCTTTCCGAGGGTGAGGTGATCTTTTAACTCGAAATCCAGCGCTTTCTTGTCGGTGAAACTAATGATCGAGCCATCGCCCGCCCATCGCCGCACTTCCACATTCCTCGATGGGTCCTCTCCGATGGGGACCGTAGGGTGGGGAATGTTGGGGACCAGAAGAAGCAACTGTTGCAGGTCATCTTCGATCTTGAGAAGCTTGTCGTCCATCTCCTTGATTTCATCCGCCACTTTCTTCATTTCTGCAATGAGGGCATCCGCGTTCTGTCCGGCTTTCTTCATCCGGCCGATCTCATCGGAAACGACATTTCGTCGATTCTTCAGGGATTCCCCCTTCTGAATCAGTTTCCTCCGCTCCTCATCGATCCGAAGGATCTCATCGGTATGATCTGCTTCACCTTTGTTGCGAGCTGCCTTTCGAACTATTTCTGGATTTTCCCGGATAAACCTAAGATCGAGCATGCCGATAGCTTCCGTGGTATTCGGATGTGGAAATTCACCCCGAATTCTTCCGGGGTAGTAATCCAAATCAACGAACTGAAGACCTCCCCTTTGTGCCCAGAAGTTCTCGCTTCAACATCGTCAACCCTTGAGTCACATCGCTGGGTTTGAACCCAAGCTCCGTTTCCACCTTGAGTGTGATGAACCCCGTATTCAAAGGCCTCCGGGCCTTCTGGTGGAGTTCTTCAGTCTTCACGGGATGAATGAGGTTGGAATCGAAACCGAACACCTGTGCCACCCTCTGGGCAAATTCAAAGCGACTTAGCCTTTCTGATCCGCTCAGGTGAAACACCCCCTCCGCCTCTTGCTCGACAACGCGAAGAATACCGTAGGCGAGGTCGTGGACATACGTAGGATTGCAGACCTGGTCCGTCGCTGCACGGATTGCGTTTCCCTTGCTCAGATTATCGATGACCCACAGCCCAAAATTTTGCTTCACATTCTTTCCACAACCGTAAAGAACGATCGTCCGGATAATCGCGTAAGGAGTATCGCCCATACGGACAACATTCTCGCTTGCGAGCTTGGTCTTGCCATAGTAGTTAATAGGGTTGGGCCGGTCTTCCTCAGTGTACGGACCCCGAAGTCCGTCAAAGACATAGTCCGTGGAAAGCTGAATCACCTTAGCCCGAATGGCCCGTGCGACATCGACGAGATTCTCCACGCCATGGACATTCACTTTCCACGCCTGCTCGCGGTCGACTTCGCAGCGATCCACGTTCGTCATTGCTGCGGCGTTGATGACCACTTCAGGGCGAAAGCTAGACAATAGGCTCTTGACATCACTCTTCGAGGTAATATCGAGCTGAGTGTAATCCAAAAGTGTATGATGGTTGAGATAGAAGGAGGGTTGGTAAGAGGTTAGCAGAAGTTCGTACCTTGAATCCTGAGCAAAAAGCTGTGCGAGCCGCTGCCCGAGAAGGCCGTTCGCGCCAGTCACGAGAATTCTTTTCATCCCCGCAGTCATTGTGCATCCTCTCTCGAACTGGCAACGAATGACTCGGTCTTCATCCCGTTACCTCGATCTCTTTCCGGGCCTGCGAAATAATATCAATGCCATCCGAGCCGATATATGTAGCGTTAAAGGCGGCAATGCGGTTCGCAAACTTTGCGGCTGTAGCCACACTATGGTGTTTGGAAAAATGGTAGAAGAAAGCCGCAGCAAAGACATCGCCACATCCTGTTGGATCGACGATGCGCTCCATCTTTACGGGAGGAATATCGATCCGCTGGATTCTTTTGTGATCCTGCGCCCAGCCCGTTGCTCCGCGAGAACCTCGAGTCACAATGCAGCCACGGAGTCCAAGCGACAGAATCTGTTTCACGAGGTCTTCCTCGGGTAAGTATTCCATCGGAAGGGCCGTAGCCTCCTCTTCATTCATCTGGACAGTGTCAGCCAGGTAACACCATCGCCGCCAGTTCTCTATGGGTTGTGGGAATCGCCTGTGCTGCGCATCAATGCCCAAAGTCAGGCTATGAAGGTCAAGATGGATATAAGTGTTCTGGAGCTGCGTCATCATGCGCAGTTTGTTCAACGTATCGAGCGTGAGATCGTAGCCCGAGATCATGTTCACCAGGGCTCCATCTGCAGGCAAGAACGCTTCGATCTTCTCGAAGGGAATCGGTGGTGCAATCGATTCAGAGCACTCAACGCGCTTCTCTGTGTTCTCGTAGATCAGCGTCACCCGATTCGTTGCTCCTGGAAGCCGAAAGATCCCTGAAGTATCTACATTCGAGTATCGACGAAGCCGATGCACTAATGGCTCGTACTCTTCCTCGCCCACACCAAAGACAGGGCAGATGAGCGCATCTTCCACGATGTTGGCGAGAGTGGCGAGTGAAAAGAAAATTCCGCCCCATCGGAATTCATCTGATCCACTCGAGAAGGTTTCCTGGTTCTCAAAACGGTCGAGGCAGAGATGGCCAATGACGATGAGCTTCATAATGGTAACCTATACTCGCCGGGTAGGTGCAAGATTCGTGAGTTCTCGCTCACACTGTCGCCAAAGCTCTTGGCATGGAAATCTATTCTCATAAAGGGCTCGGCCGATGATAACAGAATCAACTCCGAAGGGCTCCAGTTCTTGTATCCTTCGAAGATCTGGATAGCCTGCGATCCCACCCGCGGCCGTTACTTTGAGGCCGGTGCCTTCTACAAACTGCCGGATGGCGTTGAAATCCGGCCCGGCGAGGGTACCATCCCGTGAGACGTCACGGTAGATGGCCCGTTCCACCCCGAGCGATTTCAGCTGGAGTCCCAAAGAAATCAAGTTCGGCAGGGTGCTCTCTTTCCCAGAGTCAAGGGCCACAACAACCTTCCTCGGTCCGTACTGTGTAAGGAGACGATTCAGGTCTTGCACGTTTGCGAGTACTTCTGTGGATAAGACCACTCTCGATGCCCCACTTTCGAAGAGGATAACCGCCGTCTCATATGTCTGAATCCCTGCGCTAACCTGAATCGGGATGTCCACTTTGCTGGTGATCTCCCGGATAACGTGGAGGTTCCTCGGTAAGCCGTCCATGGTCCCGTCTAGGTCAGCAACGTGCAGCAACTTAGCATTCTCACCTCGCCACAGGATTGCCATCTCAACCGGATCGTCGGAGTAGTCTCTCCCGAGGCCGGGTAAAGTTTGCACGAGCCGCGCACATTTTCCAGCTCTGATATCGATCGACGGAATGACGAGAATCATACAATCATTTCGCGGACGGGTTAGATGATTACATCAAAAACGACCGCTCGATAAAAGTAATCGGTCAACACCCGGGCACAGGCGATAAAATTCCTCCCTTCCCAGTTTCTCCAAGGAGCGACGCCTCGACCAGAAAGCTGTGCGTTGAACCTGGAGTAGCTGCCCGAAGTCAATCGCTTTGGTGTCACGAAACTCGATTTGCCTCAGCCGGTCCGGAATTCTTTCCCCTCGCGTCAAGGTACGACCGGGGGGCAGCAAAGAGGAATTGCTTTTCCAAGTCAAGGACTGAGAAAAAGAGAAATCTTTTCAGCATGCATTCAATAATGCACATTTTTCACTTCAATTTCAAGCAAACGGAAAAATCTGAGAGAGGCGGGGATCAGAAAGGACCGTTGATTCGTTTCCGTCGATTCCGGATGTAATCGACGAACACGTACTCGCCGAGCTTCGCGAGCGAGGAGTAGTAAGCGCGGCCGTGATTTGCCTTCGTAAGCTCTTCAACGAAGTTGATGAGGTAAGGATCGCGGGCAACCATGAACGTACTGATAACGATCTTCTCTCGTCGGCATGCGACTGCCTCATCGAGTGTTTTGTTCACGATCCGGGGGTCGAGGCCGAAGGAGTTTTTGTAGAGACGCCGATTGCTATCGAAGATCGCGGACGGTTTGCCATCCGTCACCAGAAAGATCTGCTTGTTGGCATTGTTATACCGGCGGAGGAGGTTCCGTGCAAGCTGCAAGCCCGCCTTCGTGTTCGTATGATAGGGACCCACGTTTAAGAAGGGCAATTCGCTAAGGCTGACGACTTTCGCATCGTCTCCAAAGACGACAAGGGTAAGATAATCCCGAGGATACTTTTGCATCACAAGCTCGGCGAGTGCAAGCGCCACTTGCTTCGCTGGTGTGATGCGGTCTTCTCCGTACAGGATCATGCTGTGGCTGATGTCGATCATCAGCACGGTGGCGCAGGAACTCATGTGTTCTGTTTCGTAGACCTCGAGATCCTCTTCTCGGAGAGTAAACTCATCGATCCCGTCACGCTTGAAGGCATTTGTAAGAGTGGAGGTCAGGTCGATATTTGTCGGCATGTCACCGAATGTCCACTTGCGGGTTTCGCTCAGCCGGTCGACTCCTGTTCCTGTATGCGGGGTCTCGTGAAATCCAGTGTTGCTCTTCTTGAGAGAAGAGAAGATTTCATTCAGTGCATCCTGGCGGATTCTCTGGACCCCCTTCGTCGTGAGGATCATCATATCCTTGGCGTCCTCGATGATTCCCATCTCCTTCAGCTTGTTCACCAAATCTTCCAGTGTCATGTTCTCATCAAACAGCCCGTACTCCTGGGCGAGTTGCTTTAGCCATTCCACCGCTTCATCCACATCACCGCTTGTTTGAAGTAGAAGATAACTGAAGAGCGAGATAAGCGACTGGAGCCGTTGCTCATCCGTCATCGAGTCGGGGGTCCATTTGGAATAGCGGAACTGCATGCAGACTGCTATTTTAGTTGATTATGCTGATTCCACTTTTTGTGCCGACGTTGCCTTCTGTAGCTTTACTGGGAGCACCACAGTTTTGTAGTTAAGGGACTGCTCGCCAAAGTTCACTAAGAGTCCGAATTTCAGATTCGCTGCTGAAAGGTATTTGATCACCTGTGCTAGATGTACATCCTCAAGGCGAGAAACTGATTTGAACTCCAGGACAAGCTCATCTTCAACCAGAAAATCGAGGCAAGACAGACCAACTGGCACGCTCTTGTAGTATACTTGAACAGGCTTCTCGGCTTCAAACTTCATTCGGGAGATAGACAGCTCATGCTCCATTGCTCGCTGATAATATTCCTCAGGGAATCCCGGTCCTAACTCTCTATGAATTTCCATGCAGATTCCGACGATGCGATAACACAAATCGTTGAGGTGTTTCGGTATTTCCATTGCTCACGCTCCCAGTAATGAGCTGAACTAGCAGAATGAGCAGTCAGTCGTCTTCTTCTCTTCCTCGTCCAAAGAAGATACTTCCGACGAGATCCTTGTATGCCGTCACGCGATCCGCCTCCTCCTTAGCGATCTTTGAGTGCTGATGCAATCCATCAAGGACAAACTCCATCGCGGAAGAAAGTTCAGCTCGATTTTCCTCCGGGATTTTCATATGCCTCTTTGTGAGTTCTCGCAAGCCTTTTACCTTGTCGAGTTCACGATAGTAGGCGTCAAGGCCCATTTCATCGGACACTTCAATTTTATTCCCAGCTTCAAACCACTGGATGATCTTTCCGTACTCCGATTCGTCGATGCTTCTTCCTTCGGGGGATGGCCGGGAATGCTTCTTCAGTGGGTCGGGGAAGTACTTTCGGAATGTCTCTCTCACCGCCTTGCCGATTTGAGCTTTACTAACTTTCACCTCGCCTTCCTGCTCACCTTCGAAGACGAGTTCTATCTTGCCCGGCATTCCCGGAAGGACGTGGGGAAGATCGCAGATGCGGGGGACGACGCAAGGCTCATTCAGGACGATGGCGCGGCGTTCAGCATTGCTGACGAGGTTCTCCATCGCAGAAATCGTGAGCCGTGCACTCACCCCGGACTTCTGGTCGACGAATTCATTTTTTCTTGCTTCAAAGGCGATATGTTCGATGATCTCTCGAAAATACCAGGGGATGATGATGTCACGCCCGTCACGCTGGATTGCTGCTTCCTGCTCTGTGATTCGTATCGCGTCTTGGAGCACCCGAGGATAGTGAGTGAGGATCTGAGAATCAATCCGATCTTTTAATGGGGTGATGATGTTGCCTCGGTTCGTGTAATCCTCTGGATTCGCTGTAAAGACAATCATGAGGTCGAGGGGAATGCGCACATTGAACCCCCGAATCTGGATATCCTTCTCTTCCATGATATTGAACAGTCCCACCTGAATTCTCGGTTGCAAGTCAGGCAGTTCGTTGATTGCAAAAATACCTCGGTTCGTCCGGGGAATAATCCCAAAATGAATTGCCCCTTCATGGGAGTAATGGAGGCGCTGTGAGGCCGCCTTGATTGGATCAATGTCTCCAATCAGATCTGCGATGGTCACATCGGGGGTGGCGAGCTTCTCGCCATACCGGGAGTCGCGGTGAAGCCACTCAATCTCGACCTCATCACGGTATTCCTTTACGAGATCAACGCATCGCTTGCAGACGGGCCGATACGGGTTGTCGTTAATCTCGCATCCTTTGATGACAGGAATGAACTCGTCGAGGAAGTTGACCAAGCTCCGTACGATCCTCGTCTTCGCTTGACCACGAAGCCCGAGAAGAATCATATCGTGCTTTGCAAGGATCGCGTTGATAATAGAGGGAATCACGGTGTTCTCGTAACCGATGATGCCCGGGAAGAGCTGCTCGCTGTTGCGCAGCTTGCCAATGAGGTTGTTGCGGATCTCCTCTTTTACCGGAATGACTCTGTAATCATTCCGGCGGAGTTCACCGATTGTTCGCGCACGTTCCATGAATGCCTACTCGCCCGAAGGAAACGGAAAAAAGATTTGATTCAATATATATCCTCGAGCAGTAAAATGCAACACCCGCACACTGGGATGAAGCAGTTGCAAGTGTTCCTAAAAAGTGGTAAGTTAGGCCGTCCCTATGAAGCCTGCAGTAAATAAAACACTTATCATCCGACTGAGTTCCATTGGCGACGTCATCCTCGCGTCTCCTCTCATCCGTGTTCTCAGGAAAAACTTCCCGACGGCACAGATCGATTTCCTTGTGAAGTCTGCTTATGCGGCTCTTGTCCGTTACAATCCTTATCTCACCAACATCATTGAACTTGACCCTGCAGGCGGTCTCAGACATCTTCGGGCACTCCGCGGCAGGATCCGTCGCGAGCGCTACGACCTCGTCCTCGACATCCAGGGGAATTTTCGGAGCGTGTACCTGAGGCGTGCTGTTGCACCGCATCTCCTAACGGTGAGGAAACGGCGGCTGGCTCGCTTTGTCCTTATCAATTTCAAATGGAATGTCTATCGTTCCGCACCGCCAGTCTCCATTCGCTACCTTGAAGCCCTCTTGCCGTATGGAATCAAGGATGACAGTGAGGGGGTTGAGATTTTTGTTCCCCAGGAAATTTCCGATCGGGTGCAGGGGCATCTCTCAAAGGCGGGCCAGCATTCCGCTGGGCCCACGATTGGTATTTGTCCGGGAGCTCGGCACGAAAACAAGGCGTGGCCGCCGGATCGTTTTGCCGAGCTTGCACTCTCGCTCATGAAAGAGGAACAGGCAACCGTCCTTCTGTTCGGAGGGAAAGAGGAGTGGGCACGTTGCAAGGTTGTCGAAGAACGCATCCAGAAAGAATGTGTTGCCGGTGCGACGATTCTCAACTTAGCGGGGGGTTTCTCAATACTGGAAACGGCAGCGGCGATGGATCAATGTGACGTGGTTGTAGCCAACGACAGCGGGTTGCTCCATCTTGCAGCTGCACGGAAGAGAAAAGTCGTGGCGATCTTCGGTCCCACAGTTAGAGAGTTCGGTTTCTTTCCTTACGGGACCGAGAGCGTGGTGATCGAACGGGAGGGACTTTATTGTCGCCCCTGTACTCACCTCGGGCGGAGAGATTGCCCGGAAGGCCATTTTCGATGCATGAGGGAAATCAGTGTACAAGAAGTCCTCTCTGCGGTCAAGGCGTTCCTCCCCGTTGCTGTAACGTAAGCTGGGCCCGACGTGGAAAATCGAACAGGAAAAATCGTTTCTCTCCAGCTTTGCAAAGATCATAGGCAGCCGATGGTGTTCGTCGAGAATGCGGAGGTGATCGAGGGGCTGGGTTTGCGCGGCGACCGTCATGCGATTCCGGGGAGTCCGCGACAGATTCTGTTGATCGAGGAAGAGACACTCAACGACCTCGGTCTATGGGGCGGTGCTGTGAGAGAGAACATTACCACACGCGGCCTTGAGCTGATGAGGCTCCAGCAGGGTCAGAGGATTCAGCTCGGTGAAGCAGTGCTTCTCGAGGTGACGAAGGCCTGTACTCCTTGCGGACGGATGGATGAAATCCGAAATGGGCTTCAAGCTCAACTCGTGGGGCGACGCGGTATTCTTGCAAGAGTCGTCCGTGGTGGGACGATCAAACTTGGGGATGTTATCACAGTCGTGTAGGTCTGCATGTTTGCCGTTGCACTCCTTTCACTTCTGTTGCTCTTCCCTCGCTCTGTTGAAGAGGGCTACAAAGAAATCAACGGGGTGAAGATTTTCTACCGCATTGTCGGCGATGGTGAGCCGCTCGTGATGGTTCACGGGGGACCCGGTTCCAACATGCTTCATCTGCTCCCGTATTGTGACACGCTGGCGACCTCCTTCAAGTTGATCTACTATGACCAACGCGGCTGTGGGAAGTCCGATCCTCTAACTCCATCTCAGACTGTGACTTGGGAAGATCACGTCGAGGATCTTGAAGCGCTTCGAAAGGAGTTTGGGCTGACAAAGATGAATTTGTTTGGACATTCCTGGGGCGGAGGGCTGGTGATGCTCTATGCAATCCGGTATCCTCAACGGGTGAAGTCCTTGATCATTAGCAACTCCATGCCAGCTCGCGACGGGGAATGGAAGAAGGAAACAGCAGCAATCCAGGCGGAGCGAGAAAAACAATATGGTGTGAAGGAAAAACTCGAAGCACTTCGAAGATCGGGACTGCGTGAGCGAGATCCCCGGGCGTATTTCAAGCGGCTCAGTGAAATCAAGAGCTGGAAGATTTTCGCCGACACAGCAGATGCGTCCAAGACCGTGTACACAATCGAGCCCTGTCCTCTGGTGAACCACTCTACCTGGGAAAGTCTGACAGGGTACGATCTTCGCGACGATCTGAAGAAGCTGAAAGTACCAACTCTCATTATTCATGGGGAAAAAGATTTTATTCCTCTAAAGTATGCGAGAGAGCTACACGAGCTGATCCCTGATTCAAAGTTGCTCGTTACGCGGAAGGGCCACCAACCGTATATCGAAGACCCCGATACCTTCTTCGAATCGATGGTCGATTTCCTTGGCGCCATCCAGAGCTTAAACTAAGCCGCTATGCAAAGGTTTTGGTTTCTTGTTTACAATTTGCTCATTGTCCCCGCTCTCTGGGTTCTGTTCCATCTGGTGGCCCTCTTCAACCCTAAGGTGCGGTTGGGGATTCGGGAGCGAAAAGGACTGTTTGAAAAGTTGGAGATGGAAGTTGAGCCCCTTAACGGCCGGCATCGCTTGTGGTTCCACGCTTCTTCTCTCGGCGAGTTCGAGTCTGCGAAGCCGTTGATTGCAGCACTCCGCGATTGTTATTCTTCGCTGAACATCATCGTCAGTTTCTTTTCACCTTCCGGCTATCAGCATTCAAAGAATTATCGGCTGGCGGACATCATCACGTATCTGCCGTTTGACTCCCGAAAAAATGCACAGCGTTTCATCGATTTCGTCCAGCCCACCGCGGCGATCTTTGTACGCTACGACGTGTGGCCGAACTACCTTTGGGCGCTCAGGCGTCGGTGTATTCCAAGCCTCATTGCAAATGCGACAATGAGAGACCGCAGTTCGCGACGTTTGCCGATCCTGCAGAGCTTTCACCGCTCCATGTACAACAACCTTGACGCAATCTTGGCCGTCTCCGAAGCGGATGCCCAAGCGTATCGGCGCCTCCATCTGACCTCCCCGCGGCTGGAGGTAGTGGGAGACACACGGTACGATCAAGTCTGGGCGAAAAGTCAAGAAGTGCGATCGAAGCGTTTCATTCCGAAGTCCATCCTTCGCGGCAAGAAGGTGCTCGTCGTTGGCAGTAGCTGGGAGGGTGACGAGCGGATCATCCTTCCCGCGTTCAGCAAGATGCTTTCAGAGCACCCGAACTTATTGCTGATCATCGTGCCGCATGAACCCGACGAGGAAAACCTCGACCGGATCGAGAACGAGCTTGATCGCTTTCGTGCGAACAGACGCGGGCTGTACATTCGTTTCACTGATCTAAACAATTATCGGTCTGAGCACGTGATCATTGTCGATAGTGTCGGGATTCTGTTGACTCTCTATTCGTATGCCACGGTCGCCTACGTAGGTGGGGGATTTCTCGGAAAACCGGGTGGTGGAGTGCACAATGTACTTGAGCCGGCCGTGTATGGAATCCCCGTCCTTTACGGTCCGAACCATGAGAACTCTCAGGAGGCAGTCGCCCTATGCCGCCTCGGAGGAGGTTTTGTCGTGAATGATGAGGACGATCTCAGCACGTTGCTGGCGCGCTTCTTTCGTGATGAGAAGGCCCGAGTGGAGGCAGGTAAGCGTTGCCGTGAATTTGTGTTGAAGAATACGGGCGCAACACAGCGAGTCATTAAGTATCTGGAGCCGTATCTCAAATGAAGATCGCCTACTTCGATACGATTGCGGGAATTAGCGGAGACATGGTGCTCGGCGCCTTCATCAGTGCGGGCCTGCCGCTGGAGGAGTTAAGGAAGGAGCTGGAGAAACTCTCCATCCAGGGTTTCGAGATCGAGGCTTCACACGCCGAACGGAGTGGGATTGTTGCAACCAAAGTGGATGTGGAGGTTTCCCTTCAACCGAAGTATCACCGCCATTTCAAGGATATCGTGGAGATTGTCGAGAAAAGTGATCTCAGCCAAAGAGTGAAGAAAGATTCTGCTAAGATCTTCAAGGAAATCGCCCAGGCAGAAGCCAGGGTCCACCATACAAGCATTGAAAAGGTTCACTTTCACGAGGTTGGGGCGATTGATTCTGTCGTGGACGTCGTGGGAACGGCGATCTGCCTGGAGAAGTTTGGGATTGAACGAGTCTATTCATCTCCTGTAAAATTAGGAAGTGGGGGATTTGTCAAGACCGAGCACGGTGAGATGCCCATCCCAACGCCGGCAACGATTGACATCCTGAAGGATTATCCGACCATCCTCACCGACATTCGTTCTGAACTCACCACTCCAACGGGTGCAGCGATCATCAAAGCGCTCTCAAGCGGCGTACTGGGCAGCGAGCAGCTTCGTGTCGAACAGATTGGCTACGGCGCTGGTGCTCGTGAGATTGAGAAGATCCCCAACCTCTTACGCATCATGATTGGAGAATTAGCACCCGAGTACGATGAAGACGAGCTCGTGACCGTCGAGACGAACATCGACGATCTGAATCCAGAACTGTATCCCTTTGTGATTGAGCAGCTTCTCGCCGCGGGAGCGCACGATGCTTACCTTGTCCCGGTAATCATGAAGAAAGGCCGGCCGGGAATCCTGCTCTCAACACTTGTGAATCGCGGGAAGCTCGACGGGATTCTCAAGATCGTTTTCAGCGAGACGACAACGCTCGGGGTTCGAATTCAGGGTGTGGAGAGAAAAAAGCTGCCGCGAGAGGAGAAAGAAATCGAGACGTCGCTAGGGCGAGTGAAGGTAAAAGCCGTTGTCTTCGATGGAGTCGAGCGGCTCGTGCCGGAGTTTGAGGAGTGTCGGAGGATTGCTGCAGAAAAGAAATTGCCGCTGCAAGAAGTGTATCGAATTTTGGAGGTTGAGCTACATAGGTAGTAGGAACACCAACTCAATGGACGGCCAATGTCTTGTGCGGCATTGGCTTTTTCTTTTGCATTTCTTACCTTTCTATTGTGGGCAAGCCAACCCTTTGAGATGCAGCCCCTCTTCGCCGATATTGCCCTTCCTGTCCCTCTGGAGAAAACCTTTACCTACATCGTCCCGCCAGAGCTTCAGGATGCCGCCAGGCTCGGGTGCCGTGCGCTCGTTCCTTTTGGTAAGAAGCACGCCACCGGCGTTATCGTGAAACTTGCGCACGAAACGACCATCCCAAACCTGAAGTCCATCCGCGACATCCTTGATTCGCAGCCTACCTTCTCCGATGAAATGCTCAAGCTGACCAGATGGATTGCAGATTACTATTTCGCTTCGTGGGGGGAAGTCCTGAAAGCAGCATCGCCGCGCGGGTTTACGGCTGAAAGCAAACGAAGCGTAAAACTTACACGCTCGCTCGAGCAGGCAGGCGATGCCTCTCAAGTAGAAAACAGGAAGAGAAAGGAATCCGTCCAACAGAGAATCCTTCAGATCCTCTCGAGAAACGATGGAGTGACGATCCGAACGCTTCAAAAAAAGATAGGTGCGAAGGGGATCTATTCTACATTGAACCGATTAGCAGCGGACGGACTCGTGATGATCGAGGAGCAACTACCGCTTAGCGGACGGAAGCCGAAGTTTGAAAAATTTGTCCGGCTAAGCGCCGAAGCCTCGGCTCGTCCGAATGAAGAGCTACTTGGAGAGCTTACAGGATCAAAGCAACAAAAGCTCCTCGAGGCGCTCATCAACCATGCAAAGGAGAGTCAAGAACCGATCCTACTTTCAAGTCTCCTCAAGGAGACTGGAGGAACATCTGCTTCGGTAGAGTCGCTCCGGGCAAAGGGACTTGTCGAAATCGAGGTGAAGGAAGTGCCGAGAAGAGTGGAGTTCACGTACACGGAGCCGCGGCAAAAGATCGTTTTGAACAAGTACCAATCCCTCGCACTCGAGGAAGTCCTCAAGTCAGCCCTGGCAAAAGAATATCGAACGTTTCTGCTCCACGGAGTTACAGGGAGCGGCAAGACGCAAGTCTACATCGAGGCGATTGCCGCGGTGCTCAGGTTGAATCGAACCGCGATCGTCCTCGTGCCGGAAATTTCTCTAACTCCTCAGATGGTCTACCGTTTTCGCGCTCGGTTCGGAGATGCAGTCGGAGTCTATCACAGCCGGATGTCAGACGTGGAGAGATATGATGCATGGCGACGGACGAAGTCAGGAACCTACAAGATCGTCATCGGCCCGCGGTCGGCCATCTTTGCACCGGTGGAAAATCTTGGTCTGATCGTGGTTGATGAGGAGCAGGAGGCGACCTACAAGCAGTTCGATGCTGTGCCCAGATACAATGCCCGAGATGTTGCCATCATCCGGGCAACCTATAACGATGCCGTCGTGATTCTTGGTTCCGCAACACCTTCTGTGGAATCTTACCACAACGCACTGACAGGGAAATATCAGCTGCTGGAACTTCCTGAGCGTGTCGATAACGCGATGCTGCCGAAGATCGAAATCGTGGACATGGTGCAAGAGAGAAAAGAGGTCTACGCTGCGCTGAAACAGGAGTTGGCAAAAGAGGAGCGAGCTCAACTCGCGCAGTTCCAGGTTAGCTCCATCTCGCGCTTGCTGCGACTGAAAATTGAAGATCGGCTCGGGAATAAGCAAGGCGTAATCCTTCTCCAGAACCGGCGGGGGTTTGCACCTTTCCTGGAATGCCCGGACTGTGGCTATGTAGAGATGTGTGACCAGTGTGACGTCACGCTTACGTATCATCTTCTCCAAAAGCATCTCCGCTGTCACTACTGTGGTTTCGTGAAGCCCGCGCCCACTCTCTGTCCTCGATGCCAGGGAATCAACATCAAGTATCGGGGATTTGGAACCCAACGCGTCGAAGAGGAAATCCAGAAGCTTTTTCCACAGTCAAGTGTTCTCCGGATGGATTTGGACACGACCGCGAGGAAAGGCTCCCACGATCGACTGTTGAAGAAATTTTCTGAGGAGGAGGGAGGAATCCTTCTCGGAACCCAGATGGTGGCGAAGGGATTGGACTTCTCGAAAGTCACACTCGTCGGGGTGATCTCCGCAGATACCCAACTTCTCCTCCCGGACTTTCGAGCATCGGAGAGGACATTTCAGCTCTTAACTCAAGTAGCAGGCCGTGCTGGCAGGAGAGAGCTTCCGGGTGAAGTGGTGATTCAGACGTTCCAGCCGACACACTACAGCATCCGGCACGCAGCACAGCAGAACTTCAAGAACTTCTACGTGGAAGAGCTGAAGTATCGGGAAGAACTCGACTACCCACCCTTTTCACACCTTCTCCTAGTGGAGTTCAAAGGAGGGAATGAAAAAGAAGTCGCACGGCATGCGGAGCGCTTTTCTCAGCTTCTCCGGAAGTTGAATTCCCACTTCACGATTCTTGGTCCGACGCCTGCCGTCTTATCAAGACTTGGCGGGCAATACCGATGGCATATCCTTATTAAGGATCTGAAACGAAAGGATAGGAGTGGCAGGTTTGCCCGTGATGCCTTAAGGAAAGCGCTCGACGCCTACCGGAATTCCGCCCTCGGGAAATCTCGTGCCGTGAAGCTCATCGTCGACGTCGACCCCCAGGGCATGATGTGACTGCCCGTCCTGCCCTTCGACTTGCTCAGGGTGGGATGAGGCCCCGTTTAGATCACTTCGGGAGACTAAACGGGCTCCTTTCGTTGACTGTGCTAATCAGTAGTGAGCACTCAGCATCCAGAGTTAGCACAACCAGCTAAATGAGCAGTTAACCAAACCTCAGGAATGTAAGAACAAAGGTCGTCAGTAGAGTCCATACCACCCAGAGGCCTACCACCCACACTGCCGCCTTACCCGTCGTGCCGTTGAAGAGTTTTCCCACTCCAACGGAAAGGACTGCCAGGTACCAGATGCTGAAGATATTGACGGCCGACAGGAGCACATGTACCTTGTTGTTGGGATCGAACCCGCTGATCAACAATGCAAGACCAGGCGTAGCGTACATGGACCCCATCGCTAACATCACCAGCATCGTCACGATAGTCCCCAGCACGTTGTTGATCATCGTGGATGCTCCAACAACCTCCATGACCTTGCCGTATGGTGCAGCTGCCTTGAATGAGATCTTGCCAACCAGCAGCATCACCAGGCTCACAACGAGGATAGAGGCAAAGGTGAAGACGATGACACCAAGGGAGCCAAATATCTTGAACATCGTCCCGCCTGCCATGCTGGCCATCTGCTCTCGGGCGGCATCAGCTCGCTCAGGAGGGATCTGGCCGCTCGCGATCTGATCTTCTACCTGTTTCTCCATCCTATCTCTAAGCTGCGACTGAATAGCCGGGTCAGAGAATACGACAAAGGTAAAGAAAATCCCGAGAATGATCGTCAGTGTGACGGGGATCACCCAGAGTGCACTTCTCTTTGGAGAACTCTTGATAGTATCAAAGACCTCTCCAGGTGCTGCATACATGTTCAGCAGCAGAGAGAAAGCCGATCGTTCCTTTTGCGAGACAGCTTCGGTTGATGTAGGCTGTTGTTCCATGGGGGCCTCCTTTGGAAGGTGAATGATGGTGAAGGGCTAGCCAAAAATAATGAAATTCAATCTTACTGTCAACGAAAAACCAAGCGCCCCTCGGATTGCAATTGTTGGGAAATTGGTGTAGATTTTTTTCAAGACAGAGATGAAAAAGTATACGCTAAAAGGACCCCCGACCGAGCTTCACCTTGTCCATCCTACCCGCTTCAATATCAAGTATAAGAACGAACTGAACCCTGCTCAGTACGAGGCGGTCACCTCGGTCAACGGCCCGCATCTGATCGTTGCCGGGGCGGGGACAGGGAAGACCCGGACGATCGTCTATCGAGTTGCGTATCTCGTCGAATTGGGAGTGAAGCCAGAGAATATCCTGCTGCTCACTTTCACCCGGAAGGCAGCACAAGAAATGCTCCGACGCGCAGCGATGCTGCTGGATTCCCGTTGTGAGCAAGTGGCAGGAGGAACGTTTCACTCCTTTGCAAACTCCGTTCTTCGCAAGCACGCACCACTGATCGGATATCAGCCGTCGTTCACGATTCTTGATCAATCGGATGCGGAAGATGTAGTGAACCTCCTGAGAACGCGGATGAGGCTTGACACGCGCGAGCGAAGGTTCCCGCGGAAAGAGACGCTCTATGACCTCTACAGTAAGTCCATCAACACCTTGACATCTCTGAAAGAATTGCTGAGCCGAGACTATCCTCAGTATGTAAAGCTTGAGAGTGATATCCGGGAGCTTCATGCAAACTATGTTCTCTATAAGCAAGAGCATAACCTAATGGATTACGATGACTTGCTCCTGAATTTTGTAAAGTTACTGAGAGAGCACGAACCCGTCCGGGCGATGTTGTCCAATCGCTACAAGTATGTCATGGTCGATGAATATCAGGATACGAATAAAATACAGGCTGAGATCGTGAAGTTGCTTGCCTACAACCACCAGAATGTGATGGTGGTGGGGGATGACTCGCAGAGCATCTATGCATTCCGCGGGGCAAACTTCCGGAACATCATGGATTTCCCAAAGGAATTTCCCGACTGCAAGATCATTACAATCGAGGAGAACTATCGCAGCACACAGCCTGTACTGAATGTTGCGAATGCGATTATCGCTCGAGCGAGGGAGAAATACACGAAGGTTCTGTACACGCGAAAGTCAACGGGGACGACGCCGCAGCTTGTCGTGGCGCAGAGCGAGAATTTCCAATCGAAGTTCATCGTCCAGAAAGTGCTCGAGCTTCGTGAGCAGGGTGTCGAACTGAACGACATTGCAATCCTTTTCCGATCGAGCTTCCTCTCCTTCGACCTCGAAATCGAACTGACGAAAGCGGGTATCCCCTTTATCAAGTACGGGGGATTCAAATTCATCGAGACTGCGCACATCAAGGATCTCCTGGCATATCTCCGCGTCCTCGATAATCCAGTGGACGCTGTTGCTTGGAACCGAATCCTTCTTTTGATCGAAGGTGTCGGCCCGCGGACGGCGGAGCGGGTAATCGAAGACATCCTTCAGAGACACGTCAGGGCCAACTCGGAAGCGGGGAGATTCTGGATGAAGTATGGCGATTATCCAGAGCGCATCCAGGAGCTGTTTGAGCGGCTGAAGAAAATATCTCCCGACCACATTCTGCCGACCGAAAAGACAGAAGAGATCCTCCAGTACTATGAGCCTATCTTCAGAAGCCGCTACGATGACTGGATGAAGCGACAGAAGGATCTGGAGATGTTCCTTGCAATCACGGAGCGGTATCGCAGTGTCTCGTCGTTGCTAACAGACCTAGCCCTTGAGCCACCCAACGAGAGCGTTTCGGATATTGTGCCGCCCGGGAAAGATGAAGAGTGCCTCGTCCTTTCCACCATTCACAGTGCGAAAGGGCTCGAGTGGCATTCGGTCTTCGTCATCTATGCCATCGATGGCCGGTTCCCGACGAGCCGTGCCGCGGAAAGCGATGAGGAGCTGGAAGAAGAGCGCCGCTTAATGTATGTAGCATGCACGCGTGCAAAGGAGAATCTCTTTATCACCTATCCCGTCAACATCTACGACCGCGAGTCTGGGATGGTGCTTTCGAAGCCATCGAGGTTTATTGAGGGGCTGGAAGAGAAAGTTCTGGAGACGTGGGTTGTCGATGAGGAGTAAATGGTTGCTGATGAGTGGAACCATGGGTTACATGAATGGTCAGCTCAGAGGGTTATGTCTTCCTCCACGAAACGCAAAGGGAAGAGGATGAAAAACCGAGTTGCAATCCTGTTCTTAATCGCTCTGTTCCTTGTGCCTTGGGCAAATGCCCAGCACAACCCAAACCCACGACCGGAGATCACCGCCGGTGAAATTCGCCATCACATCCGATTCCTTGCCTCTGAGGAACTTCAAGGCCGCAAAGCGGGAACGAAGTTTGCAGATCAAGCCGCAGAGTATGTTGCGGAGGAATTCCGCCGTTATGGACTCCAGCCTGTGGCTCAACGGAGGAACTTCTACCAGGAATTCGAGTTCGTCTCCGATGTTAAGCTTGGGGAAAAGAACACCCTCACAGTACACATGGGCTCTGAAGTACTGGAGTTTCACGCAAGGACACATTTCATCCCACTCGGCTTTTCAAAAGATACTTCAGTGACCGGCAACGTCGTATTTGCAGGTTATGGCATCACAGCGAAGGATCTTCAGTATGATGACTACGAGAACCTTGAAGTGAAGGACAGGGTCGTTCTCGTTCTCCACTACAGCCCTGAGGGAGACAACCCTCATGGAAAATTCTCAAAATACCTGCCGCTGCGACTGAAAGCGATGACCGCACGGGAAAAAGGCGCGTGCGCTTTGTTACTGGTCACGGGTCCCCTGGATGATGAAAAAGATGAGTTGATGAAGCTGCGCTATGATTTTGCATTTGTGGACGCAGGCATCCCGGTTTTCCACATCAGACGGCCAAGCGCGGAAGCGATCCTGAAGTCTACCGGATTCCAGCTGAAGGAAATACAGGAAAGATTGAACAAGGAACAGAAACCGGCGTCGTTTGCCATTCCAGGTGTAAGCGTTCGCCTCTCAAGCCAGGTGCAGAAGGTCAGGAGTAAGACGAGGAACGTCATTGCGTTGCTTCACGGATACGATCCCAAGCTCAGAGACGAGTACCTCGTGATCGGCGCACACTATGATCACCTTGGACTGGGTGGGGCTGGATCACTTCTGCCTGACACCGTAGCGATCCACTATGGAGCCGACGATAACGCATCGGGCACCGCGGGGATGCTGGAGCTTGCCCAAGCCTTCGCCTCTCAAAAGGAAAGATTCAAACGGAGCGTTCTGTTCGTGTCCTTCGGGGCAGAGGAGGCGGGGAATTTGGGTTCAGATTATTTTGTGAAGAACCCACTCGTTCCTCTCTCCAATATTGTCGGAATGATCAATTTAGACATGATCGGAAGGCTAAAGGATAGCTCCCTGGTTGTCCACGGAACGGGGACATCTCCCCTCTGGAACACTGTGCTCGAGCAAGCCAACAACCCGAAGCGGTTCAACTTCAAGTTGAATCCTGAAGGGTTCGGGCCGAGCGACCACGCTTCTTTCTACGCAAAGGATCTTCCTGTCCTCTTTTTCTTTACAGGTGTCCACGAAGATTACCATAAACCTTCCGATACGAAGGACAAGATCAACGTCGAAGCAGAGCAGGCAATCGTGGAACTCGTATTCAGAGTAGCGAAAGAGATAGCGAACTACTCGGAGAGGCCACCGTTCACGCGAGTCGACACGCCGCGACAGGCGGGAGAGAGCATGGGCTTCCGAGTCTACTTTGGGACCGTCCCGGATTACGCGGAACAAGTGGATGGGTTGAAAGTCTCATCCGTCCGTAAAGGCAGTCCGGCAGAGAAAGCTGGGGTCATGGCTGGGGATGTCATCACAAGATTCGGCGGGAAGACAATCAAGAATATCTACGATTACACCTATGCATTGCAGGGGTTCAGACCGGGGGATGAGGTTGAAGTAACAGTGAAGAGGGGAGAGAACACCCTACAGCTTAAAGCGGTCTTGGAAAAGCGAGG
>JBBIJH010000023.1:0-4309 GCA_037446075.1 Ignavibacteriales bacterium
ACCAGAGAGGATGACGTCTCGCACCTCATTGTGTTCGGCGATATAATCGATGCCTTCCTGGATGTACTTCGAGTTGATCTTGTGCGAGTCACTCACTTTCCGCTTTCTCGTGCAGAACCGGCAGTACATTGAACACTGACTCGTTGTTAAGAAGAGAACGCGGTCAGGATAACGATGAGTGATGCTCGGGACCGGGCTATCGCGGTCTTCGTTCAGTGGATCTTCAGGAAGTCCATCCTCTTCGAGCTCGAGCGAATCCGGGATACACTGTCGCCAGATGGGGTCGCCCGGATAACGGATCAGACTGAGGTAGTATGGGTTGATGCGGATGTGGAAGAGCTGGTTAAGCTTCTGAGCCTGGACGGGATCGAACCCAAATCTTTCCACGAGGTCGTTCGCGCTGTCAACGCTGTCGCGAAGGAGTTGCTGCCAGAGTTCCATGATTAGAACGATATCCCCCTTCCAAGATGATACTGGCTATTAAAGATACTTGCCATAGATGACGAGATCATCACCTACATTGTAATAGTCCCGAATCCGGGCTAGTTGCTGGAATTGATGCGATTCATAAAATTTTCTTGCCGGCTCATAGTGGGGCTGAGAGGAAGTCTCCGCCACAATCAGCCTACCCCCTTTAGAGCGGATAAGCTCCTCAGCATACGAGAGGAGCGTTCGCCCAATACCTTGTCGAGAGAAATCAGGATGGACAGCAAGCCAGTAGAGGTCGTACGTTCCGGTGGTAATCGGGGTGGAGCCGATGCAGAAGAATCCCACAACTTTCTTGTTCTCATCGACGGCCGTGAATAGCTCGTAGTCTCTTTGCTTCTGGTTCGTCAGGTAAATATCGATGACTTCTAGGGCAACGTCTATTTCGCGACTGGTAAAAACTCCGCACGCTTCCAGGATCAGACGAACCGGCTCACGATCCTCGTCCAGAAACTTCCTGATCATCAACAATTTCTCTCAAGGGCGTACTCAACAATTCGTTCGATGACATCGCTATAGGTAAGCCCGTATTCTCTGGAGGACCTCATGAATCCTGCATCATCAGAAATATCCGGATTGGGGTTCACCTCGAGAACGTATGGCGTATCTTCGGGGCTGAGGCGAAAATCCACCCGCGCGTAGTCTCGACACCCGAACGTGCGGTAGACTTTCAAGGCAATCTCTTTCAGTTTTGCCTCAAGTGAGAGCGAAAGAGGCGCGGGACAGACACCCTTTGTCCCATCGTACGCGGGCGTCCCTTTCTTCCACTTGCCATCGTAGGTGAGGATCTTCGGATGATCAGCCGGGAGGGTCGAGAAATCAATCTCTGAGATAGGAAGGATAATCGGCCGGCGATTCCCCAAGATGGAGATGTTTAATTCTCTCCCATCAATGTACTCTTCAACTAGGGCCGCCTGGTCGTGTTGCTGAAAAACAGCTTTAACCCGCTTCTTCAAGGCTCCAAATGAATCAACGACGGAATCAGGGCCGATTCCAATGCTTGCATCCTCCATCGAGGGTTTAACGATTACCGGAAACCGGAGGGGGAAATCATCTTCGACAACCTGATTAGGGGTCCGATAGCAGACATAGGCCGGCGTCGTGATCCCATGATAGAGAAGCAGCTCCTTTGCACGGACTTTGTTCAAAGCTAAGCCCATCGTTAATGGTCCCGCGCCTGTATAGCAAAGTCCGAGGATCTCGTAGATGCCCGCGACGTGCATCTCGTGTATGGAAACATTTCCAATCGACTCGCAAAGGTTGAAGACAAGATCCGGCTTCTCCTTCGTCAGGAAGCTCACCAGTCCAAGGATGTCTTCGGTAACGGTGAAAGTGGTCACTTCGTAACCCAGATCAGCGAGAGAAGCCTGGACTTTTTCCACCTCTTGCAGGACTGCCACCTCAGAAAGATCGATGGCGGCCTCGGCACTACCCCGACCGTTGACACCTTCCTGAAGCACCCCTGAGGGTGACACAAATTTTTTCACCGGCCGGTTTGGGCTCTCCGGTTCATTGTGGACAATCGCAACGTGGAGCTTTCTTCTCATCCGATCCCCTGGTCTCAGTGAGACATGTGATACCGAGCAAGAGCGGCATTCAGCACTGCGTTGATCATTTCGTTATAACTCAGCCCTGCCGCTGCAGCCGCGGTCGGGTAAAATGAGTGCTCAGAAGGATTCGGCAACACGCCGGGAATGGGGTTAACATCCATCACATTGGGGACCCCGCTTGCATCGAGGCGGAAGTCGATTCTACACCAGTCACGACATCGCAAGACCTCGAAGGTAGTGCGAGCGAGTTTCTCCAACTGATGTCTCAGCGTCAACGGAATCTTCGCAGGGCATTCGAGCAGATTCATCGGATGTTCCACCGTATCCCATATCCACTTCACTTCATAAGAGTTAATCGGATTTACATCGTTAGGAAGTTCTTCAAACTTCGACTCCACGATTGGCAACACTCGAAGGCTCTCCCCGTTGCCTAGTAGACCAACTGTGAACTCGCGCCCCGGCAGATATTTTTCCACCAATGCCGGCTGCTCGTAGCTCTCAATGACTCTAGCCACTTCATTTACAAGGGATTGGGGGGACCGGACGACTGACGAATTCAGTATCCCCTTGCTGGAACCTTCATGCAACGGTTTGACGATCAGTGGGTACTCGAATCCATCCAGTTTGATCCGGTCAACATCCGTTAGGACGAAGAACGGGGTAGTGGGGATCCGATAGAAGGAGAGGATTTCCTTCGTGCGCGCCTTATCGAGGCAGATTCCGAGGGTCAGCGGGTCAGAGCCAGTATAGGGAACACCCAAGAGTTCGAGTACGGCCGGGATCTGGGCTTCTCGGGAGGAGCCTTTCAAGCCCTCAGCCATGTTGAAAACAATGTCCGGCTGAAGAGACTGAAATTTCCGATAGGCCTGATCGTCGGCTTCTACAAGGGAGACTCTGTGGTGGATCGAGAGAGCTGCCCGGACCGCGTCGATGGTTTCCACAGTATCCCATTCCGCGAACTTATCTCGCGGGCGGGACTGTGAGTGTTGCTGAGATGTGTCTATTCTGAGAACATCCGATCTATCGGGATCGGGAAGCGGTCGACGACCGGGCTGCCGAACAGACACGCCCGACTCGTTGAGAAGAGAGTTGCCCGTACTTGGAGGATCGCTTTCGTCGTCTTCACGCTTCAAGTTGTAGGCTAACGCTACGTGCATGCACTAAGTAGCAATAAAACTTGCTGACCCTTTCCTACTCGTGAATAAATCAATCCCGCCAACGCGACGGGATCTGGCATCACACCGTGGACTTGTGCCTAATATAATGTTTTTACCCTTTTTGTCAAGTAAAAAATGCAAGTCGTCCTAACTTTTTTCCTTGCGACTTGCGTTCGACTCGGTGTCTCTCATCAAAAAATTTTCTTACAGACTCTCTGAGTCATCAATCATTGAAAAGAGAGGACGAGATGAAGAGGACAGTACGAAGAGAAGAAGTGTTGGGTAGGAATAGGTTGAGGCACGACTAACACGGCTCACTGAAGAAATCCTCTGCTCTCACCCTGTCTTCACAAGCTTCAATTGCTCCTTATACTTCTGAACAAAGTGATTCAGGATCGGTCGGTTCTCGGTGCGACGCAACTGCGGGTCTTCCAGTACAAGCAGAAAAGCTTCCTCTCGCGCCTGTTTCAGGATCTCCATATCAGTCGTGACGTCCGCAATCTTGAGTTCCGGCAATCCACTTTGTCTGGTCCCGAAGAATTCACCCGGTCCTCGCAATTGCAAGTCGACCTCGGCAATTTTGAAGCCGTCCGTCGTGTCAAGGATCGTCTTGAGTCGAACCTCAGCTTTCCTTCTCTCCATTTCCACCATCATAGCGTCATCAGAAAAGGGGCCAATCGATGGTGGCCGGGAGAAAATAGACTTCTTGCCGACTAGAATACAGTACGACTGCTCGCTACCACGCCCAACCCTCCCACGGAGCTGATGGAGCTGGGCTAATCCGAATCGTTCCGCGTTTTCAATGACGATGACTGTGGCATCCGGCACATCGATCCCCACTTCAATGACAGTTGTTGCGACAAGGATGTCGATCTTCCCGAGCTTGAAATCGTTCATGATCTCATCTTTGGTTTCCGGTGCCATCCGACCGTGGATCAGCTCTACATCTAGATCATTGAAGACCTTATCCCGTAGCCGCTCAAAGTTCTCTGTAGCCGCTTCGAGGTCAACCTTCTCAGACTCTTCGATCAGCGGATAGACGATATAGGCCTGTCGCCCCTTTGCGACTTCAGCACGGACAAATTCGTACACCTCATTGCGTTCCGTGTCATACTT
>JBBIJH010000023.1:4319-25905 GCA_037446075.1 Ignavibacteriales bacterium
CCGTATGCACGCCCCTGCGGTACTTATGCATTTCTTGGATGATGGAGACGTCCATGTCTCCGTAAGCTGTCATGGCAAGGGTTCTGGGAATTGGCGTGGCCGTCATGACGAGAACATCGGGGTTTAGGGGCCGCAAACTTGACAGCACCGCTTTCTCCCGAAGCGCAGCTCTCTGGAGTACCCCGAACCGGTGTTGTTCATCGATCACGATCAGCCCGAGCTGATGGAACTTTACCCCTTCTTGAATCAGTGCGTGAGTACCAACGACGAGGTGGGCTGAGCCCTGCGTAACATCCTCCAGGATATCACGGCGAACCCGCCGGCGCTGAGCCCCAATCAGCAGTCGTATGTTCACAGGAATCCCCCTCAGAAAACTCCTCAGCGTCCGGAAATGTTGCTCGGCCAAGATTTCCGTCGGAGCCATGAAAGCAGATTGGTATCGATTTTCAATGGCGATCAGCATGGCTGTCAGGGCGACGATTGTCTTGCCGCTCCCTACATCACCTTGGAGCAGTCGATTCATAGGACGAGGGGAACCCATGTCATCAGCGATTTCCCGAATCACCCTCTTCTGGGCACTTGTAAGCTCAAAGGGCAGCGAATCCACAAGCTGCCGTGCGAGTTTGCTCTTGATGTTGAACGCGATCCCGCGTCGCTCAAGCTTCACCTCCCGCTTCCGAAAGGCTAGGAGCAACTGCAGATAGAATAGCTCCTCGAACTTTAGCCGACGGCGCGCTTCTTTTAGCTCCTCCCATGTGGAAGGAAAATGGATGGCACGAATCGCAGCCTGAGAGTCCAGGAGTCGATGCTTTGACAAGATCGGTTTCGAGAGAGTTTCATAAACGACCTCCGAACTCTTCGAGATCGCCGTCTTCACCAAACGGCGCAACCCTCGGCTGTCAAGCCTCGCACGCTTTGCCGCCTCTGTCGAACGATACTGCGGGATGATGGCGCCAGTGTTCAGCGCATTGCTCCAATCGATATCTCCCTCCTCACGCTCTTCCAATGAAAGCCGATCAAACTCAGGATGAACAAACTGAACTCTCCCGCCAAAGAGTGCTGGTCTCCCTGAGACGGCCAGGATCTCACCAGCCCGAAACATTTTCTGGAACCATTGGATACCTCCGAAGAACACACAATCGAGGGTACCCGTCTCATCGCTGAGAACCAGAACGAACCTTTTCCTTCCACCTCTGCCGGAAACTACATCCATCGCCAGCACTTTCCCCACGACCGTGATGTCGTGATCTGCATCCAAGAGTCGGCGAAGGTCTTTGATCTTTGTCACATGAGTCCGGTCTAAATAATTGCGAGGAAAGTAATAAAGGAGGTCTTGAATCGATCGCAGCCCCATCTCTGTAAGGATGGCGGCCCTTTTGGGACCGACCCCTGGGAGGTACTGGAGTGAGGAGTCTTTTGACACAGATGGTGGATTGGCAGATAGTGACATCTACGAGGATTTCTGATAGATGAGTCTTCCGCCGACAATTGTTAGCTCAACTTCGACTCCTTCGAGCTGGGTGGGATCGATCGTGAGAATATCTCTAGAAAGGACAACTAGGTCTGCAAGCTTGCCCGTAGTAATCGAGCCTTTCATGTTCTCCTCAAAGGCCGCATAGGCGTTATGGATCGTGTAACAAGCAATCGCCTCTTGGACCGAGATTTTTTGTTCAGGAAACCACCCATCGGGATTTTTCCCGTCAAGAGTCCGGCGGGTCACGGCGGCATAGATCCCCAGGAGCGGATTGAGGGGGGCTACTGTCCAGTCGCTCCCGAAGCACATTCTGACACCATGATCAAGGAAAGTTCTGAAGGCATAAGTAGTCTTGAAGCGCTCATGCCCGATGCGCCCCTCAGCCCAGCGACCGTCATCGATTGCGTGATACGGTTGGACGGAGGCGATAACCTTAAGACGACTGAAACGGACAAAGTCCTTCGGGTGCACATGCTGGGCGTGCTCGATTCGGAATCGTCTGTCCCAGGGAGGATTCTCTCGGAGGATCGTCTCGAAGAGGTCCAGGATCAGACTGTTTGCACTGTCGCCGATAGCATGGATAGAAAGCTGAAGCCCAGCCTTGTCCGCAGCAAGAGCCCACGTTTTCAATCGACCGTCGAGCAGGATGTCACTGGGCAGTCCTCTCGTCGAGGGATCGGAGGTGAACGGATCGAAAAAGAGGGCTGTGGAGGATCCGAGCGAGCCATCAGCAAAGGCCTTCAAGGAGCCGATTCGGACCCATTCATCTCCGAAGGGAACCTTGAAGCCAATGTCTGCGAGGTTTTCCCAGTATGAGATCGGAAGACGGCAGTAGATCCGTGCCGTGAGTTCACCGCGTGACCTTAGAGTCTGGTAAACCCGCAGGTGTTCGGGAGCCGACACGTCTTGGATACTTGTGATCCCGAACCTTGCCGCTTCACGCAGAGCGAGTCGCGCAGCTTCAAGCATTTCCTGCTCTGATGGACCGGGCATGATTCTGTACACGTAACCCTGAGCCTCATCTTTCAGGATCCCTGTGGGTTCACCCGTCTTCGGATCCCTTACGATCGCCCCTCCGGGTGGGTCGGGTGTATCCTTCGTCACTCCAGCAAGCTTCAGGACGTAGCTGTTGGCAAGGGCCATGTGACCATCGTAGCGGCTCACGAAGACGGGTGTGTTCGGCGTATAAGGATCGATAAGTTCTTTTGTCGGGAGATGGCCACCTGGCCACCGATCGTGATCCCAGTCTCCTCCCGTAATCCATCGGCTCGGAAATTTCTCCGCCCTCTCCTTGATGATCGAGGCAAATTCTTCCTCGTCCTTTGCATACCGCAAATCGACGCTCTGAAGCTGAAAGCCTCCGCTTATAAAATGCGTGTGGTTGTCAATGAAGCCAGGAAGCATCAGCCGGCCTTTTAGATCCACGATCTCTGTTTGATGGCCAACAAACCCTTTCGCTCGCTCATCTGAACCAACGAATAGGATCTTGCCGTCAGCAACAGCAACGGCCTGAGCCTCTGGATTGGCCTCATCCACTGTCCAGATTTTTCCGTTGATGAACACGATGTCGGCAATACGTGAAGGATCCTGCATCGCTTGAATCAACACCATGATTAAGAAAGGAAGAAGAATTGTCTGCATTGGACAATAGGAAATGAGGCTTGATGGGAATGGTGAACTGAGGGGGTTGTGTCTTTAGATTTCGCCCTTCGCATCTCGACTCATGAGATGCTCCGTTGCCATGTGAGGGTCTTTGCCTTCAAAGAGCACTGCATGGACCTCATTGGTGATCGGCATCTCAATTCTGTGTCGGAGCGCCAGATCTTTTGTCGACTTCGTCGTCTGTACTCCTTCGGCCACCATCACCATCTCTTTTAGTACGTCCTCAAGCTTTCGCCCTCTACCCACCTGCTCTCCAACATACCGATTGCGGCTGTAGCGACTCATACACGTCACAATGAGGTCGCCGACGCCCGAGAGGCCAGCAAAGGTTTGAGGCCGAGCACCCATCGCAACGCCGAGGCGGCTGATTTCGGCAATGCCGCGAGTCATGATGGCCGCTTTCGTATTGTCGCCGAAGCCAGCGCCATCAGAGATACCAGCCCCAATTGCGATCACGTTCTTCAACGACCCACCTAATTCCACTCCCCGTTGATCCTCATTGATATATAAACGCAGATAAGGCGTTGCGAAGGTCGACTGAACTAACCTCGCGGTCTGCGCAGATGTGCACGCGGCCACGACGGCGGTAGGTATCTTCCGAGAGACTTCCTCAGCATGACTTGGACCGGAGAGGGTGCAGAGGTGTTCTTTCTTCAGAGTGGGCAGGGTATCTAGCAGAACTTCCGACATCGTCATCAGCGTCCCGTTCTCAATTCCCTTGGCGACATTCACGAAGAGCGTGTTTTTAAAGTCCCGATTGGAAATTTGGCGAGCAACAGACCTCAGGAATTGTGAAGGAATCGCGGCGACAATCATCTCTCTCCGAGTTACCGCCTGCTCGATGTCGGTCAGCACTTCGACCTCTTCTGGCACCGTTATCCCTGGGAGGAAGGAGGCGTTCTGTCGAGTTGCCCGGATTTCTTGTGCCTGATCCTCCCGGTAGGTCCAGAGGGAGACTCGATGGCCGTTCCCAGCCAGCAAGATGGCAAGCGTCGTCCCCCAGCTTCCCGCGCCGAGAACTGTGATCTTCATAACGTTGATCCGCAATGGTGGGTGGCCGAAGCCTTTAGCGGGAAGGCCGAACGGACCGACGAAACCGTCTCGCGCCCCTTAGCGATCTCATCTTCCTCTCGGTTCCTTCGACCAGTCGCTTGATGTTTGAACGGTGAGTGAACGCGAGGAACATTGCAATCCCGATACTGAGGAAAACAACGGTCGGATAGCTCTCGATGTGTGCGTGAAAAACATTCTCGCGGATAAACATCGTCAAGGGAAAGGCCGCCACCCCGCTGAGCGAACTCAGAGAAACATAGCGTGAAATCAGGAACACGCCGAGGAACACGGCCGTAGAGACGGCGAACTCGATCGGCGCAATGCCCGCCATCATCCCGGCAGCAGTGGATATCCCCTTTCCCCCTCGGAAACTTGCAAAGACCGTCCATACGTGCCCAACAACCGCTGCTGTTCCGGCGATGATCTGGATCACAGTGAAATCTTCAAATGGGGTGCGGTTGGGGAAGGGAATTGGCCCATACATCAGGCGGGCAAGAAGCTGAGTGGCGATCAGCCCCTTTGCCCCGTCAAGCAGAGTGACGACGCCCCCAAGCTGCCATCCAAAAACCCGGGCCACGTTCGTCCCGCCTGCGTTGCCACTGCCATAGTTTCGGATGTCGATGCCACGCACTGCCTTTGCGACAAGGATGCTCGTGGGGATCGCCCCGAGAAGATAGCTCACCAAGATGATCAGCGCCAATGGCAGCATTGCTCTCTCGCTAGCTCCTCTTCATTCCATTCGACTTTGCATGTTGCTTAAAGAAGATAAGAGAATGACGGAAAAAAGCAAGTACGGTAGTCAGCGAGTTCGCGAACGAAGCCTCCGGAGAATCACTTCGGCAAGTTCGAGATCCTCGGGCGTCGTGATCTTAATATTATCATAGCTCCCTTCAACAATCCGAACCTTGACCCCCAGCCGCTCGACCAAACTTGCGTCATCGGTGCTGACAAAGCTTCCCTTGACCTCCGGATCATATGCTTTCAGAAGAAGCTCGAGATGGAACGCTTGTGGCGTCTGGACAGCCCAAAGTCTGGAGCGGTCCAATGTGGACTCGACGAAAGGGAGTCTGTTTGACTGCTTAATCGTATCTTTCGGCTGAACTGCGAGTATGGCAGCACCCGACTCTTTGCACGCTGTGATCAGGTCAATAATTTTTTCTGAGGAAACAAACGGGCGAACCGCGTCGTGAACCAGAACGATTTCGACATCTCGGTTGGCAAGCTTTTGGAGTCCTCGGTAGACGGAATCTTCCCTTCGATCGCCCCCTTCGGTGATCTCAACAACTTTCGTTAATCGAAACTGATCGACAAGTCGGCACGCTCTCTCATAATCGGAAGGCCTCACAACGAGAACAATCTCGTGGACCAGAGGAGATTCCTGGAATTTCTCCACGGCATGGACGAGGATGGGTCTGCCTCCCAGAAGGAGGAACGGTTTATTCTCAGGAAAACCCATCCGCTCGCCCGAGCCTGCTGCAGCGATAACCGCCGAGATTCTTCCATCGCTCACGTGTATCGTCTCCGAATGAAGAGTCAGAGAATCAACATGGCGTCACCGTAGCTGTAGAAGCGGTAGCCCCTCTTGATGGCATATTTGTAAGCCCGCATGACGAACTCGTGGCCACCAAAAGCGCACACAAGCATCAGCAATGTTGATTCCGGCAAATGAAAATTCGTGAGCAGCTTGTCGACAATCTTGAAATCGTAGGGTGGGAAAATGAATTTGTCCGTCCACCCCTGCGCGGGCTGTACGTGTCCATCGGTCGTGACGCTCGATGCTAAGGCCCTTGTTGTGCTCGTTCCGACAGCAAACACGGCCCCCTTCGTGGCGATCGTCCGATTGATGACGGCAGCCGTTGTCTCAGGAATCTCGAAATATTCCGAATCCATTTTGTGCTTTGTGAGATCCTCCACTTCCACCGGGCGAAACGAACCAAGCCCGATGTGAAGAACAAGCGGAACGATCTTGACTCCCTTTCTCTCGATCCGACGGAGAAGCCTTCGTGTAAAATGCAGCCCCGCCGTCGGTGCCGCGACGGCGCCCACGACCCGTGCGTAGACCGTCTGATAGGTTTCCTTGTCTTCCTCCGTCGGCTCTCTCTTGATATAGTATGGGAGGGGTGTTTGCCCAATCTTTTCCACTAGTTTGTAAAAGTCCCCCTTGTACGTGAACCGAACGGTCCTCCCCCGGGAAGTCGTATTGTCAATCACTTCACAGGAGAGTCTCTCGTTGTCAAAAAAGATCTTATTCCCGATGCGAACCTTTCGCGCGGGGTCTACGATCACGTCCCAAATATTCTCTTCCTTTTTCAACTCGCGCAAGAGGAAAACCTCAATCTTGGCGTTCGTTTTCTCTTTCCTTCCGAAAAGTCGCGCGGGAAAGACCTTCGTCTCGTTCACGACGAGACAATCCCCTTTCTTCACATAATCTTCAAAATCGGAGAATCGCCTCTCCGTGATCGATTCGTCTGCACGATTCAGAACCATCAGCCGAGAACTGTCCCTCGGATGAGCAGGATACTTTGCAATGAGATTCCGAGGGAGTGGGTATTTGAAGTCCGAAAGCTTCATGGCTTATTCTCAACCTCCTGAAGGCTGTTGAGTGTTCTTGTTCTCTCGCCGGCGCCTTCGTGGCCGCTTCCTCCGTTTCACAGAACGGCCACGTACGAAGCTTCTACGCCCAGTACGCTGGGCCGCCCGGGAGGTTTCTTCTTCTCGGAGCGCGGCTCGCGCAGCCGCCAATCGAGCAATGGCCACTCGGAACGGAGAACAGCTTACATAATCGAGGCCGACCGAATGGCAAAATTCAATTGAATTTGGATCTCCTCCATGTTCGCCGCAAATCCCTACCTTCAGATTTGGCTTGACCGATCGGCCCTTCTCCGTCGCAATCTTGATCAACTGACCAACGCCGGTACGATCGATGGTTTGGAATGGATCCTTATCGAGGATGCCGTTCTCGTAGTAGTATTCAAGGAACTTGCCCGCATCATCCCGTGACAGCCCGAAGGTCGTTTGAGTCAGATCGTTCGTTCCAAAGGAGAAAAACTCAGCCACCGCGGCGATCTCGTTCGCCGTGAGTGCTGCGCGCGGAACTTCGATCATCGTCCCGACGAGGTATTTCACCTTCACCCCTTGTTCTTTCTGAACTTCCTCGGCAACGCGGCGGACGATCCTTTCCTGTTGGCGAAGTTCGTTGACGTGGCCGACAAGAGGAATCATGACCTCCGGCTCGACGTCGATTCCCTCCCTTTTCACCTCGCAGGCCGCCTCGAAGATAGCACGCGCCTGCATTTCCGTAATCTCCGGGTATACAATTCCGAGTCGGCAACCCCGATGCCCAAGCATGGGGTTAAACTCCTTCAAACTCTCCACTCGCTGTTTCACTCTTTCCAGTGAAATCCCCATTGATTGCGCCAGCTCCGCCTGCTCTTGCTCTTCATGCGGGAGGAACTCATGCAAAGGTGGATCGAGAGTTCGAATCGTCACTGGCCGATCCTTCATCACGCGAAAAATTCCTTTGAAATCTTCACGCTGCATCGGCAGTAACTGAGCAAGGGCAGCCCGGCGCCCCTCGTCCGTCTCCGCAAGAATCATCTCGCGAACTGCTCTGATCCTCTCGCCACCGAAGAACATGTGCTCGGTGCGGCATAGACCAATCCCCTCGGCTCCGAATGCAATTGCCACTTCGCACTGATCCGGCTGGTCTGCATTCGCTCGAACTCCGAGTTTCCGGAACAGATCCGCCCAAGACATCATCTTCTCGTATTGCTGGTAGACATGCGATCTTTCCGGCGGCAGGGTGCGCTCGAGCAGAACTTGGAGAATCTCGGATGGATGTGTTTCCACTTTGCCCTCAATTACCTCGCCCGTCGTCCCATCGATTGAGATGTAGTCCCCTTCTCGAACAACCCTGCCGTTGACGTGCATCAGCCTCTCCTTGTAGTCGATGTCGAGCGCACTGCATCCGGCCACGCAAATTTTCCCCATCTGGCGGGCAACGAGGGCCGCGTGGGACGTCATCCCCCCACGCGCCGTCAGAATCCCTTCCGCAGCGTTCATGCCACGGATGTCCTCCGGAGAGGTCTCGACACGAACAAGGATCACCTTTTCTCCGCGACGCGCCCACAGCTCTGCATCCTCAGCATTAAAAACGACCTTACCGAAAGCCGCACCCGGACCGGCATTCAAACCTTTTGCCAGATAGCGTCCGTCCCTAACTGCTTTTCGCTTCTCGGCCACGTCAAAGATGGGCCGCAGAAGCTGGTTGAGCTGCTCAGGCTCAATTCGCAAGAGGGCCTCCTTTGGGGAGATAAGCTTTTCCTCCACCATGTCGGTCGCGATCCGAAAAGAAGCAAACCCTGTACGCTTGCCGACTCGAGTCTGTAGCATATAGAGCTTCCCCTTCTGGATCGTAAACTCGATATCCTGCATGTCACGATAATGGTGCTCGAGGATCGTCCGCACCTTCAAGAGCTGATCGTAGACACCCGGCATTTTCTCCTTCAGTTGCTCAACTGGAAGCGGCGTCCGGATACCAGCAACGACATCCTCGCCTTGAGCATTGAAGAGAAACTCCCCGTAAAATCGATTCTCCCCCGTCGCAGGGTCGCGGGTAAAACCGACTCCCGTGGCGCTATCGTCCCCCAGATTTCCGAATACCATCGCCTGAACGTTCACGGCTGTTCCCCAACTCTCCGGAATGTCATATAGCCTCCTGTATGCGATTGCGCGAGGATTGTTCCAAGAACCGAACACGGCGCCGATCGCACCCCAGAGTTGGGCCTCGGGATTTTCAGGGAATTCTTTTCCTGTGCGGTTCTTAATCTCCAATTTGAACTCCGATACGAGTTGCCGAAGATCCTCCGTCGAAAGTTCCAGATCGTGCTCGACCCCGCGCTCTTTCTTCTTTCGATCGATGATCACCTCGAACGGATCGTGTTCGTCTTTGCTTTCCGGCTTCAGACCCATCACGACATCGCCGTACATCTGTACGAAGCGACGATAGGAGTCCCAAGCGAAGCGCTCGTTTCCAGTTTGCCTGATGAGAGCTTCGACCGTTTTTTCATTCAATCCAAGATTCAAGATCGTGTCCATCATTCCGGGCATCGACGCTCTCGCACCAGAACGGACGGAGAGAAGCAATGGGTTCTCTTCATCGCCGAATCTTGCCACTACCAGCTTCTCCACTTTTTTCAAGGCACGGAGAACCTGAGGCTTAAGCTCTCGGGGGTATTGCCTTTTGTTAGCATAGTAATAGGTGCAAACTTCAGTGGAGATTGTAAAACCAGGGGGAACCGGTAAACCAAGATTCGTCATCTCTGCCAGGTTGGCCCCTTTTCCACCCAGAAGCGCTTTCATCTCTGCAGTACCTTCGGCTTTACCATCACCAAAGAAATAGACGTACTTCTTAGCCATTTGCTGACCTGCTTATTTGAGAGTTAGTGTATAGAGCAGTGTAGTTTATATTTTGACGCTTGGTAAAGAAACTCATGAAGAAGATTCTTTCTAAAGGGGCTCTCGGGATCCTGCATGCGCTCAGGATGCCACTGTACCAACTGAAGAAATGACCTCCCGCCCGAATCCTCCCACTCCAGACCTTCGACGACGCCCTCCTGAGCCGCAGCCGAGATCTTCAGCCCTCTTCCAATCTTATCGGCCGACTGATGGTGAGAGCTATTCACTGTTCCGCGACTCATACCGACAATCCGTGCGAGTTCGGTGTTCGCAACCACTTCCACTTCATGCACTCGGTCCACTCCATCCGCTTTTGAATGATCCGACTTTCCTGTGCTCGGGATGTCGAGAATCAGCGTCCCCCCAAAGAAGACGTTTGCAACTTGCAAACCACGGCAGATCCCCAGGATCGGTAGTTCCTTCCTCAGTGCTAAGTCAATGAGGTGCAGTTCGAAATCATCTCTTCTCTCGTTCACCTCTCTGGGATCCAGCTCACTGATTCTCTCAGGCATCCCGTACAATCGGGGGTGAAGATCCTCTCCACCGCTTAACAGAATTGCATCACATTCTTCGACTCGCTCGAGGTTTCTATTTTTCCAGGAAAGGTTGATCGTCTCGACCGATTGAGCCCCCTGGGTCACCCAGTTGGCGTAGTTGCTCCACTTGCCGCAGTCCGTAATCCCAATTACAAGCAACGACTTCATGACACAAACCGATCCAAGTGTTGGTGAAAGACATCGCTCCCGTAGATGAACTCCAGCTCAGTCTTCAGTCCGAGAACGGGAGAGTTCATCAAGAATTCCTTCGCCTCGGCTATCCCAGTCAAACGTGCCGCGTCTTTCATCGTCGTAACGAGGTAATCGCACCTTTTCTGTTTTGACAGCCTCTCGAGGTGGACAAGGTCAACGCGTGTGTACCAGTGGTGGTCTGGAAAGGCTTCCCGACCGACGATCTCGGCTCCGAGGGCGGCGACGAGATCAAAAAAACTGCTGGGCCTTCCGATCCCACAAAAGAGGTACAGCTTTTTCTCGCGGACCTCCGCGGCAGTTAGCTCTTGGCCATCCCACACCCGCAGAAGCGATGACGCTCTAGTTCTTACTGCACTTAGTTCCGCCAATGTGTACCGCCGACACCACTCCTGATATCGGTGGAGCACACCTTCAGCGGAATCCAGCCCCTCAGCTCGGGTAAGGACAACGTGATCTGCCCGCTGAAGGCTTGTGAGCGGCTCTCTCCGCGTTCCTGCTGGTAGCAGGAAGTCTCGTGGGACGCCGACCGAGCTGGATTCTTTACTTTGCTTAACGGGGATCGTGACAAGATCAAGCTCCCTTCTCGCGCTCCGGTGCTGGAAGCCATCATCCAGCAAGAAAACATCCACCGGAAATCTCTTCAGCACCTCTCTTGCCGCTCGCACTCTTTTCTCATCCACCGCGATGATCGCTCCCGGCAATCGTTGAGCCAGCTCCTGGCACTCATCTCCGCTTTGCTTCGAGTTGACCAAAACCTTTTGGCCATCCGCGACCAGAACGAATCCGCTACTTTCTCGCTTATACCCCCTACTCAGAATCGCAACCCGCTTATGTCGCTCCTGTAAGTACTGGGCTATATACCCAACCAAAGGTGTCTTCCCTGTCCCACCCACGCTGAGATTTCCAACCGAGATGGTCGGACGGCCAAGCGAGTGTGAGGGAAAAACCATCCAGTCATAACACTTGTTGCGGACCGCAACCGCAAGACCGTAGATCCACGACAGAGGCAGCAAAACCAGCGTAAAGGCATCCACCCTACAACAATTTCTTCAGTTGGAATCAAGCACTCAATATGGCTTCAGCAACCCGACTGGAAGCACCTGGCGTTCCGAGTTTTTGCTTGACTCGGAATAGTTCATTTCTCATGTGGCGAGCGAGCGTATCGTCACTGAGAAGCTTTCGACCCTCGCGCGCCAGGTTTTCTCTAGTGAGATCAGATTGAACCAGCTCCGGTACAATCCGTTCGCCCGCAACGATGTTGACAAGGGCAATGCTCTTTAGTCTCACCAACGCACGTCCGACCAGGTAAGTGGGAAGTGAAGTCCGATAGACGACGACCATCGGCGTACCGAAGCATGCAATCTCAAGAGTAGCGGTTCCGGAGGTGACAAACGCAATCTCTGAATTCTTCATCAGCCAGTAGGTCGCACCTGAGATCAAATGTACCCGGGAAAGAGGGCCAAGGGATTTCCGATACACGTCTTCGTGAAGATAGGGCGCGATCCCAACGCCGACTTCGCAATCGAATTCACGCTGAAGAATGTGCGCTGCCTCAGCCATCACAGGAAGAATACGCTCTACCTCCTGCAACCGACTACCTGGGAACAGCCCGAGAAGTTTCTTCGTCGTTGGGATCCCAAGATTCTGCCGGAATCCATTTCCATCCTCGACCGATTCGATCACTTCGAGGAGAGGATGCCCAACAAATTCTACCGGGATACCCGCAGATTGATAAATCTCCCGCTCGAAGGGGAACACCACAAACATTTTTTCGATGAGGCCGTTCATCCTTGCTACTCTACCTCGTCCCCATGCCCATACCTGAGGGCTAACATAGTAGAACACCCGAGGGCCATGGATTCTTGCTGTTCGGGCAAAGCGAAGGTTGAAACCCGGATAGTCAATCAAGAGCAGTGCATCGGGCCTCCTTTCTACCAAAACCCTTGTCATCTGTCTTTCAAGCTCGTGCATGGTCGGTAGGTGTTTCAGGACTTCCATGAATCCCATGAAAGAGAGATTCCGGATGTGGAAGAGTATCTCCATCCCAGCTTGGGCCATCCGGTCCCCGCCCACGCCGAAAACTTCCAGGCCGGGTTGGCGGCGTACAAGTTCTCGAATCAGTCCAGCCCCCAGAAGGTCGCCTGACGGTTCTCCAGCGATGACCATCACGCGGCGTATCATAACTCAACTCCTCAATTGCCAGAGAAGGACAAGAACCAGTGAGATGACAAGAATAGCCTGGAGCGTACGCATTTCAGAGCGAATACCTTTCTGAAGACTACACTCCGGCTGTGGATACATCCCCCCACGGTATTTCTTGAGACGAGGAACAAAGCGCGGGACCTCCCTCGTGTACTCCGCAAAGGCTGCCCCAAATGTTTTCCCAAGATATTCCTCCTCCAGCGTGACGATCCAGTAATATTGAAAACAGAACGCGATCATTGCCAGAATCAATAGCCAAGGAAACAGTGCATTCGACATCGCACCGATGCCCAGGTATAACAGGAGGTTCCCCAGGTAGAGCGGGTTCCGCACGTGGGCGAACGGCCCAGTGGTGATGAGGTACGTGCCGCCGACTATGCCTGTGGTTCTTGTCTCGCTGCCGGCGATCGAGACTCCCCATAATCGGATCCCCTCCCCCGCAAGGGCAATCAAGAAACCGACGATCAGCGTTGCCACTGTCGGATGAGCAAAGATGAGCATCACAAGCAATACGGGAAGGGGGGTGTAACTTCGATAACGAAATAATACCTGTCGGATATCCATGTGCCAGTAGGGGTCACATGACCGAGCTCACCCTTGGAGGAACGCCTCGCGTCGTCGAAGCTCTGCCTGCCAGCGTTTTCGAATGCGTTTCTGTGAAAGAATTTTTTCCAGACGATCCACAATGTCTTGGAGATTGTGAAATTCGTAGTAGGAGATATTTTCCTGGCGACAGTATCGAATGAGGTCCCTCTTTGCAAAGACAATATCTGCATACCGCGATGGGCATCGGTCAGAATAACCGTCTCCAATGTAGACGATGATATCATCTTCGGACGAAAGCGTCAGGACATGATTCCGCTTGCAGTTTGCACATCGATCACACTCGGCGTCTCTGTAAGGAAAAATAGGAACGAGAGAAACCCGGCCTGTCCCATCCGCCGCCTGAAACTCTAAGTGGTTCGCAAAAAAGGTTAGGTTTTCAAACCCGTGACGCTTCAGAATTCGCTCGATGTAGTAATCGAATCCGTCACTGAGAATTGTGAAGTCAATTTCTCGTCTCGAGCAGAAGTCCACGAAATTCGTGAATGTCGGGTCAATTTCTTGCCGGTCCAAAATTTCGTCGACGAGCTCGGGCCGCACGGCTCCAGCCGCGGTGCATTCACCGATAAAGCAGTCCCGAGCGTTGATCTTTCCAGCGAGATAGTCCTGGACAAGGCGAGTGCACGTCTCTCCTCCAAGCTCTTGAAAAAGCTGATCACCGACGTCTACCCTTGAAATCGTGCCGTCAAAGTCAACAAAGATTCTCGGCCTCACCTCAATCCTCCTTCTTGTAACCCGCTGGCACTTCAAACTCCGACCCACTCACTGGGGTTGTGCTGAGTTCGAGAACCTCCGTCGTCATCGAGAAGAGGCTTGTACGCCCGGGCTTCCCGGCCTTGGCCTTGGGGGCTTCAGCGGTCTTTTCCTCTTTCTTATCTTCTTCCTTCTCCTTTTTCCTCTTGCCAAACAAGCCACCGAAACCGCCAGGGAGTTCTACCTTCGGTTTCTGCTGTTCCTCCTCTTTCACTTCCCTCTCCTCTCCTTGAAGAGCTTCCACTGTCTCGATCGAAACAGTTGAAACGATTGGGTAACCTTTCAAATCTTTGGCTTTTTCGCGCAGCTCCTTGAGGTAATCCCCGTATTGAGCCATTAGCGCAGACATGAAATCTGCACCCATCTCCGTCAGGCCCATCGCCTGTGCCATTTTCATATGAAACGCTTCCAATTCCGCTTGGGCCTGTTCGTTCCCCGCGGCAAGCCATTGATCGAGCGTGAAGAAGCTTACGTCTCGCTTCTCATTCGTTTTCAGATTCTCCTCTTCAACTGTCAAGGCCACAATAACATGCTCGCAAGGGAAGCCATTGATCGTCTTTTTCTCACCCGTGGCTTTCACGTCCCATTTCAGATTAATCCTGGTCTCCGGCTTCTCTTCTTCCCCTTCTGGCTTCTCGAGTCCTTTCATCTTTTCGCGTGCTTCTTGCGTCTGTGCGCGCAACTGGGCAAACGTGATCTCCTTGTACGACTTCTCTTTGTCGTCGATTTCCCATGTAAGCTCCTTATCGAGTCGAACGATGCGCGTCTGGATCCGAGGCCCCTTCCCAGCAAAGAACCCAACAACGCCACCCGTGAAGCGAGTGGAAGTCGTTGTCTTCATCTTGTCTGCCACTAAAACGGTCAACTCCTCTGACTCGCTTGCGGCGAATCCTGCAAACCCAGAATTTTTTGACCTCTGCTTGATCTTCACGTCAGCGAAACCCCCATCCGAGCAAAGGAGAATGGAGATAGCAAGGAGGAGAATTGTTCTCAGTGGTTTCATAACACCCTCTGCGATTAAGTTAGGGATGGCCCGCTAAATTCTGTGAAACTTGTTCGCTCGTGAGACGGACGGACACAAGCTTCGACACGCCTTCCTCCTCCATCGTGACTCCGTAGAGGGCATTCGCCGCCTCCATCGTCCGTTTATTATGCGTCACGACAATAAACTGAGTGTTGTCCGAGAATTTACTCAAAATCCGGGTGAACCGATCGATGTTCGAATCATCGAGCGGCGCGTCGACCTCATCGAGAATGCAGAAGGGACTGGGCTTCACGAGATAGATGGCAAAAAGGAGAGCGATGGCCGTGAGAGTCTTCTCTCCCGCTGATAGAAGATCGATGGAGGTCGGACGTTTCCCACGCGGCTTTGCAATGATCTCAATCCTGCCCTCCAGAGGATCGGCGCCTTCTTCCAGCCGCAGATCGCATTCATCGCCTTCGTTGAATAGGCTGCTGAACGTCGTGATGAAGTTTTGCCGGATCTTTCCAAACGTATCGAGGAATTTCCTCTGCGCCGTCGTGTTAATCTCCTCGATCGTCGCAAGGAGAACCTTCTCCGCTTCCAAGAGATCGGCCCTCTGAGTTGTCAAGAAGTCCAGGCGCTGTTTCTCGGCCTTATACTCGTCGAAGGCAGCAAAGTTCACTGGTCCAAGCGCCCGGATCTTGTTTTTGAGATCCTGAACTTCCTCTCTCGCTTGGTCAAAGCTGAAACCCTCCTCGACGTATGATTTCAGCCCCAGTTCATGATCGAATTCCTCCTTTGCTCTCTGCTTGAGATTCTCAAGCTTAATCCGATACTCAGAGATCTTCATCTGCAATTCATGAGTCGCACCCAAGGAATCGTCATGGAGTCTTCGCTCATCGCGGATACTCGTTTCAACAGATTGTACCTGTTCTCGCTTTCCCGCATACTCTTTTTCAATGAACGCCGCTTGTTCTCTTAGCCTTTCTTTCTCCTCGCGTAGCTGCGTTAAGAGATCTTCGTTCTCCTCAACTTCCGTTTCCAACCTCTGGAGCTCCTCTTTGCTACTCTGGGCGTCCGTCTCTCGACGTTGAATCCCCTCACCAGCCTCTTGAATTGCAACCTCGGTGTACTGGAGCTCGCGCACTACCTCGCGTTCCTCCTCCCTCCGCTGCACAAGCCGTGACCAGCAGTCATTCACAATCTGAGTCTGGACGTTTTTCTTGGCCTCCCATTCTTCCAGTTCACGCGATGCGACTTGGATCCGTTCTTCCAACGCACCCTTCGAACTTGCAAGAGCATCGGCGTCCCGGGTCAAGGACTCCAGAGTGCTTTGAAGTGCGGCTAGCTCGCCCTCGACCTTGTCGATCTCTTGACGATTCCGCTCCAAAACTTCGGTCGCACGCTTCTTCTCAAACTCAAACTGTGCCATGCGCATCTCCACGCCAGCAACCTCATGCTCCAAACGCTTCATATCATCACTGTGGGCCTGTGAGGTAATGAGCGTCAACTGTGCGCTCTTCTCGCCCAGTAGACGCTGAATGGAGGCAAGTTCCTCCCCAAGCTTCATCATTTCTGTTTCAAGTTCGGCCACTTGCTGCCGCTTTCCAATTCTGTGACCGTTTTCGGAAACGCGGCTACCGCCCCTCATCACACCTGTGCTCGTCACGATTTCCCCTTCAAGGGTGACGCATTTCAAGTTTGAGCCATTGCTTATGAGCGTCCGCGCCATTTGGGCATCGCTGACAATCAAGGTTTGATCAAGGAGGAATCGGAAAAGCGACTGATACTTCGAATCGAATTGGACGAGGTCGAGAGCCCAGCCGATCGCGCCGTCACGTGGGGCTTGAGAGTCACGCACAGGAAGTTCGGGAATCCGGTTGAGGCAGATAAAGGTAGCAGTTCCCTTTTGCGAACGCTTTAGCAATTCGACGCCGTGGTAGGCTTCTTCGAGATTGCTGACGATAATGTAATTCACGGTTTCGCCTAAGGCGGATTCCACTGCGGGCCGATACTTCGTCTCGGTATGAATCGCGTCCCCGACTGTCGTCTGCACAAAAGTCTTCGTTTCCCCGCTGTTGATGAGAAACTTAGCTCCCTCCGGAAGCCCGTCAAGGGTCTCCACGAGATTCTTAAGGAAGTCAAGTCGAGCAGAGCGTCTCTGGTGCTCGGCCCTTAGCTCGAACTCCTTGTTCCGCAGGGTCTCGACTTCGCGCTGCAGCTCCTGTTTGGCTGTCTCGATTTCATAATACTTCATCTGAACTTCAGCGAAATTGCGGCGTGCGTCTTTATGTTCACTGCCCAACTGAACCAGCTCGCGTGTCGTCCTTTCGATCTCAGCTTCATAGAAAGCATTCTCTTCCCGAATTCGTTCGATTCTGCCACGGGCGTTTTCCACTCGACCATGAAGCTGCTCGACCTGAGACTTTTTCTCGCTCAACGCATGTATCGTGAAGAGGTATTCATCGTTCAGTGCCTTGAGCGAGCGCTTGTGCTCAGCCCACTCACTCTCAATTACCATGAGGTCGGACTTTTTCTCGTCGTATTCTGCTTCAAGATCTACAATCTCCCGCCTTACGGTTTCCACACGCGCTACCAGCTGCGCGAGAGATCCTTGAAGTTTCGAACGCCGAGCGCTGTAGTCTTGGCCCTCCTCCTGATACCTGACGATGTTTTTTTCCAACGAGCTCCTGCGTTCGTTCGCGACGAGAATCTTTTGGTGGACGGCATGAATCCTATCGTCGGAAGAGGCGATGGCCAAACGAATCGCCGCCAACTTCTCTTCCGCCCTTTTCAACTCTGCACGAAGCTCGTCCAGATGATTCTCCTCCTTCAGGAGCATTTCATCAATACGATCCCGCGAACTGATCGCTGCTTGAAGCTGATCCTCCAGCGGTCCGAGTCGAGAGACTGTCGCCGCGTACTCCCTCTCCAGCAAATCGATTTCAAGAGTCCTTAAGCGCTCCGAGATCTGGTTATATTGCTCGGCTTTTCTGGCTTGTCTTTCCAGTGTGGAAACCGTCTTCTGGACTTCCTTCACGATGTCGTTGACGCGGACGAGGTCTTGTTGAACAGTTTCCAGTTTCCGGTAGGCCGCTTTCCGGCGATGTTTGTATTTTGTCACACCAGCAGCTTCTTCAAAGAGCCTTCTCCGCTCCTCCGCTTTTTCACTCAAGATGGTCTCGACCATCTTTAACTCGATTACGGAGTAGGCATCCGCACCCATGCCGGTGTCCATGAACAGATCCACAATGTCCTTCAATCTGCAGGGGGTGCCGTTAAAGAGGTATTCGCTCTCCCCAGACCGATAGACGCGACGTGTAATCGTCACCTCGGCATACTCCGTAGGGAGAATCCCTCGCGTATTCTCCACGGTGAGGGAAACCTCCGCCATACTGAGGGGCTTGCGATACCGCGTCCCATTGAAGATCACATCCTCCATCTTGTCGCTTCGAAGCGTGCTGGAGCGTTGCTCGCCGAGAACCCACCGAATCCCGTCGACGATGTTCGTCTTTCCACAGCCATTCGGGCCTACAATGGCCGTGATTCCGCTGTCAAAAGTCAAATTGACTTTCTGCGCAAACGACTTGAACCCGATAAGCTCTAGCTTCGAAAGGTACATGTGCCGCTCAGTGCCTCAGTCTTTCTTAGCTTGTCCCTTGTACATAATTCAGAAAATACCTGTAGTACGCCAGCGTGGACTGGGTGTAGTTGTAGTATGCCAGGACGATTCCTATGAAGACCAGGAACACGACAATTCCTCCAGTGTAGACTCTAAAGGCCGGGATGTCATAGACGATCGATACAGATTTCAGCAGCCGCGCCACAACCCAAAGGAGAATAATCAGACTAAGCACCAGAAGTGGAACGGTATAAGGCTCTGTCTGCATCACTCGGTACATCACCATGCCCACCGGGATCAAGAGGATGACCGGCAAGCAGGACCAGATTGCGATTGAGTAAGCATGATAGAAAAAAACCTTCGCTGGAACAAAGAAGGAAAATACTTTCACAAGGCTCGTAAGCAGAACAAGTGCAGCCATCATCATAGCCGAAAAGTACACAATGGCTTTGAACGGGTGCCAGATCAGGAGACTAAAGAATTCTTTAATGGAATCCGAAGGGAGAAAATGGGTGAGGACATAGTCCACGTTTTCGCTGCCACGTGCATAGTAAAAAATACTAGAGATCACAAGCCCAAGGGTGATGGCAACTGTCACGGCAAGAAGGGTCGTTTGGAAATACGAAAGGATCCGCTGATCTCGGATATCGGCAAAGAAGTTATAAGCCCGGAGGAAAGAACGCAGCACATTTTCTCGGAATCGGCGGTGACTCTTCAGCAAGTAGGCAAAGCCCAGCAGCAGGATAAAGCCCACAAGAACGAAAGTGATGGGGGCGTTCTCGGAATATGTGCCCATCGTGAGTGCAGCGATTTTTTCGTTATGATACAAGCCCCGGACTTTCTCGTAAGCGGGACGCTTTTCACGTGAATAGCTCAGCAAACCCATCGTGGACAAGAACCGGTCGTTGAGATCGACTGTCATAATCGGGCGATCGCCGCGCCAATCTGCAAATGAAGCAATCACAGCACCTGCGATTCTCAGCTCTTTCGCGACGGTAAAATGCTGAATGAGGTAACGCGCCTGAGCTTCCAGGGACATTGGGTCGCTGTAGCCGTGGTAGTTTCCTGGCTCCACAGCTTTCCCGAACTTTGCCAGAATCGTGGGTTGGTTTGGATGTCTCTGAATCCAATCTTCCAACTTGAATTTGAATTGTTTTACATCCTGTGTGAGGATATTGATCGCAGCGATGTCCACTTCTGACGAGGCGATATCGTTGTTGATCATGCTCGTGGCGTAATAGACAGGCCGAGCATCGAGCGTTTCGATGGCGGTTCGAACCTCCTGAATGTATTCTCTGGCTTCCTCCTCTGAGGAATCAAAATTGTCACCAAGTCCCCAAGCAAGAACAGAGGCGTGGTTGCGGTCACGGAGCACCATTTCCTTCGCATAGGACTTTGCCATCTCTTGGAAATAATCTTTCCCCAGTATCGAAGCCGGAACGCCGATGGCTGGGATTTCTTCCATCACAAGGAGCCCGTAACGGTCACAGAGACTAAGAATGTACGGATGAGGTGGATGATCTGCGATTCGAACGAGGTTGGCACCAAGGTTTTTAATAGAAATAAAATCTTCTTCAAATTTCTTGTAGGTTAACGCGCTCCCGTAAGAAGGATGATCTTCCTTCCACAAGATCCCCTGCAGGAAGAGCTTGTTTCCATTCAGAAAAAGATCCGAACCCTTTATGGTGATCTCTCGGATCCCAACGTTGAAATCCATTTCATCCAGAGATGTCCCATCCATCAGCAAGTAAGCTCTCAACTCATAAAGCTCAGGGCTTTCTGGCTTCCACAATTTTGGGTTTGTGACGTTCAGCTCGCTTTCCAGCCTGACAACCTTCCGCTTCGCGACCGAGAACTCCTGCACGGCACTCTTTCCCACAGGTAACGCTGTATTCCGATCGTACAGACCTACCCAGAACCTAAACCGAGAAGCGAGGAAAAAGGCTACGCCAGCGGTGTCCCTCTGCTCCTTTTCCGCCAAAACGTTGTCGATCGAACTCACGACGCTTATTTTTGCCGTCCGAAATTCTGGACTGAGAGAGGACCGAACCTCTAGATCATCGATCCAAACCCTCGGCGTGCAGAGAATGTACAGGTCGCGTAGGATCCCCCCATAGTTTCTCCAACCCCCCACCTGCTGACGGAGGGGGAGCGTGCTTTTGGCGTTCAGCCTATTCGAGACGACGATCTTGAGGACATTGTTGGTGCCCACCTGAAGCGCATTCTCTGGAATTTGGAACGAAAAGGAGGTGTATCCTCCGATATGCCTCCCTACAAACATCCCATTGATGAAGACTTGGCACTCATAATTGATGCCATAGGCAACTAGGTGAAAAGCCCATTTGTCGATCATCTCCGGCGCAACCTCAAAAGAGCGCATGAACATTACAGTCTCGGTGAAGTCGTATGCACTTGGCACTTTCACGGGGTGCCACTTTGCGCCGTCTGTGCTGTAGCTCCATTCGCCGGAAAGGTCAATCTTGTAGCGGGTGGGGCTGGAAGGGTAAAAGCTGCCGCCAGGTGCGCCAAGGCTTGGCTCGCCGTTTTCGAGGAATCGATCCTGAGAATTAGCCGGTGAGGGGAACGGGAGGGAGAACAGCAGTGCAAGGATACTTGAGCAAAATATCAAAACCCTGTACGACTTCGTCATTAATAGAACTGTCCCAAGGTTCGCGGGCCTTCAGAGGAAAGAACCACCCGATCCGCTACAGCAACAAAAAATATACGCAAAAAAGGGGCGGAAAGCAATGTAAAAATGATAAGCCGCCTAATTTTTTCCTTTAAGGTGGGTTATGCGGACGGGGTAGTCGCCACCCGAACCGGAAAGGCATCATTGATCGGGATATGCAGCGGCAACGATGCGGGCAAATTCCTCGGCCCGCAGGGACGCTCCACCTACAAGGGCCCCGTCCACGTCTGGCTGGGTCAATAGGTTGGAGGCGTTCTCGGCCTTTACACTTCCGCCGTACTGGATTGTGGTCTGCTGTGCAAGGGTTTGGTCGTAAAGTCTAGAGAGAATGCCTCTGATGAAGGCATGAACTTCCTGC
>JBBIJH010000024.1:0-25782 GCA_037446075.1 Ignavibacteriales bacterium
CATCTGATTCTTCACTAGCTCAAGGTTATCCCGTGCAAACTCATCTTTCGTTGTGCGCTGGATTACCTGCACGAGAGAAGAGATCGAAGTGAGCGGGTTGCCGACTTCATGGGCGATCCCGGCAGCGAGTGTCCCGATGCTCTCCATTTTCTGGGACTGAACGAGCTGCTCCTCCAGTCGTTTCTGCTCGGTGATATCCCGATGCGCTCCTAGAAATCCCACAACTTTGCCATCCTTGTCCGCAATCGGAGAAATCAGGAGCTGTGTGTAGAGCGGCTCGCCATTCTTGCGCCGGTTCTCGATTTCCCCAACCCAGACTCTTCCTGATAGGATTGTCGCCCAGACCTTCTGCCAGAATTCTTTTGGATGTTTGCCGCTGCTTAGAATATTAGGATTCTTTCCGATCAACTCCTCTTTGCTGTAGCCACTTGTCCTCTCAAAGGCGGGATTCACATAGACAATCTTGCCTTTCGCGTCCGTGATCTCAATGGGGTTTATCGTCCGATGGATGACTTCGGAGAATTGCAGGAACCGAAGCTCTTTCTCCTTCTGCTCGGAGATGCTTTGAGCCACGAAGGCAATCGCCGCATCACCATTCCGTCGATTTCTGAAAGGGCGAACATAGGCCAGAACCTCGAGGAGGCTGCCATCTTTCCTTTCCATCTGGACTTCAAGCTGGCGACCGTCTTGAGGATTCTTCAGACCTCGGAGTACCTTCTGCAAAGGGATTCGTGATTCTTCCTTCAGGAAATCCCATATCGGTCGCCCCTCGAGTTCCCTCTTCGTGAAACCGATCTCTTTCCTCGCGAGCCGATTTGACTCGACGATAACGCCTTTCTTGTCGAGGAGAAAACAGAGGTCGGGGATAATGTCCATCCAGTAGTTAGACTGGGGAGATAGGCCCTTCCTGCGTGGCTTTGACTCCTTCCGCATGTGAACTCCCTTCCGGTCAGCGGGGTGAAGTTACCTAACCCGCCGAAATTCTAAGAAAAAAATGCAGGAAAAGCAAGGAAAGGACAGCCCAATAAGATATGGATGGAGAAGCGCACCCTTTCACACGAGAGCCTTCATCTCGCTGGAAACGATAGGTCAGTTACATCTCAAACAGGTGCATATACTTCAACCCGCTCGCGGTGTTAAAGATGACGATCCTCCCAGACTCAGAAATCAACTCCCGATCTCTCAGATGCTTCAGCGCGGCGAGCGTAGATCCACCCTCAGGACATGCGAGAACACCTTCGACTCTCGCCAGCGTACGAACACTCTCCAGCATTTCAGTGTCTGTCACGGCAATGGCCGCCCCTCCGCTTTCTCGAACGATCTTCAGGATCAGCCAGTCGGCAAATGCCTTGGGAACACATAAGCCCGGCGCGACAGTCTTGGCTCCCTTCCAGGTATCGGATTCAGCCTTTCCCTCTTCAAATGCTTTCACTAACGGTGCGCATCCAGCCGATTGGACGGCGAACATCCTCGGCTTCTTGCCCTTGACCCAGCCAAGTTCGTCAAGCTCGCTAAACGCTTTCCACATCCCGATGATCCCAGTCCCACCACCCGTGGGAAAAACGATTGCATCCGGAAGCTCCCAGTGGAACTGTTCAGCAAGCTCAAGTCCCATGGTTTTCTTTCCCTCAACGCGATAAGGCTCCTTCAGAGTCGAGACGTCGAACCAGCCGTGTTCTTCGTTTGCGCCGTTCATCGCTCTTGCAGCGCCGTTGATCAGGCCATCGACAATATGGAGCTCAGCCCCGTACGCAAGAACCTCCTTCTTGTTCGCCTCGGGCGTCTCTCTCGGGACAAAGACGTGTGCTTCGATCCCCGCGAGGGCCGCATAGGCTGCAGCAGCTCCACCAGCATTGCCAGCGGAAGGCAATGCAATCTTCTTGATGCCAAGCTCTTTTGCCTTCGAGATCGCCATCCCAAGTCCGCGTGCCTTAAAGGAGCCGGTCGGCAGATAAGATTCGTCTTTCAAGTACAGGCGCTGCAGGCCCAGACTCTTTCCCACTTTCCTCAGCGGAATAAGTGGCGTGAAGTGCTCCCCAAGAAAGAGAACGTTTTCATCTTGCTCTATCGGGAGTAATTCACGATGCCGCCACATTGTTTGTGGGCGCGACGCCACATTCCTCTTCTGAACAAACTTCTTCACTCCCTCCAGATTATAGCGCACGAGGAGGGACTTACTACAGCGAGGACACAGCCCGTGTCTTTCTCGTGCGGATAACGTCAGCGAACAACTGGAGCATTCAAGATGGGAAAGGAACGAGGCCACAGTGTAGACAAGAATTAGTATGAAGAGGGTGGGGCATTCTACTCCTCAAATAAGGAAAGCTTTCCTGCGCAACTATGAATGATCACGCAACCACGAAGAAAGTCCCGCAAACCGGACTCAGGAAGCATCTTTGACGATGCTCTGTTCGAGCAGCGTCATGATTGATCGCGACGCAATGTGGAAAGTATTCTTGCAATTGCTATAAGTCGACGATTTCCACGGTCGGAAAATCGCATTTGGTGCGGTGATGTACGGATCGTGTAAAACGTCCCCTACCAAGCCACGCGGCAAGCTGGCGATTCATCGGATGGCTCCGGGCGGCCAACTTCAGAAAAGTCAAATTCTCTACACCTGCCACTTAATCGTGCAGCCGATGGAGTGCGTCTCAGAGACCGGAACCTCTTTTCCAGCGAGCAACGCTTCGACTGCATCACGGAGGTATTGATGCTTCACCCTTGAGGGGTCTTGCCAGTTATCATCAAATCTTCCATGATAGCGGAGCTTTCTCTCTGCATCGAACACAAAAAACTCCGGAGTGTGTGTTGCTCCATACGCACTCGCAACCGATTGATCCTCGTCCCTCAAATAAGGAAATGCAAACCCTTTGTTCTTCGCCCTCTTCACCATTTCCTCGTAACTGTCCTCGGGAAGGTGTTCTGTCTCATTCGAATTGATGGCAAGGATCGTCACCCCTTTCCCCGCATAGTCCCGGTGGAATGCGATGATTCGGTCTTCGTAGGCCTGAACATAAGGGCAGTGGTTGCAGGCGAAAACCACGACGAGTATCCTTGACGCTCGAAAGCGCTCCAGAGAATACTGCTTGCCATCGGTCGCTGGCAGGTTCCGAAAGTCTGGGGCTCTGCCGCCGATTCTCAATTCTTCGGTCGCCATCGCATCTACTATTTTCGAGTCCACTCCTGCAGGAGCTTCTCGAATTCTAGTTCGCCGAGCTTGGATTTTGAAAACTGCGCTGCTACCAGCCTCTGCCGCAATGCTTCATAGAGAGTAACAGCACAAGCGACGGAAACGTTGAGGCTTTCGATCATGCCAAGCATCGGAACCACAAAGCGCTCGTCTGCCTCCGCAGCAGCTTTTTCAGAGACTCCGCGGTGCTCGTTTCCAAAGACGAGTGCAACTTTCCGCGTCAGATCAAGACTAAACAAAGAAGTGGATTGGGGATGAATCGAAGAAGCATAAATCATGAAGCCTTTGTAACGGAGGTACGAGTAGGCCTCATCCACAGTCTTGAACTTTTGTCGACCCACCCATTTCCAAGCGCTTGCCGAGCTTTTCTTTCCGATCGGCGGAAACTCTTCCGAGTCATAGACAAGCTGGACTTGCTTTACGCCCACCGCATCGGCACTTCGGAGGATAGCACTGACGTTGTGAGGGTCGTGGATGTTCTCCAGAACGACCGTGAGATCGTCCTGACGGCGACTGAGAACTCTCTTGATTTTTTCGAGACGACGGGCACTCTTCATTTTCTACCGCAGCGACGGCTTCATCATCCTGGCCCCGGCGGCTCTTCGCCTTCTTCCTTTTTTTCCTCCTCTCCACCGGTTGCGCCGCGTTCTTCGGACTTCTGGCGATAATACTCGCTCAGGTCATCATCTCCTGCAAGATGATACAGGTGGGCGAGGCGGGAGTACAGGCTTTTCTTGTTCTTCACGTGGTCGAGGCCTTCTTTCACAAACTCTATGAGGATATCGAGAGGAGGGATCTTGAGGTCGGGCTCGTAGCAATCACAGGCATCGAGGTAGGGATCAGGCTCGCTCGGTTTTACCTTTGCTGCTTTCTTGTAGTATTCGATAGAGAGTTCATAGTTGTCGTACGAGGAGTATGTGACCTCGAAGACACTGGCGAGCCACATGTAAACATCGTAGGCGATGCCGGGAAACTCTTTCGCGAGTTTCTCCCCAAAGAGACAAAGTTCGTCGGGAGTCAGCGCGTGGTTCCAGAACAGGAGGCGATAGAGTTCGACATCTTCCAGTCGCTGCTCGAGGGCATCCTCAAAAGCATCGAAGATCTCATTAAAATCCGTCGATTTAGAAAACTTTGAACGCAGCTCGTCGATTGTGAACCGGGCCATCCAGGCTCCAAAGGTGATCGACCGCCCTTACTTGACAATCCAGAACGAACTCAACAAGAACGAATCAAATATTCTTAATGACTTTCACCACGCGCCAGACGAAGGACACGTCTTTCTTCTTCACACTGACGGGCTCGTAGTCATGGTTCAAAGGGATGAGATGGACGTAGCCGTTCTCGAAAATCACTTTCTTCACTGTGTCTTCATCGTTGACGCGGATGACACAGATGTCACCGCTTCGCACTTCCCGTTTTGGGCTGATGATGATCACGTCTCCATCCTCGATCCGCGGTGACATGCTGTCCCCCTCCACTTTCAGTGCAAAGGCGTTGCTATCTTTCACGTCGTCGACGGTGATGTATTTCTCGATGTGATCGGGGTGAAAGATAAGGTTGGCTTTTCCCGCCGGCACCGCAGAGAGCATGGGAATCCGGACAAGTTTGACACGCCGGAAGGCCGAAGAGCCGTCGCCCTCCATCGGTTCTTTTCCCCCATTCTGGTGGGCATACATGGGCCCCTCACCCGTCAGAAGCCAGTGTGTGAGTGTTCCGGTTAGCTCTCCGATTTTTGCAAGGGTAACTGCATCGGGCACCTGTTCTCCCTTTTCCCAACGCTGGAGTGTCCGGGTTGCAAGGTCGAGCTTGGCAGCCAGCGTTGCCTGGTCCAGCCCCTTGTTCTCCCGTGCTTCGCGGATCCTCGTACCAATATGGGATTTCATGACTCAACCCTCCTTCGACAGGACGACAAATTTGTCAATTTTTTACTTGACAAGACGACAAAAATGTCGTATCATTACAGCAGGGAGTATACAAAAAAACTCGGAAGAAGTCAAGTGAATGCATCTCAAATGTGAGAGCTTTGGGAGTAGGAGAAACTCATGAACGACTTCATCGCCCTCATCGATCAACAGTGCCAGGCCTGCGGCCAAGAACTGACCCCAAGGGAAGCCCAAGAATTCGAATCCCATACAGACGGGACAGCAGACGAGGTGCTTTATTGCCCAGCACACGTCCCATCACACCTAGCACTTTGCCTTGAATGCTGCGGCGTCTATACGGCAAACCTTGGCGGCGTCTGTCGATATTGCTTAGAAGCCGCTTCGAACGGAGAACAATAACAATGCGGACAATCTTCCACATCGATGCGGATGCCTTCTTCGCGTCGGTCGAAGAAGCCCTCAACCCCTCACTGAAGGGAAAGCCCGTCATCGTCGGTGGAAGAGGAAACGAGCGCGGTGTCGTGGCGTGTCCGAACTACGAAGCACGAAAACTCGGTGTGAAGACTGCGATGCCCCTGATGGCCGCCGCCCGACTCGCACCGCATGCGGTGTTCATTCCGGGACACCTCGAGGAATACCGCCGCTTCTCTCAGAAGATCGCGGAGATTCTCTACAGTTTCTCTCCCGACATCGAGCCGATGAGTCTCGATGAATCGTTTCTCGATGTCACAGGATGCCTCCATCTCTGGGAGAGTGCCGAAGCGATGGCGCAAGCGATCAAGAAAAAGATTTTTGAGACACTCTCCCTCACCATATCCATCGGAGTTGCTTCGAACAAACCCTGCGCAAAGATTGCCTCCGATTTCCGGAAGCCGGATGGGTTGACGATCATCCCGCATGGAAAGGAAAAAGATTTTCTTGCCCCACTCCTTGTTGAGCGCATTCCGGGGGTCGGACCAAAGACAGCGGAGATCCTCCATGCCGCGAAGATCAACACAATTGGCGAACTGGCTGCTGCATCAAAATCGATCCTTCACAATCTACTCGGTGTTCGCGGCGACTACCTCTATGAGCTTGCCAATGGCCGTGCGCCGGATGCAATCCATACACACGAAACTGTCAAATCGATCTCGCGCTCGACGACACTTGAGCACGACACGACGGACTATGAATTCATCGAGGCACTCCTTCTGTATCTCACTCAACGATGCTGCAAGCGACTCCGCGAGCTTCGACTCAGCGCACGAACGGTCAGTGTCACGATCCGGTATTCGGATTTCTCCACTTTTTCAAGGCAGCACACGCTGCGTTCTCCTTCAAACTACGATACGGTGATTTCTCGCGAGATGACCCGGCTCTTCAGAGAATTTCTTCAGCACGGCCGCCCCATTCGACTCATTGGGGTTGGCGTCTCAGATTTGTGTCCGCCAACGGATCAGTACATGATCTTTCAGCCGAAAGACTCGCGGTTTGCTCAACTCTACGAGGGGATGGATAAGATGAGGGAGAAGTTTGGGCGTGACATTGTTTCTCTTGCCACTACATTACGATTGGATGTTGACGAGGACCTTGAGGTCGATGGATTTCGAGTGAGGAAACCTGTACTCCCATGATCGAGACAGAAACCGTAGAGACTGCTTTACACAGAGACGCACTTGCCTCAACGCAGCAGGAACTTATCGTCTCCACAGCGACGCTTTCGGATAGATTCATCGATCCACCACCGGGGAAACTTTATCTCCTCTACGGTGCCCGCGAGGTCTTTCATCTTTCACTCTTCGTCGCGTCTAAGATTCTGGGCCATCCTGACTTGTCGGGACCAGTTGCGCTTGTCGATGGGGCAAACCGATTTGACCCGTACTACCTTGCTCGCGTCCTTCGGGGACAGTACGGTGATGCAAGGCCGTTCCTCAAGAATATTTATGTCTCCCGCGGCTTCACCTGTTACCAGATGGAGGCAGCGATCACACAGCGATTGCCTCAGTTCTTACGCAAGATGGAATCGAAAACGGCGATGATTTTTGGATTGCTGGATACGTTCTACGACGAGCAGGCAAGGTTCCAAGAAGTGCAGAGAAGCTTAGAACGGATTATGAAAAGACTTCATGAGATGAAGAAGGAAGGTGTTTCGATTCTCATTGTTGCTCTTGAGATGAAGGTTTTACCCGAAGAGCGGAATCAACTGTTCCGCTCGCTCAAGACGAGTGCTGATCGGGTTTACCGGCTTGAAGTGAGGAAAGATTACTGTCAACTGCTTTTAGAATCGACTCAGATGGAAAGTGTAGCAAAACTTAAGAAGGAGAACCACTATGGGCCGTACCGTCCCGACCTTCACATACCTCGTTCAAGAAGAAGCATCCTCGTGGGCAAAATTCCGACGGGGGCTGAGGAAAGAGGATCAAGAAATCTTCGATGATCTTTTCCGCGCGCCGCGAAAACATCTCGCCGCTTCGGCGTATACGGTCCGCTCGATGCCGTTGGAGAGCATGATCATGGCAATGCTTCTCGAAGAACACAAACTCGTCCTTCAACTGAAAGCTCGCATCGAACGGCTGGAAGTATCCAGCCCCTCTACAGGATCGTAGACCGTGGGAGTTCACGATGAAAACTATCAAAGCTTGGCTGTTTGATCTGTACCCAACAACCGAAGGGATGACTCTCTGGCTCATCGACGAAGAGGGGAAGAAGCATTGCTGCCGTGATCGGTTTGTGCCTTCGTTTTATCTCCATCTTCGGCCGCACGAGATCGAGCGCGTGAAAGCACTTGGAAGAAAGTACCACCTTCCAATTTCTATCACACGCGCACAGAAGACTGAGCTTTATACGGGAGAAGCCCTTGAGGTCTTGGAGGTGAACGTTCATCAGCCGACGCAGCTTCAGCAGGTTGTCTGGACGTTCGAGCGGTTCTTTCCACACTTTGCGTTCTTCAACTCGGACATTCCCGCGGCGCAGATGTATCTCTATCACACACGGCTTTTCCCCCTCGCGTACGGCGAATACACGATCGACGAGAACGGGTGGCTTTCCGGCTTCCTCATCAATGATCGGCCAGATGCGCTGGAATACCCATGTCGCCAGCTCACAGTAATGTCAGGCAGGAATCGCCACGAGACAGTTGCTCCGAAATACCAGCGAGTGCTTCAGTTTGAAATTTCGTATGATGGCTCCTCTTATCTTCTGGAGCAAGAAGATCCTGTCGAGGCACTTCAAACACTAAACTGGCATCTCCAGCGATGCGACCCTGACGTCATCCTTACGGATTGGGGTGACGCGTCGCTCATGCCGCTTCTCCGTTCGCTTTCGGAGAAATTCAAGATTCCATTGCTTTTCAACCGCGATCCCGATGTTGGATATTTCACGACGAGAGAGTCGAGCTACTTCACCTACGGGAAGATTGTCCACAAAGATGGCGCGTTCGAGCTTGCAGGCCGCTGGCATCTCGATGCACAGAATTCGTTCATCATGGATGAATCGGATTTCGAGGGGCTATTTGAGCTTGCGCGACTGACACAGATTCCTGTTCAACATCAAGCGCGCACGACGATAGGGACAGGACTTTCGTCAATGCAACTGTCATGGGCATATCGGAATAACATCCTCATTCCGGCAAAGAAGCGGGAACCGGAGGAGTTCAAACCCGCGAGCACTCTTCTGCTTTCCGACCGCGGCGGACTCATTTTCCAGCCGATAATGGGATACCATGAGGATGTTGCTGAGCTTGATTTCGCATCGATGTATCCATCGCTGATGGAGATGCACAACATTTCACCCGAGACGGTGAACTGCCGCTGCTGCCACAACAGAAAGGTCCCCGAGCTTGGCTACACGATCTGCGAGAAGAAGCGCGGCATCGTGCCAGAGACGCTGAAGCCCATCCTTGCCAAGCGCGCATATTACAAGCGCAAGAAGCGTGAGGCAACATCGCCATCGGAGAGAACAAAATATGACCGCCGACAGAACGCACTGAAGTGGATGCTCGTCACCTGTTTTGGCTATCTCGGTTACAAGAATGCACGCTACGGGAAGATCGAAGCGCACGAGGCGGTAAACGCTTTCTCACGAGAAGCCTTGCTCACCGCAAAAGAAATTGCTGAGGTAAACGGCTTTACGCTTATCCACGGCATTGTGGATTGCCTCTGGCTCAAAAGAGAAGGAGCAACGGAAGTGGACTACGAGGAACTTTGCAAGAAAATCAAAGCGGCGGTGGGGGTAGATATCACGCTGGAGGGAATTTACAGCTGGATACTTTTTCCTGCCTCGAAGATGGACCCGCTCACGAGCGTGGCAAACCGGTATGTCGGTTGGTACAGGCACGGTGAGTTAAAGGTGCGCGGCATCGAGGTGCGGCGACGCGATACACCGCTCTTTGTGAAGAAAGTCCAGGCTGCAGCACTGGAGTGCTTCACAGATGCCCAGAACATCGAGGAAATCCGGGCTGCGATTCCGGCCATCCTCCGAACTGTTGACTATTACATTCACGACCTGCAAGAAGGAAGGGTGAACCCCCTCGAGTTGGTCATCCGCCGACAAATCTCTCAGGAGCCAAACGCGTACGTGAACGAAAGTCTCAATGCTGTGGTTGCGAAGGCAATCGAGGAGGCGGGGATTCATCTCTCCCCCGGCGAGATGATTGAGTATATCATCCTCGACCACACAGGAAAGAAGAAACTCGAGAAGGCTAAGCCTTTAGCCCTCTACGACCTTGCCGATGGTTACGACGTTGAGAAGTATACGGAGCTTACGCTGAAGGCAATTGAAACGTTGCTTCAGCCGTTTGGGTATGATGCGCAGACCCTGGTGGAGCTGTTGGGAATAAAGACAGCGAAGAAAAAACCTGACGCGGCACCATGTAGCCCATCAAGCGCAGCATCGGAAGAACTCTTCACCCTCATTCTCTCAGGCCGGACCGTTAGCTCGATAGGTCAATGAGGAGTTTGGCGGGCAGACATTTCTATCATATACTCAATCACCTTTTTCTTCGGGTCAAACGTCTCGAGCTGGCTCAAGCCAAGTTGTTCAACTGCAAGTGAGACAAGCTCTTCTTCCGGCAGATTCATCCCCCTTCCCGTCCGCTCGGCGTAGTATCTCCCAGCCATCAAGAGGGCTTCGAGCGGTGCAAGTCCGACTATCTCGCTGCCTGTGGCATCAAATCCGAGAGACCTTGCCTGCCTCCTGACTTCCTCAAACGCTACATGAGGAGGGGTAATCTCGTAATCAACGAGGTTAATTGACACTTGAGCTATCTGAAAGCGCTCAAGGGCCACCCCCAACGCCTTCACGGCTTTCAGCGATCCGGGTACCTTGATTGTCTCCCCCCTCTCATTCTTCACCGGCTTCCCGGATTCGTCCTTCATTACTCTGCCGCTCTCACGGATGCGCAGAGCGATCTCCTGTGCCACGGACTGCTCTGGTGTATTCAGATTGACGTTGTACGCAATGAGAAACTTCCGGGCACCTGTGACCGTGGCGCCGGACTTCGCGTTGAATTCGGACGGTCCATAGTCCGGCTTCCAGTCGGGATCGAGCAGCTTGTCAGCAAGCCCCTCATACTCACCCTTGCGGATATCAGCTAGGTTCTTTCTCTCGGGCCGCGTTGCCGCGTACTCATAGAGATAGACAGGAATCCGGAGTTGACTACCAACACGGCGAGCGTATTCGTGAGCCAAACGAACACAATCATCCATCGTCACCCCTCGGATGGGCACAAAGGGCACAACATCCGTAGCTCCGATTCGTGGGTGCTCGCCTTTGTGCTCTCGCATGTCGATGAGCGAAGCTGCAGTCTTTGTAGCTTCATAAGCTGCTTCCACAACAGGCTGAGGCTCTCCGACGAATGTGACAACGACTCGATTATAATCGTGGTCCGGTTCCACGCTAAGCAGCTTAACACCGCTGATCGATTCAATGCTGGAGGCGATCGCGTTGATGGTTTCTGCATTTCGGCCTTCACTAAAGTTTGGAACGCACTCTACGATTTGCCTCATTTTATTACATTCTTAGAGTTGGGTATGACGATCGCACCTTCTTTTTCGTTCCCGAGCACTTCTGTCCTTCCCTCCAGGTAGAGCCGAGCAACGAGAGCACTTGTGACGGCATCAAGTTCATCTCCGTTCATCTGCTTGTCAAGGCCCACCACACCCAGCTTTTCTAATCCACGCCGAAGCTTCCCAAGTCCATCCTGTTTCCGAGCAATCCCCCAGACATCCTGTGCTGCCCCGGGAAAGACCTCGATCACCTCATAACCGCGTCCCCTGAGTTTTCTCTTGAGCGCGATTCCCCGATTTGTTAGTGATCGCATCGGACCAAGGGTGATCGGGAAAAAGCGAATCCCTCGCCGAAGAAGCTCCCGATCGCAGGGACGGAAATGCTCACCGTTGCAATCCTCGATTGTCTTTCGGCCGGGAGGTAAATTCAGTGGGGCATCAATCGCGACGAGATCCGGTTTTGCTTGCCTGACGTGTCTGAGGATTTCCTCGTCAGTAGATACGGTTTCGCACTTCGAGATCCGACGCCCTTGAAGAGTGCAGATGCCTGTATTCCGCCGAGGGCTACCCGCGAGGTCGATGCCGACGACGACATGCTTCTTGCACGTTGGGCTGATCGAGGATTTTCTCGGCGCTCTTGCCATCCCTCACTCGAATTCCAGAATCGTTCCTCTCTTGATCACCTTGTAAACTAAGTTCACCCCGAAGTGGTATGGGAGATACCGATACGTGCCTGCATCGTAAACGACAATATCTGCTTCTTTTCCAATCTCGATACTGCCCACTTTATCTGAGAGCCCGAGAGCAGCTGCTGCGTTCAGAGTGGATGCCGTAATCGCTTCTTCCGGCGTCATGGACATATGTGTGCACGCAATCGTCATCATCATCGGCATCGAGAAGCTCATGCACGATCCGGGGTTGAAATCTGTTGCCAGTGCGACGGGTACGCCTGCGTCAATGAGCTTCCTTGCTGGTGCGTACCGGTGCCCTAAGACAAAGGAAACTCCCGGTAGTAGAGTCGCAATGACACCCCCCCTTTTCAAAGCTTCCACGCCGGATGCCGTCACGTATTCAAGGTGATCTGCAGAAACCGCGCCAACTTTGGCGGCAAGCTCCGCACCACCTGTCCACCCTAACTCCTCGGCATGGACCTTTGGCCGCATCCCGAACTTCTTTCCCGCCGTCAAGATCTTTTCACTTTCCTCGGTATCAAAATATCCGGCTTCACAAAAGACATCGCAGAACTTCGCAAGGTGCTTCGTTCCAACATACGGGATCATCTTGTCGAGAAGAAGCTGGACATACTCCCTATTTCTCTCGCTGTACTCAGGTGGAATCGCATGAGCTCCAAGAAAAGTTCCGACGACAGTCATCATGTGCTCTTTCTCAAGCTCATGAATTACCTCTAGCAGCTTAATCTCGTTCTCCACGTCAAGTCCGTAGCCCGTCTTGATCTCGACAGTTGTTGTTCCATACCGCAGCATGAGATCGAGACGAGAGTCTGCAAGCTTTTTGAGTTCTCTCTTCGAGGCTTTCCGCACTTCCCGAACGGTGCTCAAGATCCCTCCGCCTTCATCGGCAATCTGCTGATAAGTCCTTCCCTCGGATCGCAATGCAAACTCGTCCTCCCGACTTCCCGCAAAGACAAGGTGTGTGTGGGAATCCACAAAACCCGGCAAAACTACTTTCCCCGTCGCATCTAGGATATCCGTTTCCTGGTTGACCTCAAACTGGAAATCTGAATCACGTCCGACCCACTCGATGATTCCATCTCTGACAAGGACAGAGCCATCCTCAATGACACCCAGCTCACGCATCTCCCTTCCGATTTTGGTCCGCTTGCCCTGAGCGGCGACAGTGACGAGTTGCCGAGCATGTCGTATTAGGAGATTCATAGAGTTGAGATCAGCGGTGGCTACTCGTAGAAGTTCCTTTCCCAAGCATGCTTCTTCAGCTCTTCGATGAGGAAGGAGGAAAGTGTCCGCCCGTCGGATACGGCGCAGTTCGCTTCGACGTGTGCGACTCTACGCATGCCGGGGATCACGGTGGAAACTTCAGGAGGAGTGAGGCAGTAACGCAAAGCGAGCTCTGGGAGAGTCTGCAGATCTCGGCCGACAAGTCTCTGAAGTGCTTGGACTCTTTCCCACACCTGCCTTTTTCGATCTCCGCGAAAATAGCGGTTCCGCCAGTCTTTCGCTGGAAAGGTCGTCTCGGGGGTAATTCTACCTGTTAGACTTCCTTCATCAAATGGGACCCGGACAATAACGCCGATGTTCTTCTCTCTGCAGAGAGGGAATAATTTCTTTTCTGGAGATTGATCAAAGATGTTGTAGATAACTTGAAAAGTGTCGACGAGCCCGCTTGCTCCAATTTTGAGTGCAGTGTCGGGTGCGTGGTCGTTAATGGAAACACCAAATGCTCTCAGCTTTCCCTCTTCCTTCAACTTCTGAATCGCTTCTTGCCAATCGCCCTGATACAACCATTCATCCACCCAGACATGGAACTGTTGTACATCGAGGCAATCCACGCCGAGGTTCTTGAGGCTCTTCTCAGTGCAATCGATAACGTAATCTTTGGGGAAAGCTTCTGTGACTGGAAGATCTCTCCGGGCTGGCCAGAGGCGGTTCTTCGGGGGAATTTTTGTGGCGATGTAGATGCGCTCCTTCCGCTCCTTAAGAAACTTCCCGATGAGCTGTTCACTATGACCGTCACCATACGCGAGGGCCGTGTCAATGAAATTAACGCCAAGATCGGCGGCCTTGTGAAGGGCACGCATTGATTCCGTGTCCTCAGAATCTTGCCACATCCCTCCGCCGATTCCCCACGCGCCGAAACCGATTTCTGAGACTTTCAGGCCCGTCCTGCCGAGAGTCCTGTAGTTCATCTCCCTCCTCTCGCTCTTGCTACGACGGTTAAATCATTCCGTCATTTCTTCTTTAGCTCCAAATACCTCTTCAGATTCCAGAGAGCCTCTTCCCACCCCTTCTGCACTCCGCGGTAGTAGGAGTTCCATTTCCTCCCTGTTCCGAATCCAGATTCGCGCACCGTGACGATCGTCCTGTTTCCCCTCGTCTCCAAATCAAAAACCAATCGCAGGGGGCCGAGAGGCTTCAGGTCGGGCCGATAATACCACACATTCTTCAAGCCTAATGTCCGACCGGGAATGACCTTGTCGATGAAACCAACACTTACATAGAAATTCTCCTCATCGAACGCATGCCACCCGAGGCACCACACGCCTTCTTTGCGAGGAGCGATGACAACCTCCGTGGCACCCCACCAGCGCTTCAGGTCACAAGGCTCAATCAAGGCGCGAAACGTCCGTCCAGTCGACGCCGCGATTTCCACAGACTGTCTGACAACCTTCCCTGCCACGGATACCTCCTTTATTTCCTTTCGATAGTTCCGAGCGGTTTTTCCTCGATCCAGTAAGCAATCCAATTGAGCACCGTCTTGTACCAGAGTTCCGAGTTCTGTGGCTTCAACACCCAGTGGCCTTCATCCGGGAAGTAGAGAAACTTCGAGGGCACTTTCATCTTCTGAAGAGCCGTGAAAAGCTGGAACCCTTCACTGACATCCACGCGGAAATCTTGCTGCCCATGGATAATGAGCATCGGTGTTTTGAAATTCTGTACGTAGCTGCTCGGCGACCACTTCTTGTAAAGCTCCGGGTTCTCCCACGGCGCTCCTTTGAATTCCCATTCCACAAACCAAAGCTCTTCCGTCGTTCCGTACATACTCACCGTGTTGAATACCCCGTCGTGACTTACAAGGCACTTGAACCGGTTGGTATGGCCAGCGATCCAGTTAATCAGGTAGCCACCGTAGGAAGCACCCGCTGCCGCGACTTTATCCCGGTCAATGAAATGATACCTTGCGATCGCCGTATCGAGTCCGGTCATCAAATCGTCGTACGCCTTGCCTCCCCAGTCTCCCGTGATCTCGTCGGTAAATTTCTGTCCATATCCGGTGCTTCCACGCCGATTAATCATGAGCACCACGTACCCGGGAGAGGCAAACATCTGCGCGCTCCACCGATAGGAGATCGCATCTGCCCATTGCGTCTGTGGCCCGCCATGCGCCAGGAGTACCAGCGGATATTTCTTTGTCTGCTCGAAGAACGGAGGCTTGACGATGAATCCGTGGATCTTCACCCCATCGCGCGCTGTGAACCAGAGATCTTCTGCTGGATTCATCTCGAGAGTTGCAACTCGCTCATCGTTTACATGCGTCAGCTGTCTCAGATTCTTCCCGTCCACCTCCATCCGATAGACTTCCGCCGGCCGATTGATGCTTTGCTTCAGGAAGACGAGAGTCTTCCCATTTGAACTGAGCCGAACACTGGAGAGATACATCTGACTTGTCAATTGCTGCACTTTCTTCGTCGCCACATCGACTCTGTACAAGCTTCGGCGACCTTGATCTTCTGCATCAAAATAGAGGCTGTTTTCATCCGGTGACCAAACCACATCCTCGATCGAACGGTCATATTCCTCCGTAAGGTTGACTGTCGTGCCAGTTGCTCGCTCATAGAGCATCAGTCGGTATCGGTCGGCCTCAAAGCCGGGCCGCATCATTGCCCGGTACGCAATGTACTTCCCCGTCGGCGAGTACACCGGCTGGTTATCGTTTGCCTTGTTCTCCGTAATGCGCTTAGGCTCACCACCGGTCAGTGGTACGATGAACAGATCGTTGTTTGTGCTCGTTGCAATCATCGGATCGGTGTTGCGAACGAAGCAAAGCTCCTTCCCGTCGGGCGAGATAGCATAGTCGACGCTTCCACCGATATCGATCGGCGGTGAATCATAATCTCCCGGTGTCATATCTTTCGCCTCCCCTCCCGTCGCGGACATGACGAACACATGGCTTCGCCTGTCGTCTTTCCACGAATCCCAGACTCGGTACGGCAAGCTCGTGAAGATCTTTGCCTTCACCTTGCTCTTCTCTCGCTGCTCGTTTCGCTCGCGATTTGCTTTATCGTCGGGCAGGTCAGGATAGACCTCGGACTTGAATGCGAAGTACCTCCCATCAGGCGAGACGACAAGCCCAGATGCCCCCGTCGAAATCGTCGTGACCTTCCGTGCTTCACCACCGCTGATAGGGATGATCCAGATCTGAGACTCCCCATCTCGGCTGGAGACGAATGCAATCGATTTCCCGTCTGGAAGCCATCGTGGGTTGTCGTTTGTCTTCTTCGCTGTCGTGAGCTGACGAACAGGCCCGCCTTCGATAGAAACGAGATAGAGATTACTATTGGCCGTATTCTCACCCTTGTTGTAGTAAGTAATGACGAAGGCGACAGTCTTGCCGTCAGGAGAAATCTGTGGATCAGTGACTCTTCCGAATCCGATCAGATCATCAAAGGTGATGGCTCGTTTCTGCTGGGCAGAGGCAACAGGTATGACTAAAAGGACAACGAGAAGCAGATGGAGTGTCCACTTCATGATAATATCTCCTTTCAACTGTTGATGGAAAACTATCGGAGTAAGTGATCGATAGAAAAAACTCCTGCGCCGGAGGCCATCAGAGCCAATGCAATTGCAAACAGGGAGAGATCCAGCTCATAGCCTCCTACCCAACCGCCCTCCATCGTTTTTGCAAACAGACCCGTCTTCCATTTCACTTTCCACATTGCCACAATCATCACGCACGCCACCAAGAAAGCCCCGAGACGAGTCAGGAGTCCGAGAATCAACAGTAACCCTCCAAAGAACTCGGACACCCCGACGATGTAGGCAAAGAACAATGGGAACGGGATCCCAAGGTTTCTAAGAAAGGCTGAAAATCCTCTCGGCCCAAACTCCTTCTGGAACAATTTCGGATACCCGTGGGCGACAAAAACATATCCGAGGACAAGCCTAAGAGCAAGCGCCGAAAAGCTGTGATGTGTACCGATGAGCTCGTCAAGCATGGTCACCTCCCTGCTCTGAGCGAGAGCTGTTTCTTGTTGTCACTTTCACACTAATGCTTCCGGTCGATCTTGAGCTGATAACCGGGACAGCGTAATACTGGAAGCGTTGGATACTTTGGAAATCTTCGATCTGTTCTTGAGCGATTACACATGATGAAGATGCTGCCGCGTGGGGTTTCAACAGGCCTCATATGCTTGCAGGTGGCGCAGAGGCTGACGGGATTTCCCTCCCTGAAATCCTTCATCGTCTCTCAGCGGTTCCGCGAGGATTCTCTCTGTCCAGTTCCCATTTTTACGGATTGTGATGGATGCATCGTCGAGTACCGTCCAGCTTACTTTGACTTCCTCTGACCTAATCGTGAATCCGTGCTCGCCAGCGAACTCTGAGTTCCTTGCGATGAATCAATGCTCGAAGACATGAGGGAGCAACGTGGCGGGGGTATTCCTACCCCATCATCGGTATCTTTATGCCCTTCTCCTTTGCAATTGCGATAGCTTCCTCATATCCAGCGTCGGCGTGGCGGATAATCCCCGTCCCCGGGTCGTAGGTGAGTACGCGCTCCAGCCGTCGCTCTGCGTCCTTCGTTCCATCCGCAACGATCACCATGCCAGCATGGATCGAGAGTCCGATCCCCACTCCGCCGCCGTGGTGAACACTCACCCAGCTTGCTCCCCCAATTGTGTTCATCAGTGCATTGAGGATTGGCCAATCGGCAATGGCATCGCTGCCATCTTTCATCTTCTCCGTCTCGCGGTTCGGTGATGCGACGCTTCCGCAGTCGAGATGATCCCGCCCGATGACGATTGGTGCCTTCAGTTCTCCACGTGCAACCATGTCATTAAAGATCTTCCCCATCTTCGCTCGCTCTCCGTAGCCAAGCCAGCAAATGCGGGCGGGCAAACCTTGGAACTTCACTTGCTTCTGCGCTTTTGAAATCCAGTTGCAGAGCAGCTTATTCTCCGGGAAAGTCTTCATCACGGCTTCGTCTGTCTTGTAGATGTCCTCCGGGTCCCCACTCAGTGCCACCCATCGAAAAGGCCCTCTCCCTTCGCAGAACAGCGGTCGGATATACTCTGCGACAAATCCCGGAATGTCAAACGCATTCTTAACACCACTTGCCTGGGCTTCGCCCCGGATGTTGTTCCCGTAGTCGAACGTGACTGCTCCTCGCCTCTTCAACTCCAACATCCCCTCCACATGTTTTGCAATCGAAGCCTTGGCCATGGCAACGTACTTGTCGGGGTTCGTCTTTCTCAGATCGAGCGCTTCATGGTAGGAGATGCCGGCCGGAACGTAACCGTTGAGCGTGTCATGTGCAGAGGTCTGGTCGGTGAGGACATCCGGGACAATCCCTCTTCGGACGATTTCGGGCACGACGTCGGCTGCATTTCCGAGGAGCCCAACGGAGATCGCTTCTTTCTTCGCCTTCGATGCCTGAACCCATGCAAGCGCCTCCTCGAGGCTTTCTGTCATTCGATTCAGATATCCCGTGGCAAGCCGGCGCTCAATTCGAGCGCGATCCACCTCAACGACCAAGCATGCGGCCCCGTTCATTGTGGCTGAAAGAGGCTGGGCTCCTCCCATGCCGCCCAGACCGGCAGTGAGAAGGAACCTGCCTGCGAGTGTACCATTGAAGTGCTTTCGGGCACACGCCGCAAAAGTCTCGTAGGTCCCCTGTAGAATCCCCTGCGTCCCGATATAAATCCAGGACCCGGCCGTCATCTGCCCGAACATCGTCAGGCCAAGGGCTTCGAGTCGTCGAAACTCGTCCCAAGTGGCCCACTTCGGAACCAGCATTGCATTTGAGATCAGCACACGAGGTGCATCAGCGTACGTTTTGAGGATTCCCACCGGTTTGCCAGACTGCACCAGCAGTGTCTCATCGTTCTCAAGTTCTTTCAGCGAACGGACGATTGCGTCGTAGCACTCCCAATTTCGTGCGGCTTTTCCCGTCCCACCGTAAACGATTAACTCCTGCGGTTTCTCCGCGACATCAGGATCGAGATTGTTCATCAGCATCCTGAGGGCGGCCCCCTGCAGCCACCCCTTGCAGTTAAGTCCCACTCCGCGTGGCGCTTGGATGCTTCGAGTCCGTGGCATGTGCATGGTCTCCTCAACCTCCTTTCATCAACCTTGTCAATCTGCCGTCAGGGCAACATTTCGTATGCTCGGGGTCAAGAGAAGAGCATTGAGGAAGAGTTTGTTCAGACCCTCCCAGAAGAGACGAAAGTTCGGATCAGCACCAAAGAGGACAACGTTCCCTGAGCCGAGCTTTTCGTGGACAAGGAAGGGCGTCTCCTCGAGCCTCCTCTCGTTCTCTTTCGAAAGGTAACCGCTCAGGCGAGGGGATTTCGTGTAAATCCCCACGTTGTATCCGTTGTCACTGAGCTCATAAATCGTTTTCGTTTTCTTCAAGACCGCAATGAGCGAGTCGTATCCAAAACCTAAAGGATGGGAATTGTCGAGCCTCACTCGGAGGATGGTTCCCGGGATCGATTCTAGACGACGTTTCCTTTCACGCTGCTCGACTGTCATCATTTTTTCAAGCTCGTCTTGGACTTTTTCCTCCTTTTTGGCGGCCGCCGCAGTATCCTGCTTTGCGTCCTTCTGTTGCGCCCCCGGCTCGGGCTCACCGGGCTTTTTCTTCTCTTTGATTTTCACTGTGGCAATCTTTGCCATCGCCGCTGAAGCAAATGCAGCCCCTCCGTCGATCGCGATAAGAGTCCCTCCTCCACTCACCCACGTTTTGATCTTCTGGACAAGGATAGAATCGATGTGAGACTTGAAGTCATTGCCCTCCGCGTTGTCATCCGGCAACACGATTGCTGTATACTCGCGCAAATCCGCGGAACGAAGCTGCTCAAGTTTCATCGGAACGAATTCCACTCCATACTGTTCATCCAGGAGTGCCCAGATTGCACCGTAGGCTGCCGATGCGACCGGAGACCCAGCCAGCACAACGATCCTCGGCTTCTTCAAAGAAACAACTCGGTCAGACCCAAGATCGATTCCGGCCTCAGTGGAACCGCTCTGGACTCCGTAGAAATCAACATGAAACTTCCCTGCTAACTCTTGAAGGCGATCATGAAGATCAACCTTATTGCGGTGGACGGGAATGATAATCGTGCCACGGCCAAATTTTTCCCTGTTGATCTCAAACGGCTTCATCGCTACACTGGCCTTGTAGTCGTTTTGTAAGAGCCATGCGAGCGCTCTCGCGGCATCATTCGAGTTCCACTTCAGAAGATACGCATAGGAGGCTTTCCCTCCATGAAGCAAGCCTGGAGGTTCTTTCACGCTGTCGAGCTTCACCAAGGGCACTGAAAGAGCTTTTCCCGTCCAGTAAGCCTCCACGCCGTATGCGACAGGTAGGGTCCACGTAGAAATGTCATAGAAGAAAGTGTCCGTAAGAGCCGGCTCTTGCTCCATCAAGGCCGTAATCAAACGTTTCGCTGGTTGGTCCAATGGCAGGATGTAACTTCCCGCGGCAAAATGTCTTGAAACTTTCTTCGGTGCAAAGTAGGTGTCAAGGCCATCAAGTGAGAACTCTTTCTCTGCTTGGTAGATTTCCACCCCCTGATTTCTTAACAGACGAATCATTTTCCCCGTACGGTTTGGATCGCTCCCGGGTGGGATGATGAAAGCCCTGATTGGACCCGTTTTCCCCTCGGCGATTGCCTGCTTGAAGAAGTCATAGAAATCACGCAGCCGCTTCTCACGGTTCTCGGCAGTTGCTCTCAGCGTTGCCCAAGAGGTTGTCGTATGGTGATCAATGCGATCTTTCAGGGTCAGAATCGCCTCATCGGTGCGCTTGACGCGAACTCCGGCACCGCCTGCTTGTTCGTAGGTCATCCCGATCGCGCCGTTCAGCGAGGGCCAGGAGTCACCGTAGCCCGGATAAAAAAGATCAAAAGACTCACGGCTATAATAGCTCCAGCCCATCGTATCAAACGCAGCTGCATTTGCCTTGCCGTAGATTTTGCCCCACTCCAGCGTACTCTTCGGAATGTTTTTGTTTACCGGCTTCACCGAGGGGAAGAAGAAGTACGAGCTATTCTAACTCATCTCGTGAAAATCCACATGCACATGCGGCTTCCATTCTTGATACGCTTTGATGCGTGCTTGACTTTCTTTCTGCGTTAACCACGCCCAGTCCCGGTTGAGATCGAAGAGATAATGATTCGTCCTGCCAGACGGCCAGTCCTCATTGTGCTCCACCGCGTTTCGATCCTCAATGGGTCTCGTCCCGGAGCGAGTGATCTGGTAATTCACGTAGCGCTCATGACCGTCAGGATTGAGAAGTGGGTCGATGATGATGAGAAGGTTTTGCAGGAGTGTCGCCACCTCGGGATCTCCTCTTACAGCCAATTGATAGAGCACGTTAAGAGCCGCTTCAGGACTAGAGGCTTCGTTTCCATGCACCCCATACGATAGCCAGACAATTGCGGGGAGAGTCTTCACGATCTGCGCAGCTTCCAGCTCTGTGGTAAATCGAGGATCGGCAAGCTTACGATTCTGAGCCTTGATCTCCTCGAGTCGAGCAAGATTCTCGGGCGAGCTGAGGATGGCGAAATAAAGCCTTCTCCCCTCATAGGTTTCGCCATAGGAGACAAGGCGCATACGCAGCTGTGCCTTCTCAGCCAATGAGAGAAGATACTGTTCAATTCGTCCGTGGGAGGTGAACTTTTCTCCTAGTTCATAGCCGAGGAAATCCCCTGGCGATGGAATGCTGTGATCCACTGTGGGTTGACTGGAAAGCGAGGCACAAAGAAGGAACATAAGGATCGTCGCCAATTTTCCCATAAAGATTCCTCTGGAAGATGTATGGGTGAAACAACGCATGATGACTTGGAGGGTTGCGAGGCTCATCTGAATATAGAGAATATTCTCTCTAGTTTCAATCATCCACCACGCCCGTGGCCAACTCCACCGTAAGCTTTAACCAGTATAGAATAACAGGAGATATTGTTTTTGAGAAGAGTAAACTCAGAAGAAAGGCGCATTCATTTCACACGGGGGGCACGGACGTAGGATACTTCTTCCCAGCGCTGTTCATTTCTACCGTTCCGTCCGCACGAAAATCAGAGGGGCAGAGGTTGGTCTTTGTGAGGTGAGACTACACTCCTATAGTTTGTAGCCGATCTTTCTCAAAAACTCTTTCCTTGCCTTTATATCATCCTCTGTCTCGATCCCCTTCGTCTTTATTCCGTCGATCACGCCGAGAATTCCGCGGCCTTGCTCCGTCTCGGCAATGATTACTTCAACGGGGTTCGCGGTCGCGCAATAGATGTGACAGACCTCCGGAATGTTCTTGATCGTGTTCAGGATGTTTACAGGAAAGCCATCTTCCATAAACAAAATGAAGCAATGGCCGCAGGCGATGTTCAGAGCGTTTTTCTTGGCAAGGTCAATAAGAGCCTGGTCATTTCCCACCCATCGAACCAGAGCAGGACCCGAGGATTCACAAAAGCCAAGTCCAAACCGCATCTGAGGTGTTGTGGACACAATGGCTTCGTAGATGTCTTCGACGGTCTTGATGAAGTGGGATTGGCCGAGGATGAAATTTGTTGCCTCAGGCTTTTCGATCGCTACGGTCTTGATTTCCATACTCACTCCGGTGGGAGGAAAGAGAATCCAAGATATAGAATATACGATCTGTGACCTACTCTCATGCCAGCCTCTTCAGCAAATCGAGGTTGAGCAACCACTTCAAGCTCCCCTTGCCTGTCTCGATGGGAGTCGGCGTCTCGACGAGTGCCAGACTTCCTTTCTTGATCTCCACGTGTGTATAGGTTTTTCCGTTGATGAGCAGGGAGATAAGAGCACTCAAATGGGGTTCGTGTCCGACAAGGAGAAACTGATTGCATCCTAATTCATTCAGCTGGCTGATGAGCTCGAGGTGGTCGGAGCCGGGGATGAGGTATTGCGTGGTGACCAAGTTCTTAATCTCCAATTCCTTCTCGATGATTCTGGCCGCCTGTTTCGCTCGCTCGAGAGGACTTGTGATTATCGCGTCCAACGATGCACCCAGCTTTTTCAAGGCGTTTGCTGCCACCAGCGATTGCTCTTTCCCAACGGAGGAGAGAGGTCGATCCACATCCTCGTAGCCTTGTTCTATCGCCTCGCCGTGTCGCAGAATGTAGAGTAACATGGAAATCTGTGGAAGATGTCTTGAGATTCTTAAAGGATTTCTCTTACTCTCTCCGGAGGTCGAGCAAGAATCGCACGCCCGCCTTTCTCCAATATCGGCCGTTGTATCAGGTCCGGATATTTTACCATCAGATCGACAATTTGATCGTCAGATAAGTTTTTCTCCGCCAGTTTCAGTTTTTTATACACGCCCTCTTTCGTTCTCAGTAGTTCCCGCGCCGGCATCCCCATTTTCTTGAGCAACTCCTTTAGTTTCGCCTTCGGTATAGGTTCAATGTAGTAGTTGATCGCCTCAAAATCCACCCCGGCCTCCTGTAGTATCTTCATCACCTTCCGGCAAGTGGTGCAGGTTGGCTTTTGATACATTGTGAGTTTATTCATCTGGGTACCTCCGCTGATTCTTTGAGATTTCACTGATTCAGATGCAGAGCGTCAAATGCAGATGATACGGAGGGTTTTCGAGCATGAACCTTCTGAAGAAAAGAAGAAGCGAAAGGAATCCCCGTGCGGAACGCGGCATGGTTCTCCGGAGCATTGTCTTTTCTTCTTTTGAAATCTGTGGACGCAGCCCTTCACGGTACCAATACGATTTTCCCAAAGTGCCTCCCCTCCTCAACGACACGATGTGCCTCGCGCACCTCACTCAATGGCATCACCCGGTCGATGACGGGTTTCAGTCTACCCTGCTCGATGAACTTGAAGATCGTGATCAAGTCTCCCTTCCTTCCCATCGTCGATCCAATGATCTGAAGTTGCTTGTAGAAGATGTATCGCAGGTCCGTCACGGCCTCGTAGCCTGAGGTAACGCCACAGGTAACGAGTTTCCCCCCTTTTGTCAAGCTCTTGATGCTCTGCTCCCAGACACTCTTCCCAACGTGGTCAATGATCACTTCGACGCCCTTCTTCCCGGTCAGACGCCGGACTTCGTGGAGTACATTCTCTTTGTTGTAATTAATGACCTCGTCGGCACCAAGCTCCTTTGCTTTGGCGGCCTTCTCCTCCGTGCTTGTTGTTGCGATGACTCTCGCCCCGAACAGCTTCGCTATTTGAATTGCGGCACTTCCAACACCACTGCTTGCACTGTGGACAAGGATGTCATCACTGGGCTTCACGCCTGCCTTTTCCACCAGCATCTGCCATGCGGTCAAAAAAACGAGCGCTGCGGCAGCAGCATGCTCAAAGGGAAGCTTGTCGCTCAGCGGAAGCACATTGCGCCCCGGCACGGCCAGGTACTCTGCGTCGGCCCCATCCCGGTGCTCACCGATCAGGATATAGTCTTTGCAGAGGTTGTCGTTCCCGTTCAGACAGTGAGTACAGTGACCGCACGAAATTCCTTGAGCCACCACGACGCGTTCCCCAACTTTGATATGGTCCACGCCCTCGCCCACTTCCGCTGCAACTCCAGCAGCATCTACGCCGAGAATCATGGGCAAGCGGTACTTCACTGCAGGCAGCCCCTTGCGAACCCAGAGATCAATGTGATTAATCGAGGTTGCCTTTACGTTCACCAGGACTTCATCTGCCCTGATTGACGGCGTGGGCACATCCTCATAGAGGAGTTTGTCCACCCCACCATGTTCATGTACACGTACGCATTTCATAACGACTTCACTTCTGTCTCTTTGACCATAGGATGGCACCGCCGCCCGCCGGACCGCGTGGCAAGCTGGCAGCCAAGAAAGAAGTGGCCGTGAATTGAGGGCAACATCTCTCTTGATTGGCTATGCCTTGTAATTCGATTCGCGGCCATGGGCGCTGATTCGCGGTTGAAAGATTCTTCGAGCCAAAGACTCAAGCCTCCGCCCACGAGGTTGTCACTTCGTGAGAAGTGACCCTCTGGGCGAGCTGAGCTTTTTCTGCTCACATTAATCGCTGCCGAGCTTTGGATTAACGGGGACAAAATGCAGTTCCTCAAGCGATAAATCATCGTTCCCGAGCCGAACGCCTCGGATTGTCACCGTCATTTCTTCACCCGCGATCCGATGCCATCCGGGTCTCGCTGTAATCTCCGCCCGCCCGACGAGCATGATGGCTCTCGTCTCGCCCGGCTTCAGTTCGATTGCTGAAAAGGGGACAAACTTATTGTTGTACCGATAAGGGAATTGCTTCGAAGACACCTTGACGCGTGCCTGGTCAAAGGAAAGAACTTTCGAACTGCTATTCCTCACCGTCAGAGTGATCGTCGTCAACATCTCATCCTCAAGGGAATAGCTGGCTGTGAAAGTGTACGTAATCCCATGCTTCTTGTCGGTGATAGAATATTCGGTGCAGTTACATTCTCGGTTCGTTACGAGAAAGTTGTACGTATGTGTCGAAGCGCAAGAATAAAGAACCAACGAGAGAATAAGAAAAGAGATATTGATTCCAAACTTTGAAGTCATGCAATGTGCTACCCCTTCTCAAGAAACTCTTTCAGAACCACTGCATTATTGTGCTCTGTGTCTCTCGCGGCGAACAAGAGCGTGATTGTCCCGCGACGTGCATTATTTCTGATTTCCTCGAGGAGCTTTTGGTCAGCGAACGCGCTAGCTCCTCCCGATACCTTTTCCGGAACTCCTGCGACTGTTCCTTCCGATGTGCGAACGACTTCAGCAGACGGTCAGAGGGAGCAAGATCTTTCAGCCAGGCATCCAACTTTGCCTGTTCTTTGCTGAGGCCCCGCG
>JBBIJH010000025.1:0-25159 GCA_037446075.1 Ignavibacteriales bacterium
AGCTTGTTCTCCATGCTTTCAAACTTGTCCTTGTGACGCAGACCAGCGTCGTAGTAAAGCTCGCCGATGTAGCGTGCCGTCGCAGGATCGGAAGTGATCGAGAAGGCTTTCTCAAGCGGTGGGAGCGCCTTCATCGTCTCGCCCTTCGAGAGATAGCAGAACGCGAGGTTGCGGTAACTCGCGGCACTGTCAGGAAGTATCATCATGGCGGTCTCGAAGGCCGCGATCGCCTTGTCATAATATTCGACCGTATCTTTCCCTCGGTTGAAGTAATCGACGCCCATGTTCAGGTTTCTTGCCCAGTAGCCGTATTTCGTTTCTTGAATCTCCTTCGCATGAGCTGGCCCAATTTCCAGCGCGTGCTTAAAGGCATCGACCATTCCTGCAAAATCATTCTTCTGTGCTCTCACCTGTCCAAGCAAGAACCAGGCTTCCTCATTCTTTGGGTTCTTGGCCACTTCTTGCTCCAGGCTTCGAATCGCGTTATCCCAATCCGAACGCTGAATATAGAGTCTCGCACTTGTCATCTCGGTGGAAGAACACTGGAAGCCCAGCGATAATAGGGCAACCACAAGAACGAGAAGGGCCACGGCGGGAATAAATCTTGTCATTGAGTACTCCTGCTGTTCAAAGAGCTAGTGCGGGATGATTGCTATCTCGATTTGAAACGAACATAATATAGCGAAAAGGGTCTCTAGAGTCAAGGAATTTTATCCGATGGAAGATTCTCCGCACGACACTGTCCGTTTCTCAACCGAAAGAATTGTTTCTCGAAGGAGTTGTTTCTCTGCGGAGAACGTTGACTTTGAGATTTTTTTTTGATAGTTTGACAACGTGATCGATCCGACAATCATCGGCTCTCGACGCTCTGACACTAACTAGAGCTATTGCATGGCAGAACGAGAAACGCTCACTGCAACCTTTAAGGAAGGATTGGAGGATATTGTTGCCGCCACCTCCTCGATCTGCTTTATCGATGGAGTGCAGGGCAGATTGATCTATCGTGGCTATGACATCAGAGATCTCGCCCGATACTCCACTTTCGAGGAGACAGTCTACTTGCTCTGGAATGGGGTTCTCCCAACCCGTTCGCAGCTCGATGAAATTTCTTCCCAATTGATCGAAAATAGAGCGATTCCGGACTCCCTGTACGCCATTCTGCGCTCGGCGCCGAAGTCGGCCCACCCGATGTCCATCCTTCGCTCCGGAGTCTCACAGCTAGCGTTGACAGATCCAGATGCCGAAGATAGTTCATTCGAAGCCAACAAACGAAAGAGCCTCCGCCTCGTTGCAAAGATTCCGACAATCATTGCCGCCTTCCACCGTTACCGAAAGGGCCTCACGCCCGTTGCACCTTCTGCGTCGCTTAGACATGCAGGGAATTTCCTTTACATGCTGAGTGGGTCAAGGCCTGAGAAGCGCGATGAACGAATCTTCGATGTCTGTCTCATTCTCCATGCGGATCATGAGTTCAACGCCTCCACGTTTGCGGCGCGTGTAACGGCGGCCACCCTCTCCGACATGTATTCCGCTGTCACCTCTGCGATTGGTGCCCTGAAGGGGCCACTGCATGGAGGAGCGAACGAGCAGGTGATGAAAATGCTCCTCGCAATCGGAGAGCCTTCGAGAGCCGAATCCCACGTTCGCGCTGAGCTTAGCGCGAAGAGAAAAATCCCCGGGTTCGGCCACCGGGTCTATAAGACGGAGGATCCGAGAGCAACGATCCTTCGGGAGATTGCTCATGAGTTGGGACAGCGGGGCGGCGATTCGCGCTGGTTCGACATCTCAAAGAGAATCGAAAGAATTATGAAGGAGGAAAAGCAACTGTATCCGAATGTTGATTTCTATTCAGCGTCCGTTTACTATCAGTTGGGAATTCCGATCGATCTTTTTACACCGATCTTTGCTCTTAGCCGAATCTCTGGATGGACAGCCCATATCCTCGAACAATATGCTCACAACAGATTGATCCGACCACTTTCGGAATATACGGGACCACTCGATCTCGAGTACGCCCCGGTCGAGAAACGAATGTAAGAGGATCGGTTAAGAAAAGTTTCTTCTACCACGCGGGATGGATGAAAACTTCAGGGAAAACATCATCTGTCCTGCGTTTTTGTTTTTTGGAATCACGATACTGACTGATCCATCAATTCATTGACGGAGATTGATTCTCCGAAGGAAGCAAGTCATGGCAACATACGAAAAACTCACGGCTCCCACGACAGGCCACAAGATTACCATCGATGGCGAACGCATCTGTGTCCCGGACGATCCGATCATTCCATGGATCGAAGGTGATGGAACCGGACCGGATATTTGGCGAGCCGCCCGGCTTGTGTTCGATGCAGCAGTGAATAAGGCTTACAGCGGAAAGAAAAAAATCGTTTGGTTTGAAGTCTATGCTGGAGAGAAGGCAACCAAGATCTACGGGGAAAACACCTGGCTACCGAATGACACACTGGAAGCGGTCAAGGAGTACATCGTTGCAATCAAAGGGCCACTGACTACGCCGGTAGGCGGTGGGATTCGCAGCTTGAACGTCACACTCCGGCAGGTCCTCGATCTCTTTGCATGTGTGCGCCCGGTGAAATACTATCAAGGTGTCCCAAGCCCGATGAAGCGCCCTCAGGATTTGAACGTCGTCATTTTCCGAGAGAACACTGAAGATGTCTATGCCGGCATCGAGTGGCGAGCGGGAACGCCGGAAGCAAAGAGGATGATCGAATTTCTGGAGAAGGAGATGGGGAAAAAAGTAAGGCAGGACTCTGGTGTGGGCATAAAACCCATCTCCGTTTTTGGATCCAAGCGGCTTGTGAAAAAAGCGATTCGATATGCAATCGAAAATGACCGAAGGAGCGTCACTCTCGTGCATAAAGGCAACATCATGAAGTTCACCGAGGGGGCCTTCCGAGATTGGGGATACCAAGCTGCACAAGAAGAGTTTCCCGATGACACGATCACAGAGACTGAACTCGCAGAGAAATACGGAGGAAAACAACCTGCCAGCAAGATTGTGATCAAGGATCGGATTGCCGACAGCATGTTCCAGCAGATCCTCCTCCGTCCGAATGAATACGACGTAATCGCAACTCCGAATTTGAACGGAGACTATCTTTCTGATGCCGCAGCTGCCCAAGTCGGTGGGCTGGGAATCGCACCAGGAGGGAACATAAGCTATCACTATGCCTTCTTCGAGGCGACGCATGGAACGGCACCAAAATACGCCGGCCTCGACAAAGTGAATCCCGGCTCGTTGATTCTCTCCGGGGTGATGATGCTCGAATATCTCGGTTGGAAGGAAGCAGCAAGACTCATCGAAGATGCGATGCAGAGAACGATCCAGCAGAAGATCGTGACATATGACTTCGCGCGATTGATGGAAGGTGCGAAGGAAGTGAAGTGCTCGGAGTTTGCGCAAGCGATTGTTGGGAATATGTAAGGCCAAGTTCCTTTTTCAACCCATCCAAACCATCGAGAATCCTTGAAGGGCTGATTTCGGCCCATTTTAGGACCTTATCTGTAGCGCTCCGGGAGCTGATCAAACTAGCTTGATCACCTTCAGAGCGTCGGCTCGAGCAGCTTGAATTAATATCGCTTTATTGCCAGCTTTCAACCTGCAGCCTCGCCGTTTTCACTTCTTAATGATTCTTTACACAATCTTAACATAGATTGTTTGAGCGTTTGTTACATTAAGGCGTGAATGACTGGTATGCAGCCCACACGCAAGAGACAAGCGAAGATTGGTCTGCTTTTCTTCGCCAGCCTTGGGATTCCTTCCATCGTTTTCGGATATCTCGCTCTGCGCGGCATCCAAAGCGATCGAGCTATCGCAGAACAAGAACTCATGGAGGACCATCGCCGGGCAGCAGACCGGGTGATGTTTGTCGTCGAGCGTGAGCTCCGTGCCATTGAGCTATCGCTTTCGGATCTCGCTCACAAGTACGCGGAAGGTTCCCAGCCGGCTGACCTCCTGCTCGCCGAACAGATCAGAGCGAGCAGTCGGCTCGCGAACTTAAGCTTCGTCATCAATGACCACGGCGCGATCTTTTCTGGCCTAACCGTGCTTTACCGGAAAGATAACATCGGGGAATTGCTGCCAAGGTTGGTTCAAGCGCAGAAGAACGATTTCATGACTGCCGGCGAGAAGGCGGAGTTTCAGCTTCTGAATTACAACCAAGCTCGGCATCATTATGAGCGTGCTTACTTACAAGCGCGTTCTGAAAAAGACCGAGCCGAAGCATTGTTTGCCGCCGGCCGCGTGTTGAAAAAAGCCGGGGACAATCCGGGGGCACTGCAGGCATTTGGTCGTATCACACGCGAGTTCTCGTCTGTCATTCTTGAAACCGGTTTTCCGGCCCTAGCCGCTGCTCGGCTTCAGTTGATCGAGCTTGTGATTGCTGAGAATGCTCGCAACCCCGCGGGGGAGTTGGTTTCCTTCTATGAGCAGATCTTGCAGGGAAAGTGGGATATCGAACAATCCGTTTTCGAATCTTTGATCAGTGAGCTTAACAACTTGCGGCGACAGTGCTCAGCTCGGCGATCGAACGAAGATTCCTTATTTGAAGAGAGATTCAAGGAAATAGAGAAGCGAAAGAACGCACTCGTTGTGACAACAGAGTACCTTCTTGAGTTGCAGGCAAACCTCCAAGAGCTATCAAGCCAGTCTCAGCATTCGGAGGCTAACACAGGTCTCCATGTGCAACGAATAGTCCGCACGGTCGGAAACCGCGTCTATAACCTCATTGTTATCCCCACAAGAAATAGGCGGGATGGGACCGCTCGATGGCTGGGTGTTGTGCTGGCAACGGAAACCACCGGCACTGAAGCGCTCGCTTCCCTGCTTGCGCAAATACAGCTTCCTGCTCACTCCGCGTTGCAAGTGACAAATGAGGACGGGCAAATCTTGATCCGGGGACCTCGCGATGAATCCTCGAAGAAAGTTCTTGAGGCCACCTTCCCAGCTCGGTTCCCGCAGTGGCACCTCGCACTCTATCAAGAAAGTCTCTCAATGTTTGAGGAGTTGCTGGTGTCGCGACGGCGAATCTACGTGTACGCACTGCTACTGGCGGCAGGCCTAGCTGTCTTTGGCGGATTCCTTATGCTGCGGATCATGACCCGGGAGCTTGAACTGGCGAAGATGAAATCGGACTTCGTTTCAACCGTCTCTCACGAACTCCGGACGCCGCTTACGTCCATCCGCCATTTGTCTGAAATGCTACGGCGAAATCGCGTAGCTTCAGAGGAACGCCGCCGTCGTTACTACACGGCAATCAATGAACAGGCGGAGCGTCTCTCACTACTCATCGAAAACATCCTTGACATCTCTAGCTTGGAACGGGGTACTCGCAAACTTCAAGCGGAGCGTGTCCACGTTGATGAGTTCTTGAAGAGGCTCGTCGAACGCGCTCGCGAGCAAGTTCAGTATGAAGGATTCGCCTTTACCATTGATCTTGCGGATGATTTGCCGCCAGTTCTCATGAATCAAGAAACCATGGAGCAGGCAATCCTAAATCTCCTCGATAACGCTGTGAAGTACTCCGGGTCATCAAAAGAAGTAGTCATTCGGGCATGTCGAGAAGATCAACAGGTGCTCATTGCTGTAAAGGACTACGGCCTCGGTATCGAGGAGTCGGAAATAGGTCGGGTGTTTGAAAGATTCTACCGCGGCACGCGAGCACTTGGGCATCCGATTAGGGGCACAGGGCTTGGGCTTGCGCTGGTTCAACAAATCGTTGCGGCTCATCGAGGGACGATCAGTGTTCAGAGCAAGGTGGGACGTGGAAGTACGTTCTTCATCAGACTGCCGGTAACAGAAACGGGAGACTCCGAAGGTGGAGAAGATTCTCATCATCGAGGATGAGGAAAGCATTCTGATGGCGCTTGAGGACGACCTGGCGCTCGAACGCTACGAGGTCACAGGAGTCCGGGAGGGATCAGGAGGGCTGGAAGCAGCACTGAAGAATCGCTATGATCTCATCATCCTGGATATCATGCTACCCGATATCAGCGGTTTCGATATCTGCCGAGAGCTTCGGAGGGCAAACATCACGACCCCGATTCTCATACTGAGCGCAAAAGGTCAGGAGATTGACAAAGTGTTGGGGCTTGAACTTGGGGCAGACGATTATGTCACGAAACCATACAGTCCACGGGAATTGCTTGCCCGCATCAAGGCATTGTTGCGGCGCGTTCATAGAGTGCAGCATGGAGCGGAGTTCTATCGTTTTGGTACTGTGGAGGTTGACTTCAAGCGGTATGAGGTGAAGAAGAGGTCTAAGCCCGTCTATCTGACCTCGTTAGAGTTTGCTTTACTGCGGCTGTTCATCGATCACAGAGATGAAGTGCTCAGCAGAGATCGGATCCTAGACGAAGTCTGGGGCAAGGACGTCTATGTCACCGGCCGTTCAGTGGACGTGCACATTGCCAACTTGCGGCGGAAGATCGAGGACGATCAGACCAATCCCCGATTCTTTGTAGGCGTGCGAGGTGTTGGATACAGGTTCACAGGATAGGCGAAAGTTTTCTAGGACAACCTGCTCGAAATGAGAAGATTAACACTTTCAATCTCGTTTCTGCTGTTGCTGATCGTTGTGCAGTCCCCTCTCTATGCACAGGAGAACGCCCAGACCCTCTTGCGCTTAGGATTGTACAAGGAACAGGTAGAGGGTGATTTGCAGTCAGCGATCAAACTATTTGAACGGTTGATTGATCAGTACCCGAACCAACGCACCGCCTGTGCATGGGCACATCTTTACATTGGACTGTGCTATGAGAAACTTGGCGAGCAGCAATTAAGTGCCAACGCCTACAGAAAGATTATCGAACGTTATGCTGATCAAGCGGTGGTTGCATCAGAGGCAAAGAAGAAAATCGCTTCATCGTTCACCAGCAAGAACCCTTTTGCCGACTTAGTTGAACACTACATTAACGAAGCATACACCCCGATCTTAGATGACATATCTCCGGACGGAACCAAAGAAGCTCTTACCGATTGGACGACAGGCAATCTCGTTATCAGGGACCGACGAACCGGGAAGCTTACCGAGTTGACCCATAAGACCTGGGAAGAATCACCAGCCTTTGCATATTGGAAAGTCTGGTCGCGCGATGGAAAGCGCATTGCCTACACCTGGTGTCGAGATGCCTACTTCGGCGAACTGCGAGTCATTTCCGCCGAGGGAGGAGAGCCAACCGCCGTCTTCGGGCAACCGGGGTGGACGGTCATGCCCAAGGACTGGTTTCCTGACGGAAGGCATCTTGCTGTACTCTTAGGCAGGCATGAACCCGGAAACAAGCTGGAAATTTCTCCTGTTCTCGCCATCGTTGATCTTGGTTCTCGAGCTCACGAGGAGGTAAGAGCGCTCCATGGGAGTTCACGCGGTGTAAAGGTCTCGCCGGACGGAAACAATATCGTGTTCGATTATCAAGCTGCTGAGGAAAAGCGAAAAATACTTCTCTTTTCACTCCCGACACATCAGGAGGATGTGCTTGCATCTGAAGTGGCCTTGGACTTCGACACGCCTATTTGGTCTGCGGATGGTAAGTATTTACTATTCCGTTCAGGTGCAGGGGGCGGATTCGCCTTGAACGCGCTACCGATCCGGGGTGATAGACCCTCTGGACAGAGAACCATCATCGATGCTAATATTGGGGCAACTGTTCTGAGCAAATTCGGAATGAGTGAGGGGGAATATCGTATTTCCCTGCAGCGATTCAAGGAAGCTGAGCTTATGACCGAGAAACCAGCCTTGGAAGGGTTTCAAGAAGAGTTCTCCTCTCCTACGTTGGATCCAAGCTGGAGCGTGATCGAGTGGCAAGGAAAAAACGTATACGGCTTCAGCCGGTTCGGCTCATATTCCCTCACCGCCCATCCTGGTCATCTGCGATATTTTGCGCACCCCATGATGACAAGCTCTGGTTGGCCTTATCTCGGTAACAACTTTTCCTATTGGTATTATCCAGCTCTCCAACTGCGGAAAAAAGTGACAGGAGAGGTCTGGGTTCTTGAGACAAAGGCGACCTATAGCCTCATCGGGGGTGTAGACGATCGCACTTTTGCGCTCACCGTCGTGTTCGGGGTGGAGGGTGGAAAAAGCTCATCTCTGGAGATCCGTCGGGCGAGGGGATGGGGCCAGGCATGGCTGAGCGCAGTTTTGATGGAGCAAGGACGAACTGCGAAAAGATTCTCTTATCCTCCCTTAGCAGACGAGCCAAGCGAGGCAAGAGAAAAAACTTTTTGGATGCGGGTCACGCGTGAGGATAGCGTGATAAGGCTAGACATAAGCAATGACGGGATCACGTTTCGCCACGTACTTGAGGAACACATGAGCAAGGAATCGTTCGAAGCGACCCAATACTTGGTGATTACGGGCGACAGCTGGTTCTGCCCTGCCGGCTCGTATGTGGACTGGGATTATTTCCGGTTTAGGCCTCTGCGAAAATGAGTATCCGGAGGAGAATTGTGGGTTTCAGGTTGCACATATTGCGAGTTTGAAGTTTCGACGATTACCGTTTCTTTCCTATCACCAGCCACTCACTTGATTCATCCGTTGCCGAGCACCTTAGCTATTCGAGTCCTGTGAACCGACAGCGCATCCGACTTTTGTAGACGATATTTCATTCCTCCTTATTCCTACTCCTGCTGTATTCTTGTCGCCGGGGGAAGCCAGTCGTCGGCCCCCTCCACCTGGCCTCACACAATCTTAACACTCCTTTTGCACGTCCTTTACGCTAATTAGGATGCTTTTCGCTTGATTTCGGTGGGGGGAATTGGCTCGCGTGCTCGTCAAGAACGGGGTGCGTTCGACACTGATTGTCGCGCGGCGCTTGCTTCGACCTTCATGAGAGCGACCAACTGTTCGAAGCGTGGAAAAAGCCCATAAACTAACAACAATCTTTGAAGGGTGATCCAATGAAAAGAAGGACCTTAGCAGTTTTCGAACGGAGACCGGACAGGTTAATTTGGAGTTTCATATCTCTCCTCATTCCATCCGGTTGCGGCGGAGACAATTCAACCTCCCCATCTCAACAAACACGAAGTGTTTGTACGCCGCTCGCGATCAGCAACGGCCAGCCCACAATTCGCATGGATTGCACTAGCATCTCAGCATCAGTTTCAAATATTCAGTACGATCAGTTAAGCCGAGTGGTTTCCTTTGATTTCGATTTCAAATGCACTTCGTCCTCCGAACGCTACACCGGAAAGTTTTACAGCATCCAGCGAAACAATCTTGGGCAAATACTTTCCTACCAAGCCACGGTGAATGGGCAAAGCTGTCGACATCCATCTTGAAGGCTGATTCGCCCCTGAAAACAACTGGGGCGAGAAGCTTCAACACACACGAATTCACATCAGGACTGCAAGGCTAGAGAAACGTCCTTGAGGTGCCGTACTCTCACGAACAAGCGATCGGAGGATTTTCACTCATGGGGCAATCAACGCTATACCTCACTTGCATCATCTTGAGCGTGCTCATCTTGGGGGCGTTGGAATGCAGCAAGAGCGACGACCAGGCATCCACCTCCCCATCCGCTGTTAATGTCAGCGGTACGTGGAAAGGGACATACTCTTCAAGCCTTGTGTCATCAACCCAGGTAACCTTTGTAATCACGCAATCTGCTTCTACCGTCTCAGGTACATATAATGCTGTAAATGGTGCAGTGGGAACGGTAGGCGGAACCGTAAGCGGAAACTCAATCATTTTTCAGCTGGGTCAAACAACCTCTGGGTGCACGGGGACGTTTAATGGCACTGCGACTGTGACTGGCATTACCATGACCTTCACTTTTACTGGATCTGACTGCTTAGGCACACATACTAATGGACAAGGGACTGTCACAAAGCAGTAGAAAGATGTCTGAGGCCATCTATCGGTTGGAGAGTCATCAATAACTAGAGTCATCGCCAAGGAGGTGCAGCATGAATCGCAAGACAATAACATTTATTCTGACCTGTCTATGTTGTTCCGTGTTGTTGTCGGGAGGAAGAATGCTAGCGATAGCAGCCCCGCAAGGAACAACAGCTGCAGATTATTTCCCGATACGTAAGGACACTAAATGGGAATATCAAGTCGATTTTCCAACGAATACTTCCTTGCCTTATCTACCTACGTATGAGTATCCTCCAGGACTCATTTGTAGTAGTCTTCATTGTGGTATGGGTTCTTGGAATGCTGGACAGATCGACTTTCAAATGACTGTTAGTGATATCGTCGAGAAATCGTCTAGCACTACCACATGGGGATTGTCATTGACCGGACTAGGACTGAGGTTCTATTTCTACCAGACCGACACAGTTGGTAACCAGAATCGATTGCGTTTGAAACTCGAGAGCGGAAATGCCGATCTCGACCTTGTTACTGTGACACCTGTCGGTGCCCCGAACAATTGGCGCATTTCTCGAACGCTTGCTCGCCTTACGCCAAATGATCTCGGTACGAAGTTCGACATCGCGGTTCCTGCTGGCGAATTCAGGAATTGTGTTAAGTCTGTCGTTACAATTCAGGGAGACGGCACTTATGTCCCGACTGGAAGTTTCCCTATCGAGATCTTCTTAGCACCTAATGTCGGCATCATCAAAGCCATCGGTAGGTGGTCATCTGGCGAAACTCTTTATACGTCACAACTGACTAAATTTACGCCGGGTGCGGTTGTAAAGGTAAGTGATGAATTTCTTCCGTTGGTGAAGGAATATGCCCTGCACCAAAATTATCCCAATCCCTTTAATCCCACTACATCAATCGAGTTCGCTTTGCCAAAGTCTACCTTTGTGACCCTGCAGATCTGTGACGTCCTCGGTAGACAAGTGGCGCAGTTGGTGAACGAGAAGTTTGAAGCAGGAACCTACAAGACGCAGTGGGATGCCCGTGGCTTGGCGAGCGGCGTGTACTTCTATAGGATCGTGGCGGGATCATTTCTGGAAACAAAGAAGATGCTCTTAATCAGATAGGGTGGAGCTGTAGTCTACTCTCTGACTTAAGGGTTAAAGTGACACAGACAAGAACTTATGCGGGGGTATTTCCCAGCAAAACCAAAACAGCTCAATTTCCTTGGAAGGAGAGTGACACATGAACCGCCGCTTTCTCTTATTGCTGAGCGTTCCGGCCTTACTCTTCTCGAGACCTACGGAGTGTTCTGCTCAAGCCCCCGTGTCATTTGGTTTCCGCGATAGCACTATCGGTGAGTACAGTTCCGACGGCCACATTCTGAATGATCTGTCATACAAGAGCGTTAGTGACGGAGAGAGGATTGCCATCGAGGCCACTGTGACCTCAATGCATGACAGGGAATTCGCCCTGAACAAAACGATTGAACCAAACTCATCTCAGAGCCTCCTGCTGTGCGGACTTACACCGAGGGCGGTGATCCAGTGCCAGCCGTCCGGCGTGGATTCCTTTACCATTTATTTGAATTCAGATGCGACAGGGATAGATAGCATCAGGCTCATTTATCATAATTCCTGCGCTTGGAGTCGCCTAGGCCTAAGAATATCGTCAGTTCCGGCCTTTTCTATCGACGGGGGCCTGTGTACTGCCCGGTGGACACTCTCGTGCTTTCCGAATGTTCTTGAAGCGCATCGAAGTCTAATCGATTTCAGAAATGGTACTGTACTGGACACGATGATATCGGCGACAAACTGCAACACTATTTGTGCAATTCGTCAGTTCTCATTTTCAGTGACGAATGTTGAAAGACAGAACGTTGAGGTTCCGACTCAATACCGCCTCGAGCAGGGTTTTCCTAACCCATTTAATCCAACGACAACAATCGAGTTTTCTCTGCCTCACTCCGAGCACGTGACGCTGATAATCTACGATCAGCTTGGACAGGAAATTGAAACGCTCGTAGCCGATTATCTAGCTGCCGGAGAATACAGTGTTGAGTGGAACGCAGGGATTCGGCCCAGTGGCGTTTATTACTATCGGCTGCAGGCTGGGTCTTTTCTTCAAACGAAGAAGCTTGTCCTGTTGAAATGATGTTCATCTGGGAAAAGGGGTATTCCCGCCGCTCCGCTGGGCAATTCTTGCTATAATCTCTCGTTTTTTGTATAATGGAAGCATCCCGATCATTTGGGATGCTTTCTTTTTGGTTGACAACTGGTTAGGAGGATGAGCTTATGAGTGCTAACCCGACTGACATAAAGGCTCCAAGAGTTGAAATCGAGAAGGGAATCGACGTTGCCATTCAGGAGCCGGCGACCGTCATCTTGTTCAATGATGAGGTCCACACCTTCGACGAAGTCATCGAGCAGCTCATCAAGGCCCTCCGATGCGATACGGCGAAGGCAGAGGCGCTTACGTGGGAGGTCCACAACAACGGGAAAGCTGCGGTGTACACAGGCGAGATGAGTGAATGTCTGAAGGTGAATAGTGTCCTGGAGGAGATTGCACTACATACGCAGATTGAGGTGTAGCCTCGAAGGAAAGGCTCTGATAGATTCAAGATGTACGATTCAGGTTTAATGAAAGTTGTCCAAAAAGTGAAGCGGGACAATCAAAGCAAAAGCAAGGAGCAACATTGACAGGTTATCTCCTCATGTCAGAGGAGTCTAGCCAACAATGATGACATTTTAGCGTCGGTCGCGAAGAATCTGGGCAGCCAAAAACGAAACGATTTAGTTAAATACTCGAGAAACATCATGTCTTACAAAGTAAAAGAAGCGCAAGTCCTGTATGATGCGAAAGGAAGGAAGACACACGTGCTGCTTCCTTTCAAAACCTATGAAAAACTGTTAGAGTACTTGGAAGACTTCGAAGACCTGCAGGCAATGAAAGAAGTTGAACATGAAAAGCCAATTCCCTGGGAACAAGCAAAGAAGATCCTTGCCAGACGTAGGAGATGAGTTATTCTGTTGAGATTCTTCCTCGAGCACTGAAGGAGTTGGAGAAATTTCCAGACCCATCATACAGCAAGATCAAAGGCATTATAGATGATTTGGAGAATGAACCAAGACCTGTTCGGACTACGAAGTTAAAAGGACATGAAGATCGCTGGAGAATTAGAGTGGGAGACTACAGAATTCTTTACGAGATACATGATGAGAAAAAGTCAGTGATTGTGTTCAGAGTCAGACATCGCAAAGAAGTGTACCGATGACTGCCAACGACATCCGACATAGCTTTTTGAAATTCTTTGAGTCAAAGGGACACACGATCGTCCCGAGTGCCCCGGTGATTCCCTACGATGATCCCACACTCCTCTTCACGAACGCTGGAATGAATCAATTCAAGGACGTCTTCCTCGGAATTGGAAAACGTGACTACACGCGTGTAGCAGACTCCCAGAAGTGCATCCGCGTCAGCGGAAAGCACAACGACCTCGAGGAGGTTGGGAAGGACACCTACCACCACACCTTCTTCGAAATGCTTGGTAATTGGTCCTTCGGCGATTATTACAAGAAAGAAGCAATCATCTGGGCGTGGGAACTCTTGACCGACGTCTGGAAGCTTCCGAAGGAGAGACTCTGGGCAACCGTCTACACATCGGATGACGAGGCCGAAGAATGCTGGAAGAAATACACCGACATTAACCCGAAGCACGTCCTCCGATTTGGGGAGAAGGATAACTTCTGGGAAATGGGTGAGACTGGTCCGTGCGGCCCGTGCTCCGAAATCCACATTGATCTCTCCGAGAAAGGAAACATCGATGCCTCGGTGATCAATTCAGGGTCGCCGAGCGCCATCGAGATATGGAATCTCGTCTTCATCCAGTATAATCGGGACGAAAATGGTGAGCTGGAGGCATTGCCTGCGAAGCACGTTGATACCGGGATGGGATTTGAGCGCGTGGTAGCAATCCTGCAAGGAAAGAAATCGAACTATGACACGGATTTGTTTCAATCGATCATACGCGACACAGAAAGAATCACAGGGAAATCATACACTGGCGGCGCAGATTCTCAAATCTCCCATCCCACATCCCAAATCGACATTGCTTTCCGTGTCATCGCCGACCACATCCGTGCGCTAACGTTTGCAATTGCAGACGGCGCGATTCCATCCAACGAAGGGCGCGGCTACGTGTTGCGGAGGATTCTTCGCCGCGCGTCTCGCTTCGGCCGCCATCTCGGGATGCATGAGCCGTTCATCTACAAGCTAGTTCCAACCCTCGTTGCCACGATGGGCGAGGCGTATCCAGAGATCAAAGCAAAGCAGACCCTTGTCGAACAGGTAATCAAGGGAGAGGAGGAAGGATTCAATCAGACACTTGATCGCGGATTGGAGATATTCGAGTCAGTGGTGACTCGTATCGGTCACTCGAAGGTCTTCCCGGGCGAGGATGCGTTCAAACTTTATGATACCTACGGCTTTCCACTGGACCTGACACAGCTGATGGCGGAAGAGAGAGGGCTGAAAGTTGATTTGGGACGATTCGCAGAGCTGATGGAAGAACAGAGGAAACGATCACGGACAGTAGCTCTTACAGGTAGTGGAGCTCCAAACATAAGTATGGCCCTGTCTGGGGTCTCCGCTACGGGAGCCGTTGGTACAGTAACAGAAACTCAAGAAATCTCCTTGTTCGTCGGTTACGATAAGCTGGCGACCGACGCAATCGTTCAGGAGATTGTCGATGATCGGTTTGTCGTCCTATCAGAGACCCCATTCTACGTCGAGTCCGGTGGACAGGTGGATGACACAGGTCTCTTGCAGGCAGAGGGATTTCAGGCTGAAGTTGTTGATCTGTTGAAGCATGACGGGAGGATTCTCCATCAGGTCGAGACGCAGTACGGCCGCGTTCAGGACTATTATGGAAAGACGGTCCGAGCAGCCGTCGACAGGCCACGCCGTGAAGATATCCAGCGTAATCACACTGCAACTCACATCGTCCATGAGGCCCTGAGACGAGTACTTGGAACGCATCTGCATCAGCAAGGCTCCCTGGTGGCGCCTGATCGATTGCGCTTCGACTTCAATCACTTCTGCAAAGTAAGTCCCGATGAGGTTCGAGCTATCGAGGACATCGTCAACGAGAAAATCCAGGAAAACATCAAGGTTTACTGGGAAGAGTTGCCGATCGAGAAGGCAAAGAAGATCCCCGGCGTGAAGATGTTCTTCGGCGAGAAATACGGCGAGATCGTTCGTGTGGTCTTCATAGATGAGAAATTCAGCGTAGAGTTCTGCGGAGGAACCCATGTTCGAGATACGAGGGACATCGGCCTGTTCAAGATCGTCTCCGAGGGAAGCATTGCCAGCGGCATTAGAAGGATCGAGGCGGTTACAGGAAAAGGCATCGATGACTACATCGAGAAACAACTCCTGAGGCGTGCAGGCGAACTCGATGAAGAACTTGCGCGGCTCGTGGAGGAAAAGGAGAGAATTCAGAAGGAACTTGGGACCGCAGAAACTGAACGTCCGCAAGCCAAACCTATCCGGCTCTCCTTCGGTGAAATCTCATTAAAACAACCCTCCATTGAACGGATCCGCGAGTTGGAGACGACGCTGAGAGAACAAGAAACCGTCGTTAGAGACCTTGCGGAGGAAACGAAGTCGTTGAAGAAAGACCTCAGCAAACGAAAGGTTCAGCAGGAGGTCTCAAACATCGACTCGCTTGTCAGTTCCGCGACTCCGCTGAATGGATTCAAGGTCGTCTCCGCTCGGGTCGAGGCTTCGACGATGGAGGAGCTGAAGTCAATCGCGGATACCCTGCGGGCAAAGATCGGTAGCGGTGTTGGTGTGCTGGGTGCCGTGGTCGAGGAGAAAGCGGCCCTTGTCTGCGTCGTAACCGACGACCTCATCAAGAGAAGAAAACTGCAGGCCGGCAAGATCGTCCGTGAGGTCGCTAGAGGCGTCGGAGGCAATGGCGGTGGTCGACCCCATCTGGCAACAGCGGGGGGAAAAGAGGTTGAAAAACTCGACGATGCCCTAAAAAATGCACACGCGATCGTCAAAGCGTTCCTAACCTGAGTCCACAATCCCATATCCCGTCGGTGCATGAGGCGAACAACTTTCATCCAGTACTCCCTTAAGGAAAGCGCAGCAACGAAGAAAAAGATTCTCCGGAACTGCTCAGGCGACATCGAGAAGGCCGTCGATCTCATCGTTGCTGCTCTCAAGAAGAAAAAGAAGCTCCTTCTCTGCGGCAACGGCGGAAGCGCTGCGGATGCACAGCACATCGCAACAGAGTTTGTGATCCGGATGAGTCACGAGTTCGAACGCCCAGCAATCCCCGCGATTGCTCTCACAACGGACACCTCGAACTTAACTGCTGGCTCAAACGACCTTGGCTTTGAGAATGTCTTTGCTCGATCCGTCGAAGCCCTTGGTACCCCGGGGGACGTGCTGATTGCAATCAGCACAAGTGGAAACTCAGAGAATATCCTGCGTGCCATCCGAAGAGCTAGCAAAAAGAATGTTGTCACGATCGGGCTCCTGGGCAAAGATGGCGGAAGAGCCAAGGCGCTCTGTGACCATACGATTATTGTCCCGTCGGAAGACACACAGCGAATTCAGGAAGGTCATATCACGATCGGACATATCATCTGCGGACTCGTAGAGCGTGAAATGTACGGCCGGCCTAAAGCATAACAATGGCTTCGCCTCAGCGAAATGATTTCCTCATCCCGTTCCTGACTGTCCTCTCCGATGCTGGTGCCATCGAAGCTTCATTTCTACTCTCATACTGGCTTCGCTTTTATTCTCCTCTGACAACGATCATCCCTGTCACGCGGGGAACCCCTCCTCTTGACGCTTACGTGTACGGATCATTTGTTGTTATTCCGCTCTGGCTGTATCTCTTCAATAAAAGAAGCCTCTACCGGCCACGACGTGCAGCTTCGATCGCGGATGAGTTCTTTGCCATCGTTCGCATCGTTACGATTGGTATGCTCATCGTGATGAGCGCGGCATTTTTCTACCGTGCTTTCTCCTACTCACGAATCGTGTTCGCGCTTCTCTGGCTTACAGCGATCCTCATGATTTCCTGTGGTCGAGCCATCACGATCGGATATGAAAAACGCAGATACAAGAGAGGCCATGACCTTCGCCGAGCTGTCATTATCGGAAACAACGGGACAGCAAATCGCATTTACGAGAGTTTTCTCCGGAGGCATGAACTGGGGTACAAGGTAGAGGGCTACTTCGCCGAGAGAAAGACCTCCGATAGCTCTCCGCTTTCGTCTGCGAGCTATCTTGGAAGCATCCGTGATGCGACGCACTTCATCAAGAAGGAACGGATTGAGCACGTTTTCATCTCCCTCAGCTACAGGGAATACCCGGAACTTTATGAGCTTATCGAGTCGTGCGAGGGCCTCAACATCGAATTCATGATGGTCCCGGACCTACTTGATCTGATGACGAGCCGTGTGCGCATTCAGGAGGTAGCGGGTGTGCCATTTTTGAAGCTGAAAGAGATTCCTCTGACGGCCTGGAACCGAATCACGAAGCGGGCGTTTGACCTGGTTGTTTCAATCTTAGCTCTCGCCATTACCTCCCCCCTTTTCTTGCTTTCTGTCATCCTAATCAAGATCGATTCACGCGGCAGGGTTTTCTATCTCCAAGAAAGGATCGGACTCGATGGTAAGAGATTCCATCTGCTCAAGTTCAGGACGATGCGAGAGAATGCAGAAGCCGAGACAGGTCCAGTCTGGGTGAGAAAGAACGACCCGAGAGTTACACGCGTTGGCCGGATCCTCCGTCGATTCAGCATCGACGAGCTTCCCCAGCTCATCAACGTACTAAAAGGCGAAATGAGCATCGTCGGCCCGCGTCCGGAGCGCCAGCCATTCGTTGATCAATTCAAGTCGGCTGTCCCAAAATACCTCGATCGGCATCGAGTCAAGGTGGGAATGACTGGCTGGGCACAAGTGAACGGACTCCGGCAGGATGCGCCAGTGGAAGAGCGTACGAAGTACGACATCTACTATGTGGAGAACTGGTCGCTTGTCTTCGACCTGAAAATCATCCTACAGACGGTGAAAGCCGTCCTGTTCGGCAAGGACGCCTACTGACCTCCGAATGATCCCGCTCCTGGTTTTTTACATTCACACCGTGGCGGCCGTATGGGCTTTCACAAAACGATGGCAAGAAGAGGGATTGAAGGAAGGGGTTCTCGCAGTGGCCTTCATGGGGATTATCTTCACGGTCGGATGGACGCTATGCACATTCATCATGCAATCGCTTCTGGCGCCGAAAGGCTTTGGACCTGGACTTGACCGTGACAGCCTTACGCTCCTCCTGCTGACGGCGAGCGAAGCAGCATTCTACTATTGGTATTTGAGAAAATAAGAAAGCCATCCATAGGGATGGCTCAGTCCATTTCTCGGAAAGCTTACAGCTTCAGATACGTAATCCTCTCATTTCCTGAAAGATCGAGGTACCGCAAGTAGCCGTTCCCACGCGCGAAGCGAAAGATATCAACAAGGACTTGGACGTCGTGCTCACAGTAGGAGGCGATCAACTCGACTTTTCCTTCTTTCCACCATCTAAGAGAGGTTAAACCATCCGCTGATTTCCCAGTGCCGAGTGTCGCCTGGGCAATGGCGTGGAGGCCAATCCGATGCCCAAGATTTCTCTTTAGCACAACCGCCAGGTCGAGGGATTTGCGGTTGATCTCAGAGACATCTCCATAGTACCCCAAGACCTTTGCATCAAATCGGTCTCCATTGAAGCTGATGACCCGGTCAAAGCTTGACAAGTATCTGATGAGGTCTTTCACTTGGGACTCACGCCAATGCTGAAACCCATCCTCTTTACTCCACGTCACAGCGAGGGCCACGAGCATCAGATGGACATTATGCCAACCTCCGACCTCCTGAGCGGATTTTTGAGTCTCCACATCGTAGTAGACTTCGCGCATCGCAAACCTCGCGAGTCAAGCTATTTCAACTTGAAGTTAAAAATAATCACGCAGGTTTGATCGATTTGAGGTTGAGTGAAGTCCAACGGTTCAAACTTCCAGAAACGCACTTCTTTCACCGCCGCCTCTTCCAAGCTTACATGCGCTTTTTGAACAGGCTGGAGGCTTTTCACTGACCCATCCGGGGCGATCACGGCTTGCAATCGGATCTGGGCCTCAATGTTTACCCCCTCTGGGTACACCGGAAGATCGCCGCTAATTTTTAGACGGGTACCGCCGCCAGCCCACTGGATCGAGTATCCAATCGCCCGGCCAACCTCAGACCCAACTTGCGAACCCGCCTCGCTTGCGACTGCGCGCTTCCCATCTCCTGGCAGCCTCTCTCCTCCCACTGTCTTCCCAGCGCCGATTTCCTTTTCCCCGAGGACTGCCCTCGTTGGGCCCTCGTCAGGTTTCTCTACAGATCGTTCGGCGACGTCGAGCTTTCTCATCTCGGGAAGTCGCAGCAACTCCTCAGCCACCGGGAATCTTCTCTTCGGTAGGTCCAGTTTCATCGCGCTAGGGGGCTTCACCATCACCCGCGGCGCGGCCTTTGAAGGAGCTTCCCCAAGCTCTCGACTTGTCTCCTCGGCCGTCCTCGCCGTGGTCGCCTCGCTGAAGCTACCCAAGGTGACCTCGACGAATCCACCCTCGCGTCGGGTGGAGTCCACCTGAACGAAGTAGAAAATGAAAAGGAGGAGTAGATGAAAGAGGATCGAGGCGATCCACGCCTTTCGGGATTCCTCCGTCAATGAGATGCTAACCCGAGAAGTCATCGCGGTAAAGTGGCAATCAAGAACTTCCCAGCGCCAGCGGCTTTCGCAACGTCAATCACTTCGACGGTCGACTGAAGACTCACTCCTCGGTCAGCTCGGATGATCACGAGCTTGTCTTCTTGCTTCCTCAGTAAGTCAGAAAGTTTCGCACCAAGAGTTCCAAGGGAGACTTGCTCGCCGTTCACGTATAGGGCGCCTGTGTCTGTTAAAGTCAATGTGATATTCTTTGCGGACTGGGGCTCGCCGGTCTCTGCCCTCGGTAACTGAACCTTGATCCCCGTGGACATCACGAAGGAGGAGGAGAGCAGGAAGAATATCAGGAGTAGAAGAACGATGTCCGTGAGCGAGGAGAAATTGAAAATCTCCAGTGGTTTAAGTTCCGATTTGAAATTCATTTTTGGATCCTCACTTCGTTTTCACCCGGAAGTACTCCTCGGTACCGACCTGAGTCTCGCGAGCAGTTGGAACCGCCTCGGGATATTTTTCTCCCTCCCCCAGCTTTCCCGAACGAACGAGCGTCAAGAACTCAGTCGAGCTGTTCTCGACCTCAAACACAAATCTGTGGACGCGAGTCACGAAGTAGTTATAGAATCCGTAGGCCGGAATACCGACCATCAAGCCGAACGCTGTTGTCAAGAGAGCTTCCCAGATTCCCCCGGCCAGATCCGCCGGGTTGACGACCCCCGCCATCATCTCGATCACCCGAAACGATCTGATCATTCCCGTCACCGTCCCGAGGAACCCGAGAAGTGGAGCAATGCCAGCAATGGTGGCGAGGATAGCAAGGTGGCGCTCGAGCTTGTAGATTTCTTCCTTGCCGGCCGATTCAACGGCCTCTTTAACTTTCTGCTCACCCTCATCAAAGTTGAGTAGACCTTTTTTCAAGATATTCGCCAGAGGTACGTCAACTCCCGAGCAGAAGCCAATGGCTCCACGGATATCACCCCGCTGCAAGATACCTCTGAGCTTTGACATGAATTCACCGACGTTAACTCTCGCGCGGCGCAGCACCAAATACTTTTCGATGAGAATCACCAAGCCAATAATCGAACAGGCAAGTATTGCGAACATGATTGGTCCGCCACGCGCAAAGACCGACAGAAGGTTCATCTCGCTCTCCCTATCAAAATGACGGATGGATAGTTAATTACCCGGGTTGGTCAACCGGGAAACCAAGAGTTTAGCGGCCAGACCTGATCACGCTATGGCGAAGAAACCCACAGAAAAGTCGGCCTCAAAAATTATCGTACACGATGCATCGTTCGAGCAGGGCCACGATGGATCCGGCCGCTTGGCTCAAACCTCAGAGGTTCTAGGAAAGTTGTGAGGTTTCCCTGTGACTTGATTCATCTGTTCTCCTCGATGGTGTATCCCCTCCCTAAAAAGTCAGCCATGCTCTCCGCCATCCTTTTCGCGTCGGCAAAAGTCTTGTACCGTCCCATTCTAACGCCATACCAGATCGCTCCGCCGCTGTCGGGCTTGCTCTTGGAGATGTAAACATTGAACCCAAGCATCCTCCACCGCTCTGCCTCCTGCATCGCTTTCGGCTCAGATTGCCATGCTGAAAGCTGAATTGTGTAGCGACCGGAATCATCATCCAAGGCGACATCTCCGACGAGCTCTGGGCCATGGGTCAACGACCCAGATAACGTATCAGCATCCGTTGAGTCGGAGACCGTTGAATCGAGGCTGGTAGGCACTCCCCCCGAAGAATCCACCGAAACCGGCCGTGGAGACGGCAGTTCCGCGCTTTCCACAGTTTCGAATGCACTGCTGCTCGATAGCACAAATGCGATCACAGCCACAAGGGACAACAAGCTGGTTCCAAGGGAGATCATGAACTCGATTCTCTGGTTCCTGTGCGTGGCCGCCGCAGGGACAGTACCAGGCGCTGGAGTGTTTTCCCCCTTCAGATTGAGGTCGGGCATGGAATATACTTTTCTCCTACCACCTCACTGAAACCTCACCCCTGATCGTGAAAGGAAGCTCTTGATAGAGGTTCCAGGTGCTGTAGTGCTCGTCAAGGATGTTGCTTAAATGTAAAGAGACGCTGAGGTTCTTCCGAATCTGATATTCCGCCATCGAGTTGAGGAGGAAGAATGAATTTAGCTTGTGAGAATCTCGCAAGTCAATGGGACGCCTGCCTACAAATCGCCCGCTGATTTGAGTACTCAGCCCAAATGGGAAGGAGTGAGTGTACTGGGAACCAACCTCAACCGGAGCAAAATACGGCACGCGGTTCTCGGTCTCTGAGTTCTTGCTCGTAAGGATTGTGACGGATCCGCTCAGACGGTCTGACCTCGTCAGATTTAGATAAACCTCACCATTCAGCGAGAAGAATCTCGTTGTCTCATCATAGACCACAACCCAGTCACGGTACGGAACCGGGACTGCATAAATGTAAAAGAAGGTTGAAGGGTCCACGTACACCGGAAAGTTCCGGACGCGTTGATATTTCATATAGACTCGTGCCGACCCGCGATTCAAGAGCTCAAACTGCAAACCTCCCATCATGTTGACGAAGGCATCACGGTGGGCAATGGACACATCGTTTCCGACATAGGGATTGGAGGATAACAGGAGAGCTAAGGAATTCCGTTCTACTACGGGCTCAAACTGAGCAAACAGCGTGACGTCTGGTCTTAAAAAGTATTGCAAGCTAAGCGCGGGATAGAACTTTGCCGATGACTTGCCAGTCCAGTTACGGAAGAAAAATTGACTGGCTCCGATTGATAGATCGAGCTTGTTGAAAAGCACTCTCCGCAACCCAGCGCTCGACCGGAGAAAGTAGGGGTTCCGCGATGGAATCGATTGTTCCAGATAATTGACGGCGTAAAGCACATCCCCTTTCGTTTGGAAACCCACCAACTCGCCCGATGCCCGTGCGGCAATCCTGAACTCATCTTCGCGGCTCTTGTCTTTGTCCTCCAGAGTCAACCTGCGGAAGCTAACAGAACTTTCAAACAAGACGCGCGCGTTTGGATTCCCCTTCAATCCTCCCGCGACTTGGAAGCTTCTGGCTGATCGTTGAAGTGATGGAGTTGGTGTTCCGTAGAAACGATACTTTGCCGCGTCATAGCTGACGTTCCCATAAAACTTTGACCCACCGATGACCGGAAGCCTCTGTGGAAGGTACAGGCCTCCAGTGGCATCGACCGATCCTTTTGAGGCATCCGCATGTGGCACGTAAGCGTCGTGTGAATAATACATCCCATGAAGGTCGAAATCGCCCTCGTCATATTTTTTTCCGAACCACCCTTCTCCGTATGGCGATTTGAACCGCCCATATCCAAGATTAAGCTTACCGGCATAACTCAACAGAGCTTGCCCAAAGGGCGCGCTGTTCTTGGAGCCAGACGCACCTTCTCTCTTCTCACCCAGAGCAACTAATTTTGATGGGTCAAGTGAAAGTGCACCGACATCGCTCTGATCGGATTTCCCCGCTGGAGGCAAATGGATGATCTCTCGGCCCGTGATTTCAAATTCTGGGAGGTCAATCTTCGGAAGCTTCGCTTGCCGGGCCGCAGATGTATCTTCGCGTGCCTCGATCTCCACACGTCGTTGTGGTGGCTCCTTTTTTTCTTGTGCGGGAGCAGAAAAAGACAGAAACATAAGAATAACAACACCCGACAGCATGGAAAATTGGTTCTGTCCCTGAGGATGCTTTCTCATTTCTTCTCGACCACTCATGAGTCTTGCAACCTTTTTAGTTTTTCCTCCGCCTCTTTTCCTAATTCATCATTCCTGTGATTTCTCAGGACGAGTTCATAAGCGTCACGAGCCTTTGCGACCTGGTTGGTCGCCTTGTAACATTCCCCTAATCTGAGGTAGGAACGTGCAATCCACTGTGTCGCCGATGGATAGATGTACCTGACACGGAGGAAACTGGGAATTGCCTCTTGAAAATCACCAGCGATTTGTTGCGTGACGGCAAGCTCGTACTGGGCCTCGGCGCCGAGTTCGTCCGTCCGGTTTGTGGCTATGTCTTTGAGAATCTGTATGGCTTCCTCGGGATTCCCTTCGCTGCGATAGAGCCGAGCGAGACTGAGAAGGCTCTTCGCTCCGAAGATTGACTCTCGATGCTTTGATGCTACTACCTCAAACTGGCGTCGAGCACCCTCACTGTTTCCGCTTAGCTCGAGTGCTATTCCTTTCTGGTAACCCGCTTCAAGCGCCGCATCAGTTCCCGCATAACTTTGTTCCACGCGCTCGAACACCCTTCCAGCTTCTGTAAAATGCTTTTGCCGAAGATAAATCAGCCCGATCTCCAGGAGCGAATTCCCCGCCACTTTACTTGATGAAAAGGAATTCACAACCTGATTGAAAGCTCGAAGGGCATCCTCAGTTTGATTCCCCAGTAGTGCACACTTTCCGATCCAGTAGTAGGCGTCGGGGATAAGTTCGCTCCTCGGAAATCGACTAATGAACGACCTGTACTCCGCAATCGCTTCGGAATACCTCTTCTGACCAAAGAGGAGATCAGCCTTCTTGAACGCCAGCTGGTCTGCAAGCTTGGCGTCGGGATGCGCTCGCATGAAATCATCAATGACTTTGAGCGACTCTTCTTGTCTTCCCAACGCTACCAAGCAATACTGGATAGCAGTCAGTGCTTCCGCAACGTACGGGCTTGTCGGATAACGGGATGTTACCTCTCTATAGGCCGTGATTGCTTCCTCATACTTTCCCAAATTATAGTAGGCATCACCGATGCTGTAATAGGCGCGAGGAATAAGCTTGCTCTTAGGATAAGCCACGAGAAGCTTCTGGAACTCAGCCACGGCTGTCGGATAATTCTTCTCACTAAAATAGATCCAGCCGATGGCATATTGAGCGTCATCGGCAAAAGGTGACCCGGGAAAACGTCCGAGCAACCGACGAAACGCGGCCAGGGCCTTCTGTGAATCTCCCGCCCTAAACGTGGCTTGTCCGAGCTGATACTGGGCATAAGGCGCTTGCTCATCCTGAGGGTAGAGAGCGGTGACGTGTTCATAGGCTGAGGCGGCACGGCGAAATTCCTTCTGTGCAAAGTAACAATCCGCAAGCCTCAGCCGTGCGTCGAGAGCGTATTTACCCTTGGGGGACAGGTCGATCAGCCTTTCAAACTCGCGCGCCGATCGTGGGTATTCGTTTAGTTTATAGGAGGACCACGCCATCCCATACAATGCGTCTTCCTGTCTGCTTCCATTCGGATGGAGATTCAAGACTTTTTCATAGGCCGCGTGTGCGTCTTTATATTCTTCCATTTGGAAAAGGGCCTCCCCGATCCAGAACGTAGCGTCCGCATACTTCTCGTGCGAAGGGAACCGCTTTGTAAACTCCTCAAATCGAGACCGCGATTCTGGATACCGCCTCAGCTTGTAGAGAGTCCAGCCGAGTTGAAACAGTGCCTCTGAAGCGACATCGTCAGGGACGTCGGGTATTCCTATGGCAGATCGGAAGCCTCTCTCTGCCGAGCCGAGGTCTCCCAATGCAAGATATACCTCACCCAGCATCCGGAACGACCGGGCTTTTACGTCGCTGTCAGGATATGAATCGACGACTAGACTGAA